>JASMKV010000329.1 GCA_030749035.1 Myxococcota bacterium | reverse complement strand
CCGCTCAGATTTGGTCTGCATAGATGCGGTTGATCCCATGAGTATTTCCTTTCGTCTTTAAAAAGAACTCTGGTTCTCTAAGGTGTGGGCCTATGGAGCAAAAGACGTCCCGGCCAAGGCTGATATTCATTGTGAAATGGTTTTTCGCTTAAACGCGCGATGGTCAAGCGATCGCTATCGAATAAAGTCTTGTAATAACAGAAGCCTGTGGAGGCAAAGCGGCATGCGTGCGGCGTTCGAGGTGGGCATCAAATATGTATGCCTAGGTAAGACGATGTGTGTTTCTCAGCGCTTGTGGACAAGAACACGAGACCCTTCTGAAAATTCAACTTCGACTTTATTATCACCCATGACATGGGTCACAATGCCAAGGCCAAATTTAGCATGATCGATAATTTCATCCTGTGCCAAGGCCGTTGATATTTTATAGCGTGTGGCGCGACTTAAATCTTTTCCGGCAATAAGTTGTTCGAATGGGGCAACTTTGATGGCGGTTTTCTTTGTGGATTTTGCTCGGCTGGTTTTCGCTTTTTTACCGCGGTATTTGTGTACGCTGTGACACGTGTTGCATTCAACCTTAATGACCGATTCGCCATCCATCGCCACAATCGTATGTGCCAGAAGCAATTTGCATTTCGTGCATTGGTCATCTATTTCCTGGCCTGCGTTTAATGTACCCATGTCGCATATACCCTTTATAAGCCCGCTGAAATTTCCCAGCGGTTGTCTGTTTTAATGAATTCGATACGATTAAATTCTTTGTGGCTATCCCACATCGATGCGCCCGAAGGGGTTTCGATGCGTGCACGTGAACGGTATCGAATATCCGCATAAGCCTGGTTTTGGCTGGCCACAATATCATGAATCTCAAAGCTCAGGTAAAATTCCTTGGTGGCTTTGATGCTTGCAGGGAGTATGGTCTCTTTAAGCTCGTGATAACCATAGTCATCATCGGGATTGGGTGTACCCATGTTTTCGAAATAGCGTGACGACACAAACCCAAGAATGGTTTCAGAATCTTGCTCTTCGAGTGCTTTGAGAACAGTGGTGACAATATTGTAGATGTCGTTGTTGTCATCTGTATTATGAATTTTTGTGCCGGCAATGAGCCCTGGGCTGCATGCACAAAGTCCAAAAGAGAGAAAAACAATAATTTTTATGACTTGTGGTAATTTTGATTTCATAGCAGTCTATATAAGCGAGGTTGGGCCAAAGGTCGATATTTTAGTGTTAACTTTTTATTATAAATGACCTTACCAGCAAAGACGACCAGGCTGTCTAAGAGTTTGGAATGGGAAGGATAGACTTCATGCAGCGAATTGCGGTGATTGCTGGTGATGGCATTGGGACAGAAGTAACAGCCCAGGCTCTTCGTGCACTCGATACGGTAAGAGACCGTTTTGATTTAGATTTAGAGGTTGAAGAGCTGGATTATGGGGCCGAGAGATATCTTCGGGATGGAACGACTTTGCCCAAAGGGGAGATAGAGCGCTTTCGTAATGACTTCGCCGCCATTTATTTGGGCGCTTTAGGCGACCCCAGAGTTCCGGATATGCAACACGGTCGGGAAATCTTACTTGCCTTACGTTTCGAGCTAGATCTCTATATTAACTTTAGACCGGTTAAATGTTTGGCAGATCAGTTTTGCCCGCTCAAAGCGAAAACGCATGATGCGATTGATTTTAAAGTGTTTCGTGAAAACACCGAGGGCATTTATGTTGGTGTTGGGGGAAATTTTAAAAAAGGCACAGCAGACGAAATCGCCATTAATGAAGATATCAATACTCGTAAAGGGGTAGAACGAATCATTAGGGCAGCATTTGCATACGCACAAAAGAATAATCTTGGGCGTGTGACCATGAGCGACAAATCAAATGCGATGCGTTATGCGCACGATTTGTGGCAGCGGGTCTTTAAAGAGGTGGCGCAGGATTATCCAACGATTGAGGCAAATCATTTTTACGTGGATGCTTTGGCAATGGCCTTGCTCAGATCGCCGGAGCAATTTGAGGTGATTGTGACGAACAATCTTTTTGGCGATATCGTGACTGACTTGGCCGCTGAGCTGCAGGGCGGTATGGGGATGGCCGCAAGTGCGAATATAAACCCGGATGGGCTTTGTCTCTTTGAGCCGGTACACGGTTCAGCACCGGATATTGCCGGTATGGATAAAGCCAATCCTTTGGCCGCCATTCTTACCATGGGAATGTTGCTTGAGCATCTTGAACATCGAGAAGCGTCCCGGGCGATTGAAAATGCAGTCATGCAAACACTTCATGCTGGTCATTTGAGCGAAGACCTGGGAGGCCATACGGGAACTTCGCAAATGGGTGATGCGATTGTTGAACGACTCTCGGCTTAGAGTTTAAATTACGGTTTTGTGAAATTAGGTAATTTAAACATGCCGGTGGTTTGTGCCCATTTATCTTTAGGGGCCATACTGGAAAATATTTGCCGTCGCAAAGCAATGAGATCTTCGTGCCCGAGGCTTCTGGCCATAATATCATCACAAATGGCCAGACGATGACAGGCCACTTTCGCCATGTTGTATGTAAAGCGCAGCAGTGCTGGATGTTTGTCGCCAAGCAATTTGTCAAAGGTTCGTCGATCCAGAACAAAGGCGGCAACTTCAGTGGTTGCAGTGACGGTTGCCACTGGTGGCATTTCGCAAAAAAGCTCAATCTCGCCAAAGAGTGTAGGGCTTTTGAGCTCTGCCAGCGGAATGTCCAAACCTTTAGGATTCTTTTTGGTTATTCTTACCGAGCCGGCTGTGGCGATATAAAGCGGGCCTGGTTCTATGCTGCGCTCTGCAAGAATAATGGTTCCGGGTGAAAACTGTCTTGGCTCGAGAAGATCAACCAAAGTGACCAAATCATCCAAGGAGAGTCCTTCAAAATAAGGTAAATCAAGTAAATCAACGTGTGGCATAGTGTTCTCCAGCCGATCTTACTCCTCCAGAGACCAGAGTTCAAAAGATAATCACAAGAAAAGCGAAAAATAATGCGTTGCAAGGGGAGGTTTGCTTGCACTTCTGGATTACATTTGGCAATGTTCGCCGGTTTTAAATGTCCCAAATAGGCTAAGAAGAGCAGACATTCATGCAGATGCAGCAAAATAAACAAACCACCGGACAATTAGTATGGTCACCGGCCGATCCTTCCCTGGGGGTTGGGGTGGTGACACATATTGAAGGGCGCAGAGTACGCGTACGGTTTTTGCGTTTGGCTGAAGAGCGGATTTATGCAGCGAGCGGTCGTGAACAGGTCTTGATGCGTTACAAGATGAATTCCGGCGAGAAAGTGCGTGATAAAGACGGCAATGAAGTTTTAATTAAAACGGCAAATGAACTCAACGAATCCGGTTTGCTCACTTATGAGCTGGATGACGGGCGGGTGTGTGCAGAGAATGAATTGATACCCGATATTCGTGCTGTTGGCGCTAAGGAGCGGCTTGCATCATTGGATTTGGTGCATCCTGAAATTTTACGAGCGCGCACTCAAGGACTGCGCTTAGCCAAGTTTGCGCAAAGGCCAGGGCACAGCGCAATTTTGGGGGCACGCGCCCAATGGTTACCCCATCAGCTCGATGTGGCGACACGTGCTGTCGCCAATGATCCCGTCAGACTTTTGTTGGCCGACGAAGTCGGTCTGGGCAAAACAGTTGAAGCAGCCCTTATCTTTGCTGGTTTGCGGGCGGAGCGCCGGGCCAACCGTGTTTTGATTTTGGCGCCCAACTCGCTCTGCATTCAATGGCTTGGTGAAATTTATCGAAAAGTTCATGACTTGCCGGTGCTTCTGGATGAAGATCGGCTTAGTGATATTGAGCGGGAATACAGTGAAATAAATCCTTTTGAGGCACATCAACATCTCGTGGTCTCCATAGATAGTCTTAAGTCCGATGTGTATTTAGCGCAAAATGCCTTACTCGCAGATTGGGATTTGGTGATTGTGGACGAGGCGCACCATTTGCGCTGGAACGAGGCAGAGGGCGGTAACAGAGGCTACCAAATTGTCGAAGGCTTGGCGGAGAAAACCAAGCATTTGCTGCTTTTGACCGCAACCCCGATGGCTCTCGACCCAGCAGAATATCACGCACTTTTACGTTTGCTCGACAGCGAACGTTTTGACGCACCGGAAGTTTTTGCAGAAGCGACAGAACGTGCAGGGCTTGTGAGAGAAGTAGGCAAAGCTTTAGCTCTGGCGGTGGAAAACAAAGAAGAGTTCGATAAGGATGTGCTTAAACAAGCAAAGCAAATTTTTGCTGACGATGTGGATGATCAAGAAGCTTTTAAGCGTTTTGCGAAACTAAAAACGGGCGATAAGAAACGCGCTGCAATTCTGCCAGACATTATAGGCGCTTTACGGGAGAGACACGGTTTAGCGGATTTTGTGGTCCGAAATAGACGAGGACCGGTTGGCGGATTGCCTGAACGTCGCCCACAGCTTTTTCCGCTTGCCCCCAGTGAGCAACAAGAAAACCTGATGGATATTGGTGAAGGTGTTATTTTAGACCTTCTACGTACCTTCACCAGCATGGAAAATAAAAACCAATTGCTGGGAGAGTCCTTTCGCGCGTTATGGGCGACGCCACGCGCATTGATGGATGTTGTGCGCCCCATTTCACGCGAATTGGCCAATGAGATTGAGCCCTATGTTGACGCGGTCATTCATGGTCCTGTTGATGAGAAGGGTTTGCCTACAGTGGATATGCGTCTGCGCTGGCTGCTTGAGCAAATCAGAGCGCTTGGGGAAGATGAGAAGTTATTGGTTTTTGTTGAACGGCCTGTCGCAGTACAGGCGTTGAAGGATTCACTCGACAATCTGTACGCAGAGGATGTAGCGGTTTTTCATCGGGCTTTGGCGCCGCGCGATCAGGACCGGCAAGTTGCATGGTTTCGTGAAGCCGGCGGCCCGAAGGTCATGCTTTCGACTGAAGCAGGCGGTGAGGGGCGTAACTTTCAGTTCTGTCACAATATTGTGCTCTACGATATGCCTTGGCGCCCGGCCACGGTAGAGCAACGCATTGGGCGTGTTGACCGTGTTGGTCAACGTCATGATGTGAATGTTTTGGTGCCTTATTTCAAGAGTGGTTATGAAGCAGCCATTCTCAAAATCATGCAGCAGTCTATCGGTGTACTTGATCGTACGGTGGGTGGAATCGATCACGCTCTTGAGTATGTGAGTGATGAATTGGCAGATCTGATTCTTGAAGGTGGAGGCTCCGATGCATGGAAAAAACTTTTTATCAAGACAGAAAAATTAGTACAAGATTCACGAGAACGGATTGCCAGCGGCGTTGATGTTATTTTAGACCATGCAAGCTTCAATCAGGAACGCGTACAAGAATTCTTAGAAAGTATACCTGAGGATATTGAGGCACAAACCGAGAATTTTGTATCAAACTTTATCGAACACAGTCGTTTTGAAGTGAGCGAGCAAAGCGCAGAATTGGTCAGTATTGAAGGTGCACCGAGTTCGAGTGGTCGCTCTGATGATGAAAGTGTCGTTGTAGGTACTTATGACAGGACCTACGCGCTTGATCACGAAGATGTTGAGTTTTTTGCTTTTGGGCACCCCCTGGTGGAGCAGGCTTTTGAATGGGCCCAGCAGGAAAGTGATGCAAGCGCATCGTTGGCACTTTTACGCGGTTGGAAACAAGATGGTGCCGTGTTTGTTTGGCGTTTCGGTTTAGATGCACCTGATGACGCGCCGGAATTGGGCACTTATTTTTCGGGGAAGGATTTTACGATAGCCCTTGATGAAAGTGGGAAGCGCCAGGTTGTCTTTGAAGGCATCCTGGACGATGTGGAGCGTCCTTTGGAAAAAATGGATGCGGCCCCTTTGCGTGGTATGATTGGGCGCTGGCGTGGCTTGGTTGATGCCAACTATAAGGCTGCGCAAACTCTTATTGATGAAGATTTAACGGCCTTGTGTGTAGAGGCGGGTAAAAAGATAGAAGATGTTTACGAACAGCGCTTACGGGTCATGGGACGAAAGCAGAAGAGAGCTTTAGCGAGAGTTTCTTCTGCAGACAAAGAGAACCTTATGGTTGCTCAAAAAGAAGAGCGCGAAATGTTGCTCTCCTATTTTGATGGGTTGCGCGGACGCTTAGGTGATATGACACCGCGTTTGCAGGCGGTGTTGGCGCTGCGCCTTTTAAAGGCCAGTGAGGTGAGCGCTTAAGCCATCAGCTTTCATTCTCGGTTTTGAACATTTTGCTGGAGTCGATTGACCCATTCTGCTGCGCGTGCCTGCTCACCACTTAAAGGTGCAATCTTGGCGTATAGAAGATAGTTCTCCAGAGCAGCGTTTTGGTTTTTGAGTCGTCGATGAGTCTCGGCGAGTAGGCGTATACGCTCACCTTCAATCAACTTGAATGGGTGGGGAGCGCTTTGTTCTAAGTGGCTGAGGGCACGCGTATAAGCACGATGATTAAAGAGGTGTCGTCCCAGAAGATAGGCCCACGTTTTATCCTCAGGCTCCTTGTCTAGCGACTCTTGCAGGAAAAGGGTCGCTTCGGCGGCAGACATTTCTTGTTCCAGGTACGCTAAAATATTCTGATGGGTTGTGGCTTCTTTGTTGAGCGCCCAAATACGGACCCATTGCAGGCGATCAGAGTTTATACTCAAGTGCTCCTGAAGAAGTTTTTGGAAATGACCTTGAGCTTCTTGTAGGCGCCCATCGGTCCATAGATTGACGGCCATGCGTTCAAGAAGACGGTGGCGCTCATGTTTTTTAACTTGATTGGTGCTTAGTAATTCGTGCGATAATTGTTCAAATTTTTCACGTGCATCAGCCCGATTAAAGGCCAATGCGAGCTCATATTGGGCCGTGGTGGCATGCCCAAGCAAAGCCGATATCTTTTCATAATATGGGATGGCTTTGGTCGGGGTGCATTTTTGCGCTTGTTCTTTGAGGTACGATATCTCGTGGGCGCAGGGACGCTTGAATATGCTTTTGCGTTTGAAGTGTGCTTTGGCCATGGGTTTTTCATGAGGCTGAAGCTTGATTTTCGCTATAAACTCCTCCCATTCTTTGAGAAGTGTTTTGAGGTCTTTGTCGTAGACACCTATAAAATCAGCATTCGCATAAAGTCTTCGTATTGCATCGGTTCCGTATTTTTCCAGCAGAAAACGTAAGAATGAGCCGGTTAAGCTATAGGCGCGCCGGGCGGACTGGGTCCAAAAAAATGGTGAGGCTAGAATGTTTTCGAGTTTGGGGGCTTTGCCACTTTCTATAAGTGCCTTGGCGGCTTGATGTAAATCAAGGGGGCCACGAACAGTACTTAAGGCTTCCGCCAATCCTTCAACGAGACCCATATTGACAAATATTTCAAATCTTGCACTCACCCCGAGCAGCTTTGAGCCAAAGTTACTTGCCAGGGCATGCACTAATTCGTGAGCGAGGATTGGATGCGGCACAGTAATATGGTGAATATGAATTTCATTAAGCCATGGTTTTGCAATCATGGTTGCTGCTCCCCCCATCAACGTTTCTTTTTGTTGGCGGTTGAGATACACATAGGAATTTATTTTTTGAGGGTTTTTGAGCCCCAGTTTGTCTTTGATGCTGGCTAAATGATGTTGATGTTCTGCAATGAGCGCTTGTTTTTGTTCCTCGTTGATACTGGGAGGCATGTGTATCGTTAATCCGGGAATATCGGCGCGCTCAGAGAGGTTTTCTTCAATCCAATGTCGATCACTATAAAAACCAAGACTTTTGCGCTGAGAATATTCCAAAGTGATAACGCTCAGGCTGAGTATTATCAAGCCAACCAATGCGGTGACTATTTTTGTTTGCCCAGCTTTCCATTTGAGTGTGAAGTGGATGCCAATCCAAAGGGCGACTAAGCGTAAGAGGGTAAAGCCACGAAAAGCGATTAAGCGACCATCGACTCTGCGCCCTTCATCGTAAAGACTACCGGGGAAGTAGCCCCATAAGTGGTCGAAAACAAAAATGGCGGGTTGTGTATAGAGTCCCCAAAGAATGTTCAGAAGCGGCACGGCGAGCAAGAGGAAAAACAGAGCAATTCGAAATTTTTTCCTAAGGTGATGGGTCCACAGACTGAACAACAAGCCTAATGCTGCCCCATACACACTTGATGCGATGGGCAAACAAACAAAAAACATGAGGCCCTGTGTGAAATTACAATTAGGTATTCGTAATGCATTAAGTAGGATCACCACCAATGCAGGAAGTGTGTGGGTGAGTGCTTGGAGAAAAACCGAACGGAGCATGCTGGCGTTTGGGGGACTTTTTTTGTCGTCGATTTGCCAGTAGCCAATGAGTGGTCCGCTCAGGGCGGCGAGACATGAAATCGCAAAGCAAAATTCAAAGGCCAGCAGATCAAAGAGGGGAACAAAACACAACACGCAGGCAAAGGTTGTGTGTAATGTCGTGCTGAGCAGAAAAGCGGGGTATTTTTTGAAGAGCGTATTCAAGAGCCTGTGTTCTCATCAGTGCAAATGGAAGTCGACTTTGCTGCCGACTGGGACTTGATGCTTCTGACAGAAGCCGCCATTGACCTCCAACACATAGCGTGAGGATGCATCTACCGTACGCGCAGTCGTTGTTTCCGGGGTGGCATTTTCGACAATGCCCACGATCGTTTGGTGTTCATCAATAAAGATCATATCGAGTGGTATATAGGTGTTTTTCATCCAAAATGAGCGTTTCGAAGAACTCGAAAAGATGAAAAGCATGCCGTGGTTTTCGCCGAGCTCTTTGCGATGCATGAGGCCACGTGCTCTGCTGGTGATGCTGTCGGCAATTTCGACCTCTATTTTATGAACCTGCTGGCTGCCCACGAGATTGACGTAAGGCGCTGATAAAACACTGTTTTTCTGCGTCGAATTGAAGCCGCAGGCAGTGCTGATGAAGCTGCCAAGGAGCATGCATAAGACGCGTATTTTTCCGCCAAAGGGTTGCATATGTTCTTGGTTTAACCTTTTTTCCCTTAATTTGTCTATATTTAAACATATGCACGGGGCAATTAGTGGGTTCGAGTCTTCTTTGAGCTGATTTTACGATATAGATTGCACCATAAGCGTTTAAAGGATTGAAATTTCTCGCTGGACAGGCCTATATGGCTGCTTTAATAAAGCGGTTTAGGCTGAGCTTGAGGCGTGAGCTGCGTCTTTTCTCAGCACGGGGATACGATTTAAGGCATGAGTGTCGAAGAGAATATTTATTCACGAGCGAATCAGTTGCGAGAGGAATTACCTCTTTTGCAGGGGCATGATCGGGCCGGTGTGTTGGCCGAGCTGGGGCAACTTTACGCTGGACCCTTAGAGAAACCGCAAGAAGCATTGACCGTCTTGAGTGAACTCTTCGAGTTGCAACCGACCGGTGAACTTTGTGAGCAGCTCGAGGAATTGGCTGCGCGCACGGAACAGTTTTCACGTCTTATTGGTGTCCTTGAAAACGGGGTTAATCGCATTGAAAATAGGCAGGAGCGAATTCAGGCACTGCATACTTTAGCGATGCTTTACGATGGCATTAAGAATCACCCTTTTGCAGCAGTTCAGACCTACCAATTTATCCTTTCTCTGGCACCAGAGGATAAGCGGGCGAGTCGTGCCATTGACCGTTTGCAAGAGCAATTGACAGATTCTGAGCAACCTCCTTCCGATGATGTTGTAGGGGTTCCTTCCTGGCTTAAGTCTTTGGAAGATGCAGTGGCGGCTTCAGAGCAAGAGGCTCTTGAACCTTCAGCAGGGGACCTGACTTCGACAGAAGAAGCGAGAGAAGAGATCGAAACAAAAGAAGATGCAGCGCTTACGACAGCCCCTGAACAAGATGCTGATGTGGCAGTGTCGGAAACCTCAGAGAGTATGCTTGAGGATGCAGCAGTGGATGGTGAGTCTGAATTGGGTAATCTCGCCAGCGAAGAACTCAAAAACAAAGGCGGCGCTCCTCTTATTGCTGCAAATATGGATGAAGAAGCCGCTGCCCAGAAGGAGAAGCTTTCTGCGGAGAGCCCAGAGGGAAGCGCGTTAACATACGCACGACAGCATTTGCCGACGCCGTCGGATGATTTGGCATCACTGCGTGAATTGGCAACCCATTTACATGAGGAAGGTCCTTCAGCCGGCTTGGTGAATGTTCTTGGCAAACTGATTGAATTAGGGCCAAACAATCCTGCGCGATTTGAGGATCAAGTTAAACGCGCGGAGGCTTTAGTCGCTTTGGGGCGTGTCGGAGAAGCTTTAGAGGATTATCGTGCAGTTTTACTCAAGAAGCGTAATCACTCAGAGGCGATTGAAGGACTTGAGGGGCTCATTGAGCAGCTTGAGCATAAAAGCGATGTCGCACAAATCTTAGAGCCCATTTATACAGTCAATCAGGATTGGGAACAATTGGCTTGGGTCTTGAAACAACGCCTACAAAGCACGAATGAGCTTGATCAACGTAAAGGTCTTTTGCGTCGCATCGGTGATATTTTTGAAAAGCGTTTAGACCGTAAGGACCGCGCATTTGAAATGGCGCGTATTTCGCTACGTGAAGATCCTGCAGATATGGGTGTACGTATGTGGATCGAAAAGCTCGCCAGCGATAGTGGCGACTTGCGATCATTGGCGGATGCTTATGTCGAGGAGGCAACGGGGGCGAATCCCCAGCTGGCATTACAGTTTCTCCGGCGCTCAGCGACCATCTATTACGATAAGCTTGCAGATACTGCCGCTGCAGTACGTGTGTATCGCGCCATTCTTGAATTGGACCCGCGGGATGAAAAAGCGCTCGGTGGGTTAGAAGGCATCTTTCGTGACGGTGAATCTTTTATTGATTTAATTGATGTTTTGAAGCATCGGTTTTCTTTAGCGTCGAGCCAGCAGCGCAAGCGACAGTACCTCAATGAGATTGCAGAACTGCAAACGATGGAACTGCATCAGTATTCTGAGGCCGTTGACACTCTGCGTGCATTATTGGGGTTGACGCCTGATGATCCCATTGTGTTTGGCGAGGTAGAGCGTTTACTCAAGGAGTTGGGTGATTGGGAAACCTTGGCGGACTTTTTCGAAGGTGAGATACGCCGCTTAACGGAACGTCGAGGACGCGATATTGTGATGCGTCGACTGGATTTAATGTTTCGCAAGGCCTGTCTTTTAGAAGAAGAGCTTGATGATCTGCCGGCGGCCACTGACCTTTTCGATGCGATTTTGAGTGAGAATCCAGAGCATACACAAACACTGCATTATTTAGAAAAGCGCGCAGCAACCGGAAGTGTTGAGGCGATTGGGGTGCTTGAAGAGGTTTATCGCGCCAAGGGAGCGTGGAGAAAGTATGTGAAGCTTCTCGATTCAAAGCTTAACCTGACCTCCGATGGGCACAAACGCCATGCGATTTATTTGGCGCTGGCCGATACTTACGCGCAAGAGTTGCGGGTCGGGGATATGGCCTTTTTATGCTTAACGCGTGCTTATAGTGAAAACCGTGCCGAACTAACGCTCTTGGACCGCATGGAGATTCTCGCTGAAGAATACGATTTGTGGGAAGAACTGATTGAGATTATTGATACGGACATCGAGGAGCTTGGTGATTTACGTTTACGTCAATCTCTTTATGAGCGCTTGGGTGCTTTGACAAATGAGCATCTTGGTGAAGCAGAGCGGGCTCTTGGATATTATCACCAGGTTTTACGTTATGCGCCAGATAATGTTGCTGCCCTTGATGCCATTGACAGTATTCTGGAGTCGAATCAAAAATGGGCGAGCTTAGCGGAGTTCCTTGACCGAAGGATTGAAAACGAGCGGGATGCGGACAAGCGTGTTGAACTGCTTTTACGTTTAGGTCACATGCAGGCAGAGCATTTGGGTGACAGGGTTAGTGCCATTGCTTGTTACCAGCGTATTTTGGATGTTGATGAGCGTAATCCTGTAGCGCTTCGTGCGATGGAGGAGTTTTATACCGAGGTTGCCGATTGGGAATCGCTTAGAGACAATCTGGATATGCAACGTGAGGTCTTTACCGGGCCCGAAGATCAGGTGCGCATCCATTGTGAATTGGCCCGACTTTTTTCCGAAGAGCTTTCAAACAACCGTATGGCCATAGAGCATTGGCTCAATGTGCTTGCTTTGGAGCCAACCAGAAAAGATTGTCGAGAGGCATTGGAAATCCTCCTTAGAGCTGAAGAGCGTTGGGAAGACTTAGCCCAGCATTACAAAGGTCAGCTCGAAAGTGGTGACGATGTTGAGGGTGGCACACAAGAAGTGCGTTCACGCTTAGGTGAAATTCTTGGTGACAAACTTGGTCGCTCAGAAGAAGCTCTTCGTTCATGGTTGGAGGTTTTAGAAACCGAGCCAGGCAATGTTCGCGCACTCAATGCGGTTCTTGAGATTTATCGTACACGACGTATGTGGGAGCCGTTTGTAGATACGGCTTATCGTATGCTGCCGATCTTAAATGATGCAGACCAAAACCTGATGCGTTTTGACCTTTTGACCGTATTCTTTGAGCATCTGCGCCGTCGTGATGATGCTTTGGCTTTGGCTCAGGAATTACGAGAGAATCCACATTTACTCAATTCCCAGCGTAAAGAACTGGTTGTGCATTTTCGTAAGTTGAAGTCGTTTAGGGATATGGCAGAAACGCTTGAGGCCGTCGCCGATGAAGAGACTGAAACTGGTGAAAAAGTGGGCTCTCTTTTAGATGCGGCGCGCTTGTACCGTGAAGAACTCGATGATGGCGCTAAGGCTTTAAGCGCGTATGAATGTATTTTGCAGACCGAGCCTGCAAACCCTGACGCTTATGAGGCCCTTGTTGGCATTTATCGCTCAAAGCATGAGTGGCGCAAACTTCTTTCGCTGCATGAGAGTTTTATGCCTTATGCCAATGTGACAGCAAGAAGTGCGTTATTAACCTCTATTCGTGATATTTACGACCAGGAGCTTGGTGAAAAAGAGTTGGCTTTTCTGGCAGCAGGACGGGTTGTTCGGGATAATCCGGTGGACACAGATGCCCTGGAAATTCTTGAACGCTTGGCCGATGAAACTGGTGGACATGAGGAATATGTTCACGTGTTACGTGACGAAGTTGAAATGTTGCCCGATCCTGAATTTCGCCTGAGTTTGTATTGGCGGATGGTGCATTGTTATCTGACACATTTGCTCGACAGAACATCTGCGGAAGTCATTCTGCGCAGGATACTTGATATTGATGTGCGCAATATGGAGGCGATGGACCATTTGATTGACCTTTATGGTCAAACGGAACGCTTTGATAAACAGATCTCAGTTCTTGAGGCGCGCCTGATGCATTTGGATGATGACCACAAGCGCAAAGAAACCCTTTTTGAGATTTCAAATATCTGGCATCAAAATTTAAACCACGTTGATGAATCGATTAAAGCGCTGACGCGCATTGTTGAACTCGATAGACATGAGAAGCAAGCTTATGACTCGATGGTCAATATCTACACGAAGGCGGCGCGCTGGCACGATGTGAGCCGAACCTATGTGCGTCAATTAGAATTAACAACGGATCCTAAATATGCGGCGGAGTTGCGCCTGCACTTAGGGCGGTTGTGTGAAGATCAGCTTGAAGATCGCGGTACAGCTCTTGATTGGTATCGTGGGATTTTGGAAATTGACCCCGTCCATGTTGACGCTCTTGATGCCCTTGAACGTCTCTATAATCAGACGAGTCGCTGGGGTGAGTTGCTTGAGATTTTAGAGTTGCGATTAAAGCATGGTGAAGAGAGTGATGTTAAAGTTTCGCTTTTAGAGCAAATGGCGGAAGTCTTTGCGTACCGTTTAGACAGCATCGGTGAGGCCGTTGAGTGCTATGAGAGAGCGCTTACTTTTGATGCGAAACATTTATCTATTATTGAAAAGCTCGAAGGTCTGCTTGCGGATATGGGGGCATGGCAGCGTTTGGTCGAAGTCCTGGAGCATCATGTGGAGCTCATTGGTGACAGCGATAAAGCCATTGAAATCTATTTGCGTGCGGCATCCATTGTTGAAGAAGAACTTTCTGATTATCTTGCAGCAAAGAAATACTACAGTCGCGTACGCGAACTCGACAGCACCAATGTGATTGCTTTGCATGGCCTGGGTGAGCTTTTTGAGCGTACAGGGGAATGGCGAAAAGCCATTGAAATGCTTGAGCTTGAAGCAGCGATTTTGAAGGAAAACCCCAAAGCAGTGCCGTTATGGGTTCGTATTGGTGAGATTCAAAATGATGTTGTCATGGACAGGGAGTCCGCACGACAGGCTTATTCTAAAGCGTTGGCGATTGACCCACATTGTCCACAGGCGCTTAAGGCATTACGCGAAGTCGCCCGTTCTTCTGAACAATGGGATGTGTATGGCACTTATCTTTTGACTGAGCTTGAAACAGCGCAGCCCAGTGACGACAAAGTTGAACTTTTTTATGAAGCTGGGCGCTATTATCAAGATGTACGAGATGATGAAGCACTTTCCGTGCGCTACTATCAACAAGCCTTAGGTTTGGACGAGCATCACTTGCGTTCGGTCGATGCTTTGGCGGATATTTATTACCGCTCACAGCGATGGGAAGATGCAGAAGAGCTATATCGAAAGGTCATCACGGGCCTCGATGCGGGCAAACAACGCCAGCTTTTTTGTCAAAAATGCTACCGTTTAGGTACGATCTACGAGCATCTGAACCGCGCCGACGAAGCACTCGATTACTATCGCCGCTCTTTTGATGCCGACAGTACGTATTTGCCATCTGGTGAGGGGCTTTCGCAGGCATTGCTCGCAGCAGGCTTATGGGCAGAAGCCGAGAAAGTGTTTCAAGCCATTTTGCGCTACCACCGTGACAGTCTTACGGATGCCGAAGCGGTGGACATTTATTGGCAGCTTGGTGATTTATGCTTGAAGCAACAACAGTCGGATCGCGCATACAGTCAGTTTGAAAAAGCTTTAACGATTGATCCCCGGCATACACATTCACTGCGTTGTTTGTCTGATCTTGATAAGAATCTTGAGAATTATGAGACGGCCCTCGAGCGTTTAAGCCGCTTGGCAGATGCATTGCCGGAAAATACACGCGTTGAGGTTTTATTAGAGATGGCAGATCTTGCCCGTTTTAAATTGCGAGATATTGGTCGAGCCATCAATATTCTTTTACCAATACGCCATATGAAGAACCCTTCGTTGGAGCATCTGCAGCATATTGCTCAGCTCTATATTGAAAGCGGTGACACATTACGCGCAGCAGAAGTTTTCGACCAGGCTATTCAAGTCGCTTCAGGACAAGAAAATTTAGCCGAGCTCAATTACCGACTGGGATATCTCTACGAAACAGTTTTACGCAATCCTCGTTTGGCGGTGCAGAAATACAATCAATCGCTTGAGCATATTCCTGCCAACGATAAGGCGTTCACTGCGGTTGAACGTATTCTTCGCGAGCAAAAAGATTGGGAAGCGCTCGAGTACAATTATCGTATTATGATTGTACGTTCGAAAGACTTATCTGTGGGCCGGCGTGTCGAATTATGGCGTAAATTGGCCGAATTGTATCACCACTATTTGGAACAACCTGAAAATGGGGTGATGGCTTACGAGGTCATTGAGAGTCTCGAGCCAGGCCGGCCTGACGATTATGCGATGTTAACCGAGTTATACGCACAAAATCCGGACACGCGCGACAAAGCCATCGGTCGATTGCATGCGGTGTTGCTCAAGCAAGAGAAGCCTTTGGGGATTATCCGTCAACTCTTAGATTTATATGAAAAGAGTGAAGACTGGGATGCGGTGTTTGTCTTGAGTGAGATCATCGGTTTTTCTGAAGGTCTCGACGAGCCGCAGCGGCAGCGTTTCGAGCGTTTACTCACAGCATTGCCTGAGCGTCCACAAGAGTCGATGCGTGAAACTGAATGGAAGATTCTTCTGCATCCAGATGTTGAAAACCCTGTCGGTACTCTTTTTGCCACGCTTTGCCGTTTGGCACCGGATTCTTTAACCGTGCCGGCCAAGCGTTTAGGGCTTAAGTCGCGTGAACAGATCGATCTTGAGCGAGATTCGTCACCGGTTGCTGAGCTAATCACCTATGCGCGTTACGTTTTTAATCTGCCTTCGGTGGGCTTGTACGAGAAGCGTGGCTCCATGGAAACATTGAGACTTTGTCAATCACAGCCTCCGGCCTTGGTTGTGGGTGAGCATAATGAGCTCCTGCGACAGGCAGATGAGCCTGCTGTGCGCTTTCAGATTGGTCGTGTTTTGGCTGGTGCTCGTCCAGAGCTCTTTTTACCTAGTGTTTACGGGGTTGATGAGTTGCGCCACATTCTTTTTGGGCTTTGTGCCGTATATAACCCGCAAGTGGAAATTGATGCTGATCCCGAAGATGTTGAGAATTGGCAACGTATTTTTAGGTCATTGCCAACGAAAATATTACAGCAATTGCAGCCATGTGCATTAGAGGCGTACCGCAGTGTCAGAGATGGCGGTGGTATGGGCCAATATTGTGCCGGAGTTGAACATACTCTGGTTCGCTCAGGTTTTGTCTTGGGTGGAGATTTGGCAACGGCGGCCCGTGGTATTCAGGTTGGTCTTCCAGAAGGTCCAGCTTTTCCTTCAAAACAATTTGTTGATGCGCTTATTAAATTTGCAGCATCTAAAGAGTATCTGCGCCTACGCAAGAGTCTTGGACTCGAAGTCAAGGATATGGGTAGAGAAACGTCGGTTGCATAAGCTGCTCTTTGATCTTGCCGTGCGGCCCATCTTTTGTAAGAAATAACATCATGGATTTTTCTTGTGGGAATTGCAGCGCCGAATACCGGGTAGAAGATTCGAAAATCGGTTCTTTGGGTATTCGCGTTAATTGCAAAAAATGTGGGAACATCATTACGGTGCATTTATCTGATACCTCTGCACAAGAGAACATTTCGCCTGCAGAAGCGGAGATCGCTTTTGGACAACATGAAGCGACTCTGGTGATGGAAAGCAGTGATTTTCAGGATCTTGATACCCGCACTTTTAGTTCCGAAGACATCAACGACATTAAAATGCGTACCGGCAATGAGGAAAGCGAAGCGGTTGCAGGTGACGGGGGCTTGGAGATGCAACAAGTTGCCGAGCACCAGGCTGTCGTGAGTGCCCACGTTGCGGACGATAATGCGGAACATACGGTTGTAAGTCATTTTGACCCTCCGACCGAAGCTTTCACCACGGCAGATTTTGAAAGCATGCAGATGCGTGCGCAGGAGTCCCAAGGTAATTTTGTGGGTCAAGAGACGCTGCAAATGCCCGTGGGGGCTTTGGACACCGGAGGAAATATTGAAGCGCTGGCGTTGGCGTCTTTAGGTGGACAAGAGGATCAGGAAAGTTCAGAGGATTTTGATGATGCCTCAGACGATGACGATGAATTTGCTGAGAAGACAGCCGAGCAAGCTACGACGTTGCCGATGGATGTGGAGCTCGAGACACGTCAGTGGTATGTGGCCATTGATGGGGAGCAGATCGGCCCTATGTTGGGACCAACCTTACAGGCGCGTTGGTTGGCGCAGGAAATTGATGAAGAGAGCTTGGTGTGGTCAGCGGGTATGGCTGACTGGGTGCCGGTGGCTGAAGTGCCTGTTTTGGCAGCATATTTAGGTTTAGAGGCGGGCGCGACAGACGCTCCTGATAGAGCCGCTTCGCTTAATTTGGCGGACTTAAGGCAGCAAGCCATGGGCGGGGCTGCAGAGAACGACGTTGATGAATTGACTTTCGATAGCCCTATCGATGGTGTTGATTTGGCTGTGCCAGAGACTTATGGCGACACTCAGGTGACGGCGATTGGGAGTGATTTAAGTGATTTGGTGCAGGAAGAAATTCACGGCGTGCATCAGGCTGAGGAAGCGCAGGCCCCTGCCGGAGATTTTTCCGAGGAGCCAGATATCGAGAGTGGGCCCAGTGTCGAAGTTGCTGGCTTAGAGCCGAGCCAAGAAGAGCTTAAGCGGACAGAAGCGAGCTCGGATGCTTCCGCCGAAGATTTGAGTCAGGGTTGGGTTGTACCTAAAAAATCAATTCCCCGCTCAGTAGAGCCACCGCAACGCCTCACTGTTATCTTATTTGGCGCGATTATTCTTTTGTCGAGCGCCCTTATTTTTGTCTTGGTGAGTCGACCTTCTGCCACGGATATGGATATGGCGGTCAATAAGCGTGTCGATGAAGTCTTAAGGCAATTGCATAATGCGAAACCGATTAAGCCCATCAAATCAGTGAAGAAAGAGCAAGCCAGTCAGAAGGCCCTGGCTTTGGAGCCTATTGTAGAGAAAATTGAAGCGTCGCAAAACGCGCTTACTTTAGATCAAATTATCTCTACGGTGAAAGATTACCAGGGTGATGTTCAGATATGCTTTAATAAATCTTATGGGCGTCAGCAAATTGAAGGCGGAAGTTATCGACTTACCATGGATTGGTTGATCGGTGTCAATGGCCGTGTCTCTGAGGCGAAAATTAAGGGTCCGGATAAAATTCTGGTGAGTAATATACCAGCCTGCGTGAGTGATCGCATGCTGCTTTGGCAGTTTCCACCGGCCAAAAACCCATCGCCCGTGAGCAATTTTTCACTGGGCCCTATCGTTGTTCCTTAGTTTAGGATTCTATTGTTTTAAAATGTCGAGTAGATCTTGTTGCTCTTTTGAGAGCAATGCAGGATCGCTCATCAGTGCGTGTTCAAGTGCGTTGAGTGGCGTAAGGCGCTGGCTTAAAGCGGGCAGGCTTTTGCTCAGGATACGTTTTACATTTGCAGAATTCTTATTAAGCGTTTGAATGACGCTCTCTGCGCTGACATCCTCTTCTTCACTGTGCCAGCAGTCGTAATCTGTGACCAGCGCCAATGTCATGTAGTGAAGTTGGGCTTCGCGAGCGAGTTTAAATTCGGGACAGGCCGTCATGCCAATCACATCAACATTCCAAGTGCGATAAAGTTCAGACTCGCCTCGTGTTGAGAATGCAGGACCTTGTATGCAGACGTAAGTGCCGCTTTTATGACATTTGATATTTTCTTCTTCAATCATTTGAGTAAAATGCTGCGCAAGTTCTGGTGAGACAGGATCGGAGACAGAAACATGTCCAACCAGACCATCACCAAAAAAAGTAGAGGCCCTGCCCATGGTGCGATCGATGAATTGGTCTGGGATAAGGATATCGCCAGGGTGGATTTCCTGACGCATTGAGCCGACAGCCGATACCGAAATGAGCGCGCGCGCGCCGAGTTTTTTGAGCGCAAAAACATTCGCTTGATAAGGTACCTCATGTGGAAGGAGTCGGTGCCCACTGCCGTGGCGTGGGATAAAGGCAATCTCAGCGCCATTGAGCTCGCCAAGCATCACTTTATCTGATGGGGCGCCAAAAGGCGTGCTCACCTCTTGCGTGGAGGTGATGTTAAAATTGTCAAGATTGTAGATACCACTGCCGCCGATAACACCAATCATTGGACGTTTCCTTTAAAATGTTAAAAGTAAAGAAATGAACCAGCGGAAAAAATTTGTCGAAGTATTGCGAAAACGAAAACCGACTTGGTCGTAGGATGCAGCAAGATTTTTTTCGTAGCAGATATCCGTTTCATCATTCATGCAAAAATAGGGATTCAATTTATCGTTGGGATCATTGGGCAGAACTTGGCCATCGGGAGTGCCGTTGGCGCCATCGATGCCCACATCCTCATAGGTGACAAAGAAGGGCGTCTGTGCGCCGAAATGCAGCCCTGTTTTGAGTCGAAAATAGGGGGCGAGTTGCAAGTTTGCCCCAATCACGCCAGCGATGCGCAAAAATTGTTCCGTATAGGTCAGTTCCTTAAGGGGGTTACTCATGACCGATAAGTTTCTGCCTTCGGTGTAGTAGGTTGTGTCGACGCCAAAGTCGAATGAGATTTTGCGCCCGTAGCGTATGTCTTCACTGGCGATGACTTCGAGGCCACCTTTGAGATTGATTTCATGGGAGGGGGAACGGCGAAACTCGTCGCTCGTCGAGGGTTTATTCGGTGTGAGTGCTTTGGAATCATCGGCAATCGGTAGGGCATAATTCATGGCCACGTAGGGCTCGAGATAGCCTCGGCGATAAAGATTTTTTTGTTCCAGGAGCATGTCGCCGAAATAGCCAAGACGTTTGGAAAACGCGGTACCAAAAGTTAAGCGGTGTATGCCGTCGCCTACGGGGCCGGGATTGGCCTTACTCGCTTCGTCAACAGGATCGTAAGTTGTTGAGAGAAAAGGAGTTTTCCAAATAAAAGAAAGGACCCACATGGGCTTAGAGGGGTCTCTTTCATCGTTCAGTGGACCATAGCGAAGACCCAGGTTAAGTCCCTTGATGCCTTTGTGATAGGCGAGGTAGTCGTGGCTAAAAAGAGCAGTATTGGCGTCTCCATTATCGATAGAGCTCGAGCTGGCATCGACACCTGTGGCATAATCGAACTCCAGGGTATTGCCGAGGGTGACATCAAAATCCAAAACCAAGGCCAGATCGCGATATAAGCCTGTTTCGACGCCGACATTCAGAATTTGGGAAGAGCGTGTCCATTTGAGTTCGTCTTTAGGGGTGCAGGCGCGTGGATTGGCGACCGAGCAATTTTCTTCCAATGTGGATTCGCGGCTGATGATTCCGGAGGAGTTTTCCAGCTTAAAGGTGGTGTGCACGTAAATATCAAAAGGGTCCATGACGCGTTGCTTACCAATTTGAACGAAATCGGCAGCATCGGGGACATCTGTAATCTCAGCAGCATTTAAAGGAGAGCACAAAAGGATGCACCCAGAGAAGAGCAGAATATGTTGTATGGCTCCGATATAACTTTTATTACTCATAGGCATCCCGTTATATGACCTTCCTGATGAATCGCGACCAGCGTAGGCCGGCTATAGCGCATTACACCGATGAAGGCTATGATTTGAAGAAATATTTTCCAAAATTTGCAGCTATTTTGCCTGACTAGGAGGCTGATGGTAGGGTTTGTCGGAAGTTGTAAATCATGCTTGTTCCGTGCCCATATTGCACTCAGCCCATCTTTGTACGTTCGGCTCAGCTGCTTGATGATGTGAATCTTGTCGAATGCAAGGCGTGCCAGGGTCTCACTCGTGTTGCGCCCGATGGTTTGGTGATGCCGGCGCCCGATATGGTGGAGACCGAAGACGCAGATGCCCAGGCTGACGATGGCAGCGAATTGGTTCCGGCATCTGCCCTGAATGCTGAAATTTCAAAAGACGAAGACGCTCCAGATGATGTTTTAGACGCACCCACATCGCTAGAATCTGCGCCGGCGAGTGTGGACGAGGACGCTGCCGAGGCCCCTGTGGAGCCTGAGCCCTCTGTCGAACCTGAGCCCTCTGTGGAGCCTGAGCCCTCTGTCGAGTCCGAATCGGAGATGCCTTATGGCGTGGTCGAGTCTTCTGTGCCGGCGGATTCAGATGTTGAGGCTTCGGAGGTTCTCGAGAACAGCGAGTCAGATGCTGGGGGCGAACCTCTTGTTGAGGATGCACACTTAGCGTTTGCGCCTCCTCCGGCAGCAAGTGAGGACGTGGAGGGTAGGGATATCTTAAATGAAGCCAAGGAGCGTTTTCGCGAGCAAAAGGCTGTGGCCAGCGATCATCTCTCCGGTGCAGGCGCAAAAGCGGCTGCCGGTGGTCCTAATAAGTGGTCCAAGGTTTCCCAGGACGATGTTGTGTTTGGACGTGCTCGGCCATCGTTTAAGGTTGAGTCTTCTCAGGCCCCAACGCCCAAGCCTGTTTCGCCAACCGCAATACGGTCGGTTCATATCCGTCCGAAGCAAAATCGCAAGCCACTTGTTGCGCTGGGGGTCTTGGCCCTTGCAGGTTTTGGCATGGTGACTTTTTTTAGCCCAAACGAGCCAAGTCAGACATCAGCCAGGATTGAAGCCCCCGAAACGGTACAGAAAGATGAACCCAAAGGGGTAGAGCATCAAGGGGAAGATACGCCAGAGAAAGTCGGTACATCTGCTGCAGAAGCCGGTGACAAAACACACGCGCAAAAGAGTGTGTCTGAAAAGCCATCTGAAAAGCCAAAGGTCATCTCGCCTGTTGATGAAAAGGAAGCGCGCAGCCATTATTTGGCCGGCAATCAATTTTTGAATGAAAACCGGGTTGAAGAGTCGATCAAATCTTTAGAGTTGGCGATTGCGGAGAATCCACATTTTGGCTTGGCTTTTCGGTCACTGGGTATTGCCTATATGCGTGCTGGAAATATTACGCAGGCGGTTTCTTTTTATCAGCGCTTTGTTGAGCTTGAGCCTGAGCACGCTGATACGCCAGAGGTTAAAAAAGTGATTGCGAAATACCAGCAATAAGCTCAGGCCGTTCTCTCGAACTTGTGTGCTTGGCACAATCAGCTCTTGCAACTTCGGCGTAAATCCTCAATAGTTTGGAGATGGGTGCACTTGTTGAGGAGCGATTAAAGCAGAAGCCCAAGCTGCTTAAAGAGGTTGATGTTCCAGCCTTAAATCTTGACGAAGAGGTGCTCAGCATCCTTGCCCATATCGATGGTGAAAACGATTGCGAAAAACTTGCTGTGTTAATGAAGCTTTCGCAGGAAGAATTGCGCACAAAGCTCGCTCTACTCGAGCAGAATGGCGTCATCGGCTTTGAGGATGTTGCGCCTGTGGCGAAGTCTGATGCCAAATGCGATCTCACGCCTGATGAACAAAATATGATTATTGCCCAGGAAAAAGTCATTGCTGAAGGAAATTATTTTGAGATTCTGGATCTTGCTCCTTCTGTGCGCGGTGCGGATCTTCGCAAGGCTTTCCTGGCAGGTTCAAAGCGTTTTCATCCCGACATGTATTTTGGTCGAAAGCTTGGTGATTTTCGTAAGCGTATGGAGATCATTTTTCGTGCGATGAAGGAGGCGCACGATTTTCTTGCCGAAGATGACCAGCGCAAGGTTTACGCCAAAAAGATTATTGAAGAAAGTGGACTTGATCAGGTGGTGATGGATGAAGTTGAGGATGAGGATGACGCTGAGAGTGAAATTGAGATGGATCCAGAGCGTCGCGCCCGCTTGGAATTGATCGAGGCGCAACGCAAAAAAAAGGATGAAAGACAAGAGCGGCTTGAAGAGCGGCGTCGATTGATTAAAGACAAGCGGCGTTCCCGTGTACCGGCCGAAGGCAACTTGAAAAAAGCCAAAGATTTGCATGAAATGGGGATGGAGCAATTGCGTGCTGGCGATTTATATTCGGCCGCAGCGAGTTTTAAATTAGCGAGCACTTTTGCGCCACATAATGGTGAATATCGACATCAGTTTAAAGAAACACAAGACAAAGCAGTTGAACAAAAAGCGATAGGTATAGCAGAAACAGCAGATCTCGATTCATCGGCGGGTAACCCTGGCCAGGCTGCGAGAGAATATGCGCAAGCCTCTGATTTGGTGCAAAATACTGAGCGTTTTGCCGTTCGTGCGGCCGAGGAGTATTTTAAGACCGATGATTATGATGCAGCGTGGTTTTATGCAAATCGCGCGGTCAAAGCGGCGCCAAGGTCGAAGAAATCTCGCCTTGTTGCGGCGAGTGTTCTCGAAGCCCGTCAAGATTATGCGGGCGCATTGGTGCATGCAGAAATGGCGCAAAGTATCGATAAAGAGGATGCCAATATCAAAAAAATGATTAAACGCTTAGCCAAAGAAATACGCTAGGACGCAGGGTTAAAGGATACGAGATAAGCGATGTTGACGCATATTATAGGAATTGATCTTGGCACCACCAACTCTTGTGTGGCCTTAGTTGATAAAGAGGGGCCACGTGTACTTTCTGGTGCTGGCGATAAACGCACCGTGCCATCCGTGGTGGCGTTGACCGCTGAAGGTAAATGCATCGCAGGATCAGCGGCGCATGAGCAGGCCATCACGAATCCAGAAAATACCTTTTATTCATTTAAGCGCTTGATCGGTCGGAGATGGAATTCAAGAGACACACAGGAATTTGCCGATAAAGTCGCTTTTAATGTGAGTGCAAGTGATAGCAATGCGGTCGAAATTGATTTCGGAGGCAAAAAAGTTCCGGTCGTTCAAATAAGTGCCATGCTTTTGGAGGAACTCAAAAGTTTGGCTGAAGAGGCCTTGGGCGAAGATGTTGAATATGCGGTTGTGACGGTACCGGCGCATTTTAACGATAGACAGCGGCAGGCGACCCGTGATGCGGCAAAAATCGCCGGCTTAACCGTCGTGCGCATTATCAATGAACCAACCGCGGCGGCTTTAGCTTATGGCTTTGGTAAGAAACTTGGTCAAAGGGTTGCCATCTACGATATTGGTGGCGGGACTTTTGATATTTCTCTTTTGGATATCTCTGATGGTGTTTTTGAGGTGCTGGCAACAGCCGGTGATGCAAACCTAGGTGGGGATGATTTTGACCATCGCATTGTCGACTGGATTTTTGAAGAAATAGAAAAAACACATGGCGTTGATTTACGTGCTCAAAGGGATTTAAAGCCGCGCATTAAACAAGCCGCAGAGAAGATGAAAGTTGAGTTGACCGGAAAGAGTGAGTCGAATCTGTCTTTGCCCTATTTGGCGAAAAAAGAGGACGGAACATTTATTAATGTCGACTTACGTTTGAATAGGGAAAAGCTTTCAGAGTTGGTTGAGGATTTGGTGCATAAAACCATCGAAATATGTCAAAAAGCCCTGGATGCAGCAGATATACAAGGTGACTCTATCGATCAGGTTATTCTTATTGGTGGTATGAGTCGAATGCTGACGATTCAAGCGGCGGTAGAGGATTTTTTTGGCGTGCCACCATCCAAGGCAGTGCATCCTGATGAGGCCGTTGCCTGCGGTGCAGCAGTACAAGGCTACATGCTTAAAGAAGGTGAACTCGATACGCTGTTACTTGATGTGACACCCCAGCACTTGGGGCTTGTTGTGACGGGAAATAAGTTTGAAACGGTGATTGAAAAAGATACAACCGTACCGGCGCGTTCACGAAAAATATTTACAACGACCCGTGACAATCAAGAGTCCTTAAAGTTTCAAATCGCGCAGTCTTCTGATTTGAGTTTTGATGAATTTGAATCATTGGGCGAATTTTTACTCCCCGACTTAAAGTCTTTACCGGCAGGAACGGTGAAAATAGAAGTTGTTTTTGAGGTTGATACAGACGGTATCGTGCAGGTTTCAGCAACCGATAAAGAAACTGAAAAAGTGCAAAATATTGAGATCAGCGGTCCTGGAGAAATGGAAGAGCATGCGGTTGAACAGATACGCGAACATAATCGCACCATACAAGGGATCCCTGTGGTCAATGCGGCCGGTGAGGTTGTCACGGAGACGCCTCTCGAGCCCGATGTGACCCCAGAAGAGCCTCTGGACACGGGGGCTTCTTCAGAGCAGCCAGACGTGGCAGAGAAATCTTCTGGCGTAGACGAGGTGTCAGAGGCAGAAGATTCAACAAGCGATCCTGGGCCGGCAGAAGACATCGAAGCTCAGCCTTGAAACCCCTTTTAAGTTCGTGTTGTGCATCAAGGTCTCGATGGTGTGCCACGTTAAGGGGATGTTTTTAAAACATATTTTAAATCGTCTAAATGCATGTAAACCTTGCAGTCATTGACAAGATCTTGAATACTTCAAGAGAACTTCAGGAGATTGACGTTGTTTAAGTGGTTAAGCGTTTTTGTGCTTCTTGCTATCCCAACCGTTGCGCACGCCTCCAGCGTTGTGGCGTTGAGTGAACAAGATCTGGTGTCGCGCTCTGATGTGATTGTGATGGGAAGCGTGGTGCATACAGCCGTGGGGGTCAAGGGTGGCAAGGAAATTGTCACCAGGGCGGTTTTGCAAATCAATCAGCATTTATTAGGCGCAGAAGCGACCCGTTTTGTCACGCTTGAAGTACCCGGTGGTGAGCTGCCCAATGGGCTCAAAGCGGTGACCTCAGGGGCGCCGAGATTGGCCGTTGGAGATATTGTTTTAGGCTATCTTGAGCGTCACGGTGATGTCTTTTGGCCGCTGGGTTTGTCCTATGGACTCTTGCGCGTGCGGCTCAATGAAAAAGGTGAGGCTTTTGTTTTTCGGCAGATGGACGGGCTCTATTTGACGCGCACAAGTCAGACCAGCGGGAAAATCAATCTCTTACAAACGCCTGAGCCCTTAAAGGAATACGTTAAACGCATCGAGATTCTGACTGGTCAACCGGTGTTGCCGTGGTCGAGCGAGGTGCAAGGATGGTAAGGTTTCTGGCGCTGCTTTGCGTTTTGTTACCGACCAGTATGGCTTTGGCGCAGGTTGATGCCAGTGCGTTGGAGTGTGGCTCCAGTGCGACTTACTATCCGCGCGGAGATCATTGGGCCATTGTTCCCCCCGCCAGTGAAAATAAAATCATTATTCGCTATCAGGAAGATGGTCCGGAACAGTCGGACATTACGGCAGCGACTGCGATTGGCGCCGTCAATGATGCGTTCAGCAAATGGTTGATGGTCGATTGTACCGGCAGTGGTGTGACGCCCAACATTCAGATGGATGATGGTTATAATGTTGATAATGTGGATTACCCAGACAGAGATCGTGGTGAAAGCTATAATGATGATGGTGAGCTGATTACGCCCATCGATGAGATGAAGAATATTATTTACTGGGTCAAAGATGAAGCGGAGAGACCAACCGGTTTGGACAGTGGTACAGTGGGGCTGACCACCAATCTGCATTTTAGCGATTCAGGGTTTGTGGTGACCGGTGATATGGAATTCAATGGCATTGATTACCAATGGCGTGCAGAGAACTCAGGCTGCACCGCAGGCGCGAACGATTGTTACGATATCCACGCGGTGGCTTTGCATGAAGCCGGGCACTTTTTTGGTTTTGATCATGTGCAGTGTACCGATGCGGTGATGTTTCCCGAAGGCTCATCGACGTCGCAGCTTAGCGACTTGAGTGTGCATGAAGAAACCGCCATTTGCACGATTTACCCGCCGCGGGTTGACGGCTCTTATGACCGTTTTACGGGAGAACGGTGTACGACGGGTACGCATACATGTCCAGGCGATCACGTTTGCGTGGTCGGTGCCGCAGCCGAAGCCGGTTATGGTTGGTGTGCCGCCGAATGCACGACGACCGATGACTGTGGTGCTGGTTTTGTGTGTTGTAATGATGCGGCGGTTTGTGGCGAGGATGCATTTTGTAAGCCAGGCCTTAATGCCACTGGTGATGCGGTTGTCGATATTGTCGATGACGAAGGGTTTCCTTCCGACCTTTGTGCGCCCTGTGGCGATGGGACTGAATGTTTTAATGGCCTTTGCGTGCATGATGATAGTGGCAATTCTATTTGCACGCAATCTTGTGTCAATTCGGATGACTTAGGCAGTAATTGTCCAACGGGCTTTGGCTGCCTCGGCACCGATGACAACTCCGCGGTGTGTTGGCCCGGCGACATGAGTCTATGCGGTACGGTGAATGCGAATAGCAATTTGGGTGTCAAAAATGACTTGTGTTATATTGGGTATAATCCGGGTTCCACCGATGATGATGCTTACGGTATTTGTGGTGGCGGCTTGGTTTGCTTTTTGTTTCGTTTGCGCTGTTACGATTATAATAACCCCTCGAATGGGCAGGAGGGCAATTGCGTCGAATACTGTAATGCTTTTGATAAACCCTGTGAAAACCCAGAACAGACCTGCTGTTTTGGCATTACCGAATCGGGCAATTGTAATGCGGATTCGAGTGCGATGCCCCATGGTGGTTGTTTTGATATCCGCACGGAAAATGAATCTTGTGTGACCAGTGAAAAAAGCATTTGTTCTGGCGATGCGGGGTGTTTTTATCTTGATCAGGTCACAAATTCAAAATGCTTTGCATTGTGCGATTCTGTTGCCGACTGTCGTTCAGGACAATCGTGCAACACGTATAACGATGGTTGTAATGCGTTTAGTTTATGTGAGCCGCCCATGGATGTTTTGGCGGCTGAAGTTGGTCAAGCCTGCAATGTGAATGCGGATTGTGCTTCGGGGGATTGTTTACGTTATGGCGGGCAGGCAGCATGCACGAGCGGCTGTAATGTGGTGACGAAGGAAGGTTGTCCAGATGAAGATCTGGATGGGGATGGGGTGAACGATGAATTTGAGTGCCTGATTCTTTCTGGTGAAGGTCAATGTTGGCGAAAGGATGGTCCAGTGCTGCCGCCTGTAGAGCCGACAGTACCCGAATCTGGCGGTTGTGCTTGTGCGCTGAGTTCAGAAGAGCCGCCAAGCCATATGTTCTTTAATCTGCTGCTGGGGCTTCTGGTGTGGTGTTTTCGGCCGTCCCGTCGTCGTTTTTTCGATTAGTATCGGCAAACTTCTGGGCAAATTCACGAGAGCGAAAGCTGTAGTTGGCGCCAAAACCGCCCTTGTAGACATCTTCGATGCGCGCCCATTCGAAACGCCATAGGCTTCGTGCTTTCTTACCAAAGTGAAAAAACACCCAGAAAAACAAGGCAAAGAGGCCACTTACGGGCATCCAAAAATCGTAGTAATCCATCGACGCGCCAATGGCGTAGATGACCAAGCACATTTGAATAAATCCAATCAAGGTGAGGAGGCTTTGGGCCCGATCAAGTTTGGCCAAACCTTGATGACATTTTTGGCAATAGGGCCAGTACACTACCGAAACCCGTTCGACGGTACCGTCGGCGCGGCGAAAAGCGTGACGTCGCTCTTCGGAGATGTCTTCGCTCAAACAGGCGGTGCAGCATTTGGGTAAGATTGGGTCGATGCTGGCCAGTTTGACCTCGAAGCGTTGCGGGATTTTGGGCTCTTCTGTCATGATTTAGCCTTTATGATCGGTTTTGATGTACTTATCAAGTAGTTCCGCTAAAGCGGGGATGGCATCTTGTACATGGCGCTGGGCGGCAGGTCGCAATTTTTCGTAGGTTTTTTTCAGCGAGGTCAGTTCTGTCTGTGCGGCTCTTTGATCGGTGACACTCAAGAGCGCATTGGCAACTTCTTCGGTCTTAGAGCGCAGGAAGGTTGCAAAATTTTCCCATTCTTCTTTTTGAAAATGCGCGTAAAAAGGTTCAAGTTTTTCCAGAAACTTCGGTAAAAGATGGGTTAAGACTTCTTCAATAAAGCCCGGCTTCATTTGTTTGACGACCCCAAAGCTGGTTTTGATGGCCATACCGGCGAGTCCTTTTTTATTGGCGACCTGATTTTCCAGCAGCTTGGCAGAATCTTTGAGGAGTGCCTTGAAGCGTTCAGGCTCTGAAAACAGATCAACTAAGGGCACTTTGGGACTCCTTTTCCTTAAGGGGAAGCGCGATCGAATGGTACTTATAGCGTTTCTTAGGGGGCCTTTTGCCTCATTTTAGCGGATTCAGGCAAGTTTTTTGTGATTTTGATCTTATTATGCCGTTCGGTGGGTAATTTTTGCATGCATTTTAGGTGGATAGCGGGTGTTATAGCGTTGCAGATTCGCTCAAGTTTTGCTAAGAAACGCCGCCTTGACGTGGCCAAAGTCTTTTGATCTCAGTGCGAGTACGTGTGCTTGATATGGCGCAGCGTGTCTATTTCGTCTGGGCGTCTTCTGAACATGGCCAACTAACATGCTTCTTAGAAGGAGTGCGGTGTGCGTATAACAATAGTTCTGCTTTGGACTTTGTTGGCAGGTTCGGCTTTTGCAGCGGGTCCTGAATATTCCAATGACCCTTTTGGTGACAGCGATTTTGCAGGTGCGCCTGCGATTGAAGATTCCGGTTATCCCACGTTAGGACGCGGCGAGGTTTCTTTGCTTTTCGCGACATCGATGATCGACAAATACACGAAACATCTGGGCGGTGTTCTGGATTTCACGTATCACTTTAGTGACACCATGGGGGCCGCATTGAGTGTCGGGATGCTCAATGGTCAGCTGACCAATATTGTCACCGATCCTGCCGGTGTGATTGGAAATAAAATTACCAAGTGTACAGAGGTGGGCGGTTGCGACATCAATCCTGACTTGCCCGATTATGCGCAAATGACAGGTATGATCGATGCGATTTTTGAGTGGTCGCCTTTCTACGGCAAAATCAATATGGTTTCTGAGCTCGATGCGAGTATGCAGATTTATTACCTTGCCGGGTTGGGTGTGAATGGCACACGCAATATCGAGGCGTCTAACCCCGTCTCCGCAGCAGATTATACGCTCTCAGCGCAAGGCTTTGGGGCGGGCGGCTTTTTAGATGGCATGAAAGTCAATGGCCTGGTTGGGGCCGGTATTCGTTTCTTTTTTCTTGAACGTTTAGCTCTGCGTGCAGAGTTTCGGGATTTGGTCTTTTTCGACAAGTTTGATTTTGACAAAGATGGGGTCGAGGATTCCTATGCGTCTCATCATTGGTTTGGTCAGTTTGGCCTGAGCTTTTTGCTCTTTTAGAAGGATTTAGCATGCGATTGTTTATTGCTTTTTGTATTGGCCTTTTCTTTTTGGGGCAGCCACAACTTGCTCTGGCGGATGAATTGTCAGAACTCGAGGACCTGCTTGAGGATGATCCCGAAGCGGAAGCCGAAGCCGATGATGAATCAGCAGAAGAGATGGAGGCAGAGGTCGAAGAGGAGCCGATATCGATTCCTGGGACACATGTTGATCCAGTTTTACGCGGCACCAAAGACCAGTCGATTTATTTGATTCAGCGTCGCGCTTTTTCTAAGAAGAGCGCTTTTGAGTTTGCACCTTTGGGCGTGTTTTCTTTGAACAATAAGTTTGTGGGTCACTATGGTCTGGGGTTTTCCGCAACCTATCATATGCGTGAAAATCTGGCTTTGGATTTTACAACGACGATACCTTTTCTTTTCGGTGCCTATTATGCGGGGCTTGTTTACGATGTGTATGAGTATGAGTCATTGACACCTGAAGTTGTTGACCTCAAGCAAATGAATTATTTTGGTGCCTTGAGTGCCCAGTTCTCCGCACTTTACGGCAAAATGGTCTTTTACGACTGGGTGATGGATTATGATGTCTATCTTTCAGCAGGCTTTGGTTTAACCAGTACGCTTGAAACATGTGTGCCCAGTCAAGATGGCTGTGGCGAGGATGTTGGCATTGGGCGAGGCTTGCGAAGCCCTGAAGGTGGCAGCGATCGTTTTAAAATTGCCGGTCACTTAGGTGGCGGTATGCGTGTGTTCTTTAGTGATTTTCTTGGCTATCGGGTGGAAGTACGGGATGTGGCTTATCCAGATCTCGCGACGGAAGCTGGATGGACTTATACCGATATTCAAAACCGATTAATGATCCTCATTGGCGTGAGCTTTTTACTGTAGGTGCAACTGATGACACTTTGGAAAAAGAATTTACTTGTTTTCTGGCTGATTTTATCCCCTGTGGCGTTACACGCCCAGTCTTTGGATGAAGGGCTCTCACTTTATAAAGACCACAAATACGAACAAGCCGTGTTTGCACTTTATGATGTGCTCTTAAATGATGCCAACCCGGATAACCGCGATCAGGCACAGATTTATTTGGCAGAAGGTTTACGTAAACTTGAACTCTATCTTCCTGCGCTTTTTTACTATTCTGACCTATTTAAGATTGGTCCTCGAAACCGTTATTACTTTAACGCCATCGAAGGTTTGTTGGATATTCAGCGCAAATTGCATGATCACCTTATTGTGCCAAATCTTATCAACGATGGGTTAAATCCAGATGCGTTTGGTCAGCTGGATTCTGCTTCGATTGCACAAATCAACTATATGGTTGGGGAATTGTCCTTTCGACAGCGCAAGAATCAGGATGCCCAGGCATTTTTAGAGTATGTTGCTGATGACAGTCGTTATTATCCGCGCGCCCGTTATTTGTTGGGGATTTTAAGTATTCGTCGTGGTCAGCCAGAGAAGGCATTGCAGCATTTTGGGGCAATCTCTCAGATGTATCACGACACCAGTGATGAGGACCATAAATACATCAGCGACATGTCTAAGCTGGCGGCGGCTCGTGTTAAATATGGCTTGGGACAATATCGTGAAGCGGCTGAGGGCTTTAAAGAGGTGCCACGTTTTAGCGAGTCTTGGTTTACCGCGATGTATGAGAATGCATGGGCCTATTTCCGCTTGGAAGAATATGGCAAGACCTTAGGCGAGCTGCAAAGTGCAACCGCGCCTTATTTCTCTAAGCGTCACATGCCTGAGGCTTATGTTGTGCAAGGGACGACATACTTCGTTTTATGTCAATGGGATCGTGTGCGGCTGGCTGTCGATTATTTCAAAGAAAATTATGATCCGATGCTTTCAGATCTTCGTGTCTACTTGGAGGAATCTCGAGCTCCAGCGGAATATTATCGGCACGTGATCGCTGATTCCAATCCGAATTATTCTATAGAGCTCTCGCGTTCAGTGCGTCACACAAAACGTTTCAAGGATTTCCACTATCTTTTGACCCATATTGAGTGGGAGAAAAAGGCCGTTGCCAATATGGCCACCTGGCGCTCTACGCGACTGCAGGATGATTTAACAGCCGTGTTGATCTCGCAGCAAGAACAGCTTGAACCGGCGGTAGGAAACTGGGCCCGTATGCAGCTTCGTAACCGAGAGGTGATGTTGCAGCATTTTCAAAATCAAATCAATATTCTCGATTTTGAGGTCACAGACGCTGAGAGAAAGTGGCTCGAACAAGGAAAAGAAATTCTTAAAGGAAGACGAGCTCGTTTGCCCCGTCCAGCGATTCCCAACGACCAATGGCAGCATTGGGGTTTTCGGCGGGAATACTGGAAAGATGAGATCGGTTATATTGAGCACGCAGTACGTAGCGAATGCTTCTAGGTGCTCTCTTAAGTTAGGAAAAGGACAAGATGGTAAATCAATTGACATGTAAAGCAATCCTGACTTCGATGCTCTTAAGTCTGCCTTTGTATGCGCAGGCCTCCAAGATGACGAAGGGTGGCGGGGAACCGGGAGCAAATGCACGTGAAGAACGTTCGGCACCGGCACAATTTGACCTTAGCTCGAGCGATGGTGTGGATATGAGTGTCAGGGCGGACAGAAAGCGTGACGAAGCTATCGCCAAGCTAAAAAAACTCATGGGCACCATTCCTGAAGGTGGGCAAAAAGCGGAGTTAATTTTTCGATTGGCTGAAATGTATTGGGCAAAAAGTAAATTTCTGCATTTACGTGGCATGCAGGAATGGGACGAGGCGTTGGATGCATGGCATAAACGTGGTTCGAAAGGCCGTCAGCCAAAGTTTGAAGACATGCCAGAGCTTAAGCAAAGCGGTTTGTATCGTCGCGAAGCATTAAAGCTTTATGGTAAGATCCTTAAAAAATATCGTACATATCCGAGAAAAGACGAAGTCCTCTATACACTGGGTACAGCCCATTATGAAGCGGGACAAAAGAAGAAGGGTGTGAGATATTATTGGAAATTGATTAAGCAATTTCCCCGCTCTGTGTATGTGCCGGATGCATGGTTGCAGCTGGGGGAGCATTTCTTTAACGCGAATAAGTTAAGTAATGCGATTAAAGCTTATAAAAAAGCAGCTAAGACCAAAAAAGCACGTATCTATTCGTTTGCGCTCTATAAACTGGCGTGGTGTGATTACAACCTGCAGGAATACGGGAAGGCTCTTGAAAAATTTAGACAAGTCATAGCGTATGCGAAGAAGCAAAGTCCTGCGAAGGGTAAGAGTAAATTAGGTAAGCGTGATCGTATCCAACTGATGAGTGAATCTCTTTCAGATATGGTGCGTACTTATTCGCATTTAGATGCGGTTGAAGAGGCATTTACTTTTTATGAGGAAGAAGTCGGTGATAAGCGTGCTTATAAATATCTGCATCGTTTAGCTGGACTTTATAATCGTGAAGGTAAGTCGGCTCTTGAGATTCAAACATTTCAAAGATTGAATAATAAAGCGCCCTATGCGGGGGAAGCGCCTCAGAATCAGACATCCATTATGGCCGCATATGCCCGTCTCGGCAGGACCGAAGATGTGCGTCGTGAAGTGCGACGTCTTATTGACCTCTATTCGCCAAACGGTATTTGGGCGCAGAAAAATTCTGGAAATGCGCGGATTTTGGAGTCGGCCTTTGAGGTTGTTGAGCAGGAATTGGCTTCTTTGGTGACCGAACAGCATCGTGATGCGCAGCGCACAAAAGATGTTGCAACGTATAAGTTAGCTCGGGATATTTATAAGGAGTATCTCGATAAGTTTAGAGAAACGGTGAACAGTTATAAATTCCGATTCTTCTATTCGGAAATTCTTTTTGAGTTAAAGCAATTTGATGAAGCGGCGATTCAGTACACCGCAGTCATCAATGCGAATAAGAAAGGAGAGTTTGCGACTCCTTCAGCTTATACTGCCGTTTTGGCTTTGGAAAAAGTTGTCAGTGGTGTCAAAGAAACACTTGGTAAAAAGATTAGAGAATCGAAGAAAGGGCGCTCGAAAGGTGCGCTCAAAGAGCTTGAGAAATTAAAGGTTCTCAAAAAAGGCGAAAGTTACGCCGAAAAGACTTTAGACGCCAATGAATTGCGTTTGGCTGAAGCCTATGACCGTTTTGTCGAGGTTGCACCGAAGGATGCCGAAGTGGTTAAGGTGAAGTTTAAGAGTGCACGGCTCTACTACATCCACAATCAATTTGAAAAAGCCGCTGAGCGTTTTGGCGAGGTCATTGACCGCTGGCCAAATGATAAGTTGGCGCGCTTGGGCGCAGAGTCCATTTTGCAGTCGTTTAATGTGCGTGAGGACTGGTCGCAGTTGAATCAATGGTCTCGTAAATTTAGGGACCACAAGATTTTAATTGCCAATAAGGCTTTCAAGAAAAAGGTTGACGAGTTGGTCGAAGGGGCTTCATTTAATGAAATCCATTTCGTGTTCGAGCCTAAAGCTTCTCCTAAGGAAATTGCAAACTATTATAACGGTTTTTCCACTGAGTTTCCTAAGAGTAAATATGCGATGGTCGGCTTGTTTAATGCGCTGATCAATTACGACAAGGCAGGGTTGCTGCAAAGAGCTATCGACACCAGTGAAAAGCTTTTGAATGAGTACTCGTCTTTCAAAATCAGCGCAGCCGAGATTAAGAAAACCAAAAAAGAAGGCACATCTTTGCCAGAGCCAGATCTCTTGCGTGAGAAGACTTTGTTTTTGGCGGCTTCTTTTTATGAACGCTTGGCGGAATTTGAGCGTGCGGCGAAGTATTATGAGGCTTATGCCAAGCAGTTCAAGAAAGGCCCTAAAAAAGCAGATGCACTTTTCAATGCGGGGCTTTTCCGTGAAGGTCTCGGGCAGTACACTGAAGCGATTTTGGATTTTGATGCCTACGTGCGTGAGTTCCCGAGTAAAAAGGATGTCTTAGACATCGTTTGGCGTATTGGTTTGATTCACGAGAAGCAAAAAAACTATAGCGTGGTGATTAAGCATTACGAGATTTATAAGGCCAAAGTCAAAAAGTCCGATCCAGGGCGTTTTATGTGTGCGGAATATAAGATTGCGGAGGCGAAGGTGCAGCTGCAGCGTGCGGATTCAGGCACTTGGACAAATCTGGTGAAGGTTTATAAGGCGCTCCCTGATGATAAGAAGACCGATGCCTGTGCTTTAGATGCGGTTGGGCATGCATCATTTGAGCTTTTGCAGGCTGAGTATGAGACTTATATGGCGCTTACTTTGACGGGCAGTGAAAAGCAGATCACAAAGAATCTTGTGGAAAAACTGAAAAAAGTTGAGGAGTTGCAAGGTCATTACACTCAGGTCTTACAGTTGGGTCAGGGTGATTATGGTATCGCATCACTTTACCGTATTGGGCGGGTCTATCAGAACTTGGCCAACGAATTGTTTGAAGCGCCTTGTCCGTCACGCTTGACTGAAGACCAATGTATTATTTACCAAGCTGCATTGCAGGAAAAAGGCTTTCCTTTGGAAGAAAAAGCCATCGAAGCCTATGATAATGCGCTGACGAAGGCATACGACCTGGGGCTTTATAACGATTGGTTGCAGAAAACGCAGGAGGCTTTGGCGGTGTATGAGCCGGGGCGCTTTCCCGCGATTCATAAATATGAACTTATAGCCGATGAGTCGCTTTTTGCCTCACCGGAATTGGTGGAGATGCGATAATGAAAAAGAGCAACATCATCGTTCGACAAAGTGGTCAACTGGCCAGCTTGTTTTTGGCTCTCATGTTGTGGGGGTGTGCCGGAACACAGAATAAATTTGAACCACTGCCGGAGGCAAAGACTCCTGCGGAAGGTAAATTTGTAGAAGGCTTAAAAGCGGGGCGCGAGGCAAATTGGCCGTTGGCGGCAAAATATTTTGCAAAATCGTATGCCCTTGATGCAGGACTTATTTCAGCCAAAGTGAACCATGCCATTTCTTTGGAGAGACATGGCGAGATGAAAGAGGCAGCAGCGTTGTTTGAGGCTGCGGCAAAGGCTCAACCAGAAAATATTGCTTCAGCATTAAATTTGGCGCGGGTTTATGTGGCTTTGGGGCGCGTGGGGGATGCGTCAAAAGTTTTGCATCCAGTGTTAAAAGCGCATCCTGATGATATCGATGTGCTTAATACTTATGCAGTCATTTTGCGCTTAGATAAGAAATTTATCGAAGCCATCAATACGGCGCGGAAAGTTCTGATGAAGGACCAGACGAATGCCGAAGCGACAAAGTCCATTGGTTTGACTTATGCGGACATGGGCAAGTTGACTTTGGCTGAGACATTTTTGCGTAACGCGTTAAAGCTTAATGAGAAGGATGCATCCATTTTTGTCAACTTAGGTCTTATGCAGGCCAGACGAGGCAATGAGCAACGTGCCCTTTTTGAGTTTGAACAGGGCTTAAAGCTTGCACCCGATAATGCGGTCGCGCATGCGAATATAGGCGCCATTGCTTTACGCTGGCGTGATTATGGGCGTGCGGCGGCAAGTTACGATAAGGCCATTAAGTCCGGTGTTCTTACTTGTGATACGAGCAGTGCACTTGGCTATGCTTTGGAAGGTATGCAGAAAGGCAAGGACGCACTGGCGCAGTTTGGTAGAGCTTATGCGCTGTGTCCTGCAGAGAAAGAACTCCTCTTTGCGATGGGCAACATCTGTATGGCGCAGTTAAGAGACAATAAGTGCGCCTTGGAAAATTTTGAGGCCTATCAGAAGTCCAAGCAAAACCTGGCGAAAGATCATCACGTCCATGGTTTAATTGATGCGATAAGGGCGATGCAGGCTGAAGAGGAAGCAGGGCCCGTCGAATTGCCTCAGGATGAAGGTGCGCCGCAAGAGGGTGGCGAAAACGAGGGCCAAGCTCTTGATGCGGGGCCGTCCGAGGGCAATGTTGAAACGGTAAAGCCCGATGATGCTGCAAGCTCGATATTATTGTTGAACACTGAAACGCGTTGGAGTTAAAGAAGGAGTGATGATGAAAGCATTAAAATATTTGGCCTTTTTAAGCTTGTTTTTGTATGGTGCTGTCGGCTTGGCCGGTGATGATGTGAAGTACAAAAAACGCACGGTGATTGATTTTTCCGAAGCTTTGATTGAGGGGGAGTTGACCAAGCCGGAAGGCTCCTACATCGTGAACCGCAAGGTAAGTCGTTTTTCTTCTTTGATTAAGTTACGAGAGAATTTTGTGCCGGAGCTTTTGTCCACTCCGGATCATCTCTAAACAAGAACCGCATAGCCTAATGATTGCATTTGAAGGATAAAAAGATGAGTGAGGAAAAGAAAAATACATCGGAAGCAAAGGATTTTGCACGTCGATCGGGTGATGACGGGGGCGTTGAGTCGCATGGCCCCATAAAGATGGATTTGCCTGATTTGGAGCGTGATGCTTCGGGCATACCGACCTTTATATTTAAGGACCATTTGCCTGACGAAGATAGACCAAGTGCCGATAAAAAGGCCCTCGAAGTCGTGCTTTTGTGGCATGAGGCGGTCATGAGCGTGGGGCATTATATTGAGCCTCGAATCATTACTGTCGGTGATGGCAAGAAGAATGATTTCCGTATTGCGGCAGAGAGCTTGCCGTTAGAGCATTTTTCTCTGCTTGACGTCAGGGATGATAGCTTTGTGGTCAAGTGGTCTGATGCCATGAGCATGGAAGTGCGTGCCGAGGATGGCGAAATCACCACCGGTGATGCGCTGGTTGACGCGAAACAAGTCACGAGTGAGCAGAAGGAAGGCCTTGATGGCAAGATCTACAAAGAATTCAGCTATAGGGTTGGGCTTAACGACCGTGTGGCTATCCAGATAGATCAACTTACCTTTGTCTTACAATATGTTGCGCCAGCACGTTTTCCTCGTGCCGCGTTGATGAAGACGCTTGATTTATATTTTACAAAAGTTTTAAGCCTTTCCTTTGTCGGGCATTTGTTTGTCCTTTTGGCATTGCTTTTAACACCAATCGATCCCAGCGATTTGGAAGAGGACTTGTTCAAGAATCCGAACCGATTTGCAAAATTGATATTGAAGGAGCCAGAAAAAGCACCAGAACCGAAGAAAAAGTTTGAACTTTCCGGTTCTAAAGGTGGCGCTAAGCATAAGGACGATGAGGGTAAGTTTGGTAAGCCTGAAGAGAATAAACAAGATGCATTGGCGAGTACTGCCGGAGCACCCAAGGTTGATCCAAACAAACGTGAAAAGGATCGTAAGATCGCTATGGATTCAGGAATTTTTGCCGCCCTTAAGGGTGGTGAAGGCGGTGCAGCCTCCAATATTTTTGGTCCAGGTGGCTTAGGGACAGGCATCAATAATGCCCTCGGTGGTTTACGTGGTACGGCGATGGGCGATGCCGGTGGTGCCGGTGGTCTGGGCTCACGTGGTACAGGTCCAGGTGGCGGTGGTAACAGTTTAGGTATTGGTGGCTTGGGCAGCGGTACTGGACGTGGTACCGGTGGCATGGGCGACATCGATTTGGGTGGTCGTGGTAAAGGTAAATATGCTGTCATTCCTGGGCGAACAATCACCAAAGGTTGCTTATCCAGAGCTGTTGTTGGACGGGTTATTGGGCGCGTAAACAATCAAATACGTTATTGTTACGAAAAAGAATTGCCAAGAAATCCAAACCTTGAAGGTAAGATTGCTTGTCAATTCGTTATTGGCCCTACTGGCTCCGTCATCTCATCGAAAATTGGTGAATCCACAATGGGGGATGCAAATGTTGAGAATTGTATTCTTAAAGTGATCAAGAGACTTAAATTCCCACCATGCTCAGGTGGGGGCACGGTTGATGTGACCTATCCGTGGATATTCAAATCAGGGGGCTAAGATTAATGTTGTGGTTGAAGAATCTATTTGTTCTGTTTAGTGTGACGTGTTTGGTTACTTTTGCGGTACCGGCGGTCTCATGGGCAGAGGAAGCGGCCGAAGACGAAGACCTCTTAGAGGGACTTGATGATTATGAAGCAGAGCTTGATGGCGATACAGGTGAGGCTCAAGGCGATGAAGAATTACCAGAGATTGGTGAGGAGGATCGCTTGGCCGTCTTTGAATTGCAACGCGGTTATTATCTCTCCACAGATATGGGTGTGTTTCTGACCTTTGCAGGTGCCAGTGGGATGTCTAATGTGCAGCCTTACTTGGGCTTAAATGCAGGGGTTGATTTGAACGACTATATTAGTGTGCAAGGTAGTATGTCGACGGGGTACGCTTCTGGAAATGCGATTTCAGAGAACAATCAGCCTATTTATGCAACAGGCAAGCAAAACTATGGTCTCTTTAATATTGGCGTGCAATTGGTTGCAGCCCTGCGGCCCGGTCAACGTTTCGCCTTGGAGCCCAAGGTGGGTGGCGGATTGACCTCGATGAACCCAGCATTAACCGATCCGGCAGATCAAAATGCGGATCTTCCGGCGATGGCGCCACATGTTTCAGGTGGATTAGATCTGAAATATTTGACTTTGCTGACGGACTTTACCGCCGGTATGTCATTGACGGGTTATTATGTCATTGGCCCCAATATCCCAGCACTTGGAGCAGCCTTTACTTTGCGCTACACTTTCTAGGCTTGCTCTCTTTGCGTTCGGCATGGGCATAGACTTTAGTTTTGAGCTCTTGGCCTATAGAAAAACATACCGATGATTTCCCGTTACATAGCACTCAAGGAAGCTTTGGCTGATCGTATCCTCGTTCTTGATGGTGCTATGGGCACAATGCTTCAGGCAAAGAATTTTAGTGAAGAAGAGTATCGGGGCGAGCATTTCACAGATCACCCCCAGGCGGTGGCGGGTTGTCATGACCTCTTGTCGATGACACAGCCTGAGGCTCTTAAAGAAATTCATCAAGCTTATTTAAGAGCAGGCGCCGATATCATTGAGACGAATACATTTAATGCCAATGGTGTTTCTCTTGGGGATTACCATTTGGTGGATGCGGCTTATGATATCAATGTTGCGGCAGCAAAGGTGGCCAGAGAAGCGACTGATGAAGTGGCCAAAGAGCTTGGTAAGGGGCATTGCTGGGTTGCGGGTTCTATTGGACCCACCAATATAACACTATCGATGTCACCCAAGGTTGAGGAGCCTGAATACCGGGCTTTAACTTTCGATGCGCTCAAAAGCGCATACACTGATCAAGTTAAAGGGTTAATTGATGGTGGTGTCGATATTCTTCTCGTGGAAACCATTTTTGACACACTTAACGCGAAGGCGGCCTTAGCAGCGATAGAAGAAGTACAGAGAAATTCACAAGAGCAGGTCCCTGTGATGTTGTCGGTCACGATTACGGATGCGAGTGGTCGGACTTTATCGGGGCAAACCATGGAGGCGTTTTGGACGTCGGTGAGTCCTTATCCATTGTTGGGTGTGGGCCTTAATTGCGCTTTAGGCCCTGAGGCCATGCGACCTTATCTTGAGGTATTGGCTCAGAATGCACCAATTGCAACGGGTTGTGTGCCTAATGCGGGATTACCTAATGCTTTTGGTGAATACGATGAAACACCAGAACAGATGGCAAGCGTCTTGAAAGACTTTGCGCAATGTGGGCATTTGAATCTTGTTGGGGGCTGCTGTGGTACAACGCCTGCGCATATAGAAGCGATTGCAGGTGCGGTGAAGTCAATTTCCCCACGCGACATTGTCCAGCCCAAGACAGCAAGTGTCTATAGCGGTTTGGAAAGCCTGACGATAAGCCCCGAGGCCAACCTGATTGTTGTCGGTGAACGCACCAATGTGACGGGATCACGAAAATTTGCCCGACTGATTCGTACAGAAAATTATCAAGAAGCTTTAAGTGTGGCGTTGGAGCAGGTGCGTGGTGGTGCAAACATTCTTGACATTAATATGGATGAAGGTCTCGTCGATTCAGTGCAGGCCATGCGTCGCTTTTTAAATCTTGTGGCGATGGAGCCAGAGATTTCCCGTTTGCCCATCATGTTGGATTCGAGTGATTTTAACGTCCTGGAGCAGGGCTTAAAGTGTTTGCAGGGTAAAGGTATTGTTAATTCTATTAGTTTGAAAGATGGTGAAGAGGAATTTTTGCGCCGTGCACGCCTTATTAAAAGCTATGGTGCGGCTGTTGTTGTGATGGCATTCGATGAGAAAGGACAGGCCACATCGAGCGATGAAAAAGTTTCTATTTTGAGTCGTGCGCATGACCTTTTGATTTGTCAAGCCGGATATTTGAGTCGCGATATTCTCTTTGATCCTAATGTGTTGACTGTGGCGACTGGCATCGAAGAGCATAATGCTTATGGCAAATATTTTATTGATGCATGCGCAGAATTAAGTCAGCGTTTTCCTGAAGCAAAAATTATTGGTGGTGTGTCTAATCTTTCTTTTTCATTTCGAGGTAATGAAGAAGTACGTAAAGCCATGAATTCAGTGTTTTTATTCTACGCTTGCCAGGCCGGGTTGGACTTGGCGATTGTCAACGCCGGCCATCTTGCCCTTTATGATGATATTGATTCGACTTTAAAGGAGCATATTGAAGATGTTATTTTTGACCGACGGCCCGATGCGACAGAACGTCTTGTCGATTTAGCGCAAACGGTTGTAGCCAGTGAGACTGACGAGACAAATACGGAAGAATGGCGCCAGGAAGATGTGACGAAGAGGGTAGAGCATGCCTTGGTTCATGGCATTGATGACTATATTGTTGATGATGTCGAAGAGCTGCGACAAGAATATGAGAAGCCCTTGCATATCATTGAAGGACCATTGATGGCAGGAATGAATGTTGTCGGCGACCTCTTTGGCGCAGGAAAAATGTTTTTACCCCAGGTGGTTAAAAGTGCACGTGTGATGAAGCGCGCTGTGGCTTATCTTGAGCCCTTTATGGAGGATGATAAAGATTCAACTCAGGCTGTGACAAAAATCCTTTTAGCGACAGTCAAAGGCGATGTGCACGACATCGGAAAAAATATTGTGAAGGTTGTTTTATCCTGTAACGGCTACGAAATTATTGACTTGGGCGTGATGGTGCCTTGTGAGCAAATACTCAAGACAGCGCGTGATGAAAATGTGAAAGTTATCGGCTTGAGTGGCCTGATTACGCCATCATTGGGTGAAATGGTTCATGTGGCTAAAGAGATGCAGCGTTTAAATTTTGAGGTCCCTTTATTGATTGGTGGAGCGACGACAAGTGCGAAGCATACGGCGGTTAAGATTGCACCAGCGTATGCACATACCACAGTGTATGTGCAAGATGCATCTAAGGCAGCAGGTGTGCTTTCAAATTTAGAGAATACAAAGATGCGGGGGAGCTTCATCGCGGAAGTCGAGAACGATCAAGAGCGTTTGCGTGAGACATTTGCAAATCGGCGTTCTGAAGAGTTGGTGACATATGATTTCGCGTGCGCCAATGCATTTGACTTGCCTTGGCAAGAGCAAGAGCTTGCCAAGCCGGAAGTTTTGGGTGTGCGCCAATTTGAAAAAGTGGATCTTACCGTATTGCGAGAATATATTGACTGGACGCCATTTTTTCATGCTTGGGGCCTCAAGGGCATTTATCCAAAGATTTTTTCAAAAGAAGATGTGGGCAAAGTGGCTAAGGAGCTTTATGCGCAGGGGCAGGAGGCACTGGAGACAATCATCAGGCAGGATGTTTTGGAGCCTCGAGGTGTTTATGGTTTTTTTCCCGCAGCGTCGTCAGAACAAGAAATTGTCGTGTACACGAATGAGGAGCGTTCTGTATCGAGTCACCAATTTTATTGCCTGCGTCAGCAGAAAAAGTTTGGTCGCTCCGAACACTTTTATTCTTTGGCTGATTTTGTGGCCCCCAAAGATTCGGGGTATAGAGATTATTTAGGCGCTTTTGTCGTTTCGACAGGGCATGGACTCGATGATTTTGTGGCACATCATGAAAAGAAACACGATGATTTTTCTGCGATTATGGCGAAAGTGTTGGCCGACCGATTGGCAGAAGCTTTTGCTGAATATGCGCATAAACAAGCACGCCTCGATTGTGGGTTTGGTGCCGATGAAAATTTAGACCATGCGCAATTAATCGCCGAAGATTATCGGGGTATTCGTCCCGCACCAGGTTATCCAGCATGCCCAGATCATACTTTGAAGTTTACGCTTTTTGACCTTCTTGGAGCAGAAAAAAAGATTGATGTTCGACTTACGGAGCATGCATCCATGTGGCCAGCAGCCTCGGTCAGTGGATTTTATCTTAATCATCCAAAATCACGCTATTTTAACGTTGGCCCTATTGCGTTGGATCAAGTCGAAGCCTATGCGAAAGCGCGAAAAATGCGCATCGAAGAGGTTGAACGCTGGTTGGAGCCGCAGTTGGCGTATGAGCCCAGCTAGGATGAATGCCGGTTAACTTATTTGTAAGTCCACATGCGTGATGTTTTCGAGCGGTTGGCCCCAGAAGCGTTCGCCAACACGCGCAAACTCCTCGGCTGAATCGGTGACATAGAATTCGTGTTTTTGACCACTCTTGTCTGGGCACATAAGATGGCGCTCGGAGAGATTTGCCATGACGCTTTGCGCGACAGCCGGAGCGCTGTTGATGACTTGGACATCTTTACCGACAAGCTTGGTGATGGTTTTTTCAAAAAGAGGATAATGGGTGCATCCTAAGATAAGGGTATCCATGGGGTAATCTGAAAAATCATTTAAATACTCCCGCAAGAGTGCCTCAGTCATCGGATGGTCAACCATGCCCTCCTCGGCTAAGGGTACCAAAAGCGGGCAAGCGATGGCTTTGCACTGACTTGTCTGGTCTAATTCGCGAAGGATTTCCGCGTAGCGCTGACTTTGAACAGTGGCTCGGGTACCAATGACACCAATTTTTTTTGTCGAAGAAGTTTGTATCGCGAGCTCAGCACCCGCATGGACAACACCGACAACAGGGACATTAAAGGTTTGACGTAAATGCTCGAGCCCATAGGCACTGGCGGTGTTGCAGGCGACAACAATCAATTTGACATCTTTGTTCTGAAGAAAGCGCGCACAGTGGTGGGTATAGCTTTTGACGACATGGGCTGATTTATTGCCGTAGGGGACGCGTGCGGTATCGCCCAAATAACAGAGCGATTCGTCGGGAAGCTGGCGGTTGAGCGCAGCCGCCACAGTAAGTCCGCCGAGTCCTGAATCAAAAATACCAATGGGACGATCATCAAACACGAGTTCACCTTATACGATAGTGGTGGTGATACTCCAGTACGTATTGGTAGAACCTGCCACTTATCATGGCGTCGATATCAAGATCCTTTTGTGCAATGCGGGGGAAATGGAGTTCCCTTGGTGTTTTTTACTTTTATTCGGGCCGGTCTTGTGGTGGAACATGGTTGCGCTACGAGGCATGTTTTAATCATCTTCAATGGAGAAACAAGGATGTCGGAAGTCGAAAATATTATTATCATTGGTTCAGGCCCTGCCGGGCATACAGCAGCAATTTACTCTGCCCGGGCTAATTTGAAGCCGCTCATGTTTGAAGGCTTTTGTGCAGGTGGGGTCCCCGGAGGCCAATTGATGATTACGACCGAAGTTGAGAACTATCCAGGGTTTCCTCAAGGTGTGACCGGTCCTGAGATGATGGACCATTTTCGTAACCAATCGCTGCGGTTTGAAACCCGTATATTGACACAGGATGTTGATGAAGTGGATTTGAGCACTCGGCCATTCAAGGTTATCTCGGGGGGGAAAGAGTACTTCTCCAAAGCGGTCATCGTCGCGACAGGGGCCTCGGCACGTTATATTGGTCTTGAAAGTGAAAAGGCGTTTATGAATCGTGGAGTTTCAGCTTGTGCGACTTGCGATGGTGCTTTACCCATGTTTCGCAATCAGGAGCTTATTGTGGTTGGCGGTGGGGATTCAGCTATGGAGGAAGCCCTTTTTCTGACCCGTTTTGCTGCAAAAGTTTGGCTTGTACATCGCCGCGATGTGTTTAGAGCATCGAAAATTATGCTTGAGCGCGCCCGTGCGCATGAAAAGATCGAATTTATCGTACCGGCAGTGATTGAAGAGATATGTGGTGACGAGCAGGTTGAATCTGTAAAGATTAAAATGCTCGAAACGGGTGATGTGAGTCAAAAGGATGTGGCAGGGGTCTTTGTTGCCATTGGGCATACGCCTAATACTGCCGTTTTTAGCGGCCAAGTCGATCTGGATGAAAAGGGCTATATTGTGACCCAAGCGAGTTCCACCTATACGAATATCGATGGCCTTTTTGCTTGTGGAGATGTGCAAGATTCCGTTTATCGTCAGGCAGTTACGGCTGCGGGGAGCGGTTGTAAGGCGGCGATCGATGCGGAGCGCTGGCTGGAGGCGAATCCTCTCTAACCCGTTGCTTTCCCTCTGATATTGTTGACATATCGGTTTTTGCTGGCTATCACACGGCGCAAGGTAGGGTTTTGTTGTGGCCGAAATGATAAAAAAATCGCCGTTCACGGTGTTGGGCTTTTGCTTGGTGTTGACCATGGTATTGACGGCCTGTGCGGGAAGTCAACATATCGCTAAAGGCGACATTTTCTTTAAGCAGAAAGATTATACCAAGGCGATTGAGTCCTATGAGCAGGCTCTGCGCGAATTTCCCGATGATAAATTGGCCTGGAGCAGAGTGCGTCGTACACGCCGAGCCGCAGTACTGGAAAAAATTAACCAGGCTCAGAACAAGCTTTCCGAGGGATATTACCCGACGGCTTTAAAATATGGCCTTCAAGCTCGCCGGATGCCGCTCGATCTTGAGGACGTTGATTTGGTGAGAAAAATTGACCGTCTTATCACCAAATCAGCACAGTTGGCCGAAGAAAAAGTTGGTGAATGGATGAAAATGGGACATTACCTGCGCGCTGTGGGCTTAAGTCAACGCATTGTTGATGCCTCTCCAGGTATAAGTTCACGTGAGGCTTGGGCCGATGAAGTGCAGGCGAAGGCTGTTCGACACTATTTGCGTTTGGCCAAAGAATTTCGTCAGCGCGGCATGAATGGAACAGCTTCTGTACAGCTTGCTTTAGCTAAGCGCTTAGGGGGGCAAGTCAAGCCGAGTCGTGTGCAAAGCAGCTGGAAACGATTTACTTCTCCGTCTTGTTTTTCTGAGCCCTTAATTCAAATTAAGGTCAAAAAGGGTAAATCAGGTGATCTTGTTTCTGTGTTGAACGGCAATATTAAGAAATCAGTTGCGGGGTTACGGCAAAATTGTGAGAGTGGCACAAAGCAATTGCAAGTCCTCGTGGACATTGCTGAGGCTAAAATTGTTGATGATAAAGATGTTGTTGAAGCGGCAAAGCCACTGCCAGGGGTCAATATTAAGACCGAAGAGATCTATTATGTTGAAGAGCCTTACACGGAAATTGAAGAGTATACCGTTGAGGAAGTCAGGGTTCGCAATGAAAAACGACGTGATTGTGCACCTCGACCAGGGCAACCTAGAGGCTGCAGAGAGTGGGTTGAAAAAATAGAGGAGCGCATCCCGGTCACAAAGAAGCGAAAAGTTGAAAAAATAAGGAAGATTGAAAAACGGCGACCGATTAAAGAAGAGCTTCCCGATGACAAGGTCTTAAAATACGAAGAAACAACCATCACGCGCCAGGTCGCTTTTCGAGGTCAGTTAAAAATAGCAGGGGCCATCAAGAGTCAGGAGCCCTTTGATGTGGTGCGTGAATCTAAAGATAGTGGGCACCCTCGAGCAGAAAAGCAAGGGCTTCTTTTACCTGAAGACACTGTTGAGGTAAGGCCTTTAGAGGAGTTGATGCAAGAAGCGACTGAAGCGTTGACAAAAAAGATATCACTGGCCTTAGATGAATCGATTGCCACTTGGGTTTCTGATGTCAAAAAGCAAGCTCAAATGCGGGTCAATGAAGGGCAGCTGCCACAAGCCGAAGAACTTTATTTAAAGCTTTTACTTTGGGGTGCTGGAGACGATGATGAACTCAAAACTTTTTTTCGAAACCGATATGGTCAAACTTTAATGAAGATCCTCGCGTATATGCAAGATGCTATGGGACGCGAGGTCCTTGCACGTAAAGCCGAAAAGTCTTCTACAAAGTCCCGCATTCCTCAGCGAGGCGTGCCTAAGTCGGGGCGAGCCCCGATCGCAGACAGCGCGAAGGAGGATCGTGGTGATTCGGCTTTGGTGACATTGGATTCATTCAGCCGCCAGAACGATGAGGCTGCGTTGGAAAATACAGACAACCAAGAGGCTGAAAAAACATCGGAAGAAGAAACGAGCGAAGAAGATTTAAGCGCAGAAGAAATGCAGGCGCTTGAGGATGAGTCTTTAGAGTCAGGAGTCCCTGCACCCGCTCCCGAAACCGAAAATTCGGAACAAGAAGAAGTAGAGTAGAGGATGGGGGGACCGACCTATGGGGATGGTGAAAGTCCAGATTCTCCTGATTTTCAAAACAAATCGTATAAGAAGACACGTAAAAAACGTCGTCGTACCGATGCTTTCAGTGACGACCAAGTTGTACGTGGTGGTTCGTTAGGTGCGGGTTTAGAAAAACGCGCACCTGATTTTCATGCAGGTATTAAACAAAAAGGTAATTTGCTCAATTTTCGAATTGGCGAAGCCAATAAAACGCAGGTGCAATCGATGAGTTCGGCGATACAATTAGAGGCAACGCTGGCTCAAGATTCGCGTGGGCGAGATACCGTATCTGTATTTTTAAAGCTGGGGGAGTTCAAAGTGTTTGGTGATGTACCTGCGGGTGCATCAACAGGTGAGGATGAGGCGAATACAGTCGAGTCCAGTGTTGCTTTGGCCAATATTGAGAACAAAATTTTACCGCTCATCAGAGATCTTGATGTCGATTTGTCAGTGCATCAAAATTTGATTCAGCTGGAGCAAGCGATAGCCAAAATGGCTGGTCCAAATTATGTCGATTTGGGTGCCAACGCGACTGTACCTGTCTCCAGGGCACTGTGGCGAATGGCAGCCAAGCTACAAGGCCAGGAATTGTGTGCGTATATTTCTAAGCATTGTTCGACCTCACAATCTAAGCGTCCAGTTCGATTTTTTATGAATATATTCAATGGTGGCTTGCACGCTTTGCGTGATGGTGAAGCACTTGGTCGAGATCGCATTGATATTCAAGAGGTGATGATTGTCCCACGTTCGGCATCTTCTTATCAAGAGGCATTAGAAATGGGTGACGCCATCGACCAGGCGCTCAAAAACCTCTTATATAAAGATTTTTCCCCCGATGATATCATGAGAGCTGACGAAGCAGGTTTTTCGGTCAAAGGTTTAGGGGAAAGTCGTCGCGCGATTAAGTATGTCATGCAGGCGATCGAGGATGCGGGTTTTATTCCAGGTCAAGATGTGCAGCTCGCCTTGGATGTGGCTGCAAGCTCTTTTTACGATGTGGACTCCGGTAAGTACGCATTTCAAGGTAAGCAAGTTTCCGCTCAGAGCATGATAGACTATTATGTGTCTCTGGCGGATGATTATCCGGGAAAAATTGTTTCTATTGAAGATGGCTTAGGTGAGAACGATTGGGCTTCGTGGCCCGCTTTAAGTGCAGAACTTTCTAAAAGAGAAATCTTGAGTATCGGTGATGACCTTTTTGTGACACAGATGACACGGCTCAGGCGTGGTGTGAATGAAAAATCGGCCTCCGCTATTTTGATTAAGGTTAATCAAAATGGTAATATGCTCGGTACGATTGAGGTTATGAATCATGCGCAGGAGCATGGTCTCGAATGTATTGTTTCGCATCGTTCAGGTGAAACCCTGGATGACAGTATTGCCGATTTAGCACAAGGCATGCGCTCTTTTGGTCTAAAAACAGGGGACCCGCAACCAGTAGCGGATTTCCCAGATCAACAAAACTGGATGCGGCGAGCGAAATATCTGCGTATGGTTGAGATAGAAAACATACGGGGCGTTTAGGCCGTGTCACTTGCGATGTCTTTTACGTTTGCTCGTGGGGAAGCAGCTCTGGCGCCCCTCTGAAATATTGATAATTAGAATAGCCAAAAAAGTTAGTTACTCTACTGGTATAAAGACATGCATAATCGTTAACTTGTTTGCCAAAGCGACTTGTCTCTTGCCCCTCCTTAAAGACCAGACCCCAATTTTTATTGAATTGTTGTTCCAGCTGTGTCTCCAAAGTATTAATGCGCTTGGACACTTGTCGGAGTTGTCTTTTTATGCGGTCGCGATCCTTTTTTAGTCGACTGTAAACCGATGTTTCTTGAGTTTTTTCCTCTGCTTTTTCCATGCTTGATAATTCTTGTCGTTGTAAATTTGCCAGGGCATCAAGTTCGCGTCGTTCTTTCTCGAGAAGATTGATTTTTGAAATCAAATCGGTGTTTTCAGAAATTATTGTGATTTCGTCTTCGAGTTCTTCGACGACCAATGCAGTGCGCCACAAAGAAGCCTTTTTGGAGCGCAAAATATCACCATAGATATGGTCACCGACATAGAGAATCTCTTCGCCACTATAGCGCACGAATTTTTCAAAGGATTTCCTGTTGCCGCCTTGATAAAGGCCACTGCGTTCAAATTTCTTGATTGGCCGCTCGATAATTGTCCCATCCTCATCAAGCTTGGCAAAGGGTTCATTTTTTGTGAAAAACCCAGGCTTCGATGCGCCGACAATGACAACATCAAAATAGGCCTGCCATGCAGGATACTCGCTTAACTCATCGTTTAAAAGGTAAGACATGAGCTTGTCAGTGTATTTATAATAAGAGTTGGTCAGCAAGAATAGTTTTTTGCCTGATGAGCGCAGCTTATGCAGAGTTTTGGCCAGCATGGGTTCTTTTTCGACATAATGGGGAAGATCTGCAGTCACGATGGATTTTAAAGAATTATCTTTATGTGCCTCGTCAATACATTCACGTGTGTCGACAAAAAGTTGCCAGTTGTCTATTTTTGGGCCGTCATATTGCTCAAAAAAATCAACCAAATCTGCATAAAGACACATCTCAGGTAGTGAAAAGAGTGTGTCGACCGTTGCAAAGCGAGGTGGTTCAAAATGAATTTTTTCACTGCGATAAACTTTGCGACGTTCTTCGTTCGTGAGTTTACGTCTGCCGTGAAAGACATGCCCGACATGAGAATGTCGGTCGAGCTTAAGAATGTTGCCCAGTTGTTTGTCGACGGTCAATCCTCTGATGACAAAATCGGGATCATACTTGATGCTTTTGATGGCGTCAGGATAACCTCTTTTGAGAAGTTTATCCAAAGTAATACGATGGGCAAGTGTTTCAAGATGTTTTCGGTGATATCTGGCCAGCGTATAATCCATGTCAAATCCAATGATCGAGATTTGATCGAGTCTTAAGTTACGAGAGACGAAAACTTGATTGGGCCGATTTGGCAGGCTAGGTGATTCAGGATTGGCAAGCATTTTCTTTTTAATTCCTTCACTTATAACAACAATAAGAACAGCTTGTAAAAAAAAGTGCAAGGGGGTTATGATAGGATATGGAAGAGGACCTTCGCCAGAACCAGCGTGTTTGTCCACGTGTGCCGCTTCCCGAAGGCAGTCTCTTGGAGGATGATTCGGGGCAACAGTATTCTGTTTTTCAGGGGAATATCAGCTTATCTGGTTTTGGGGTTTACTTGTCTGCTGAACAAGCGCCTGAGGGAAAATCAGTATTGACGCTATCCTTTAGCCTTTCAGATAAAAGTTTTTCCTTAGCCCTTGAGTCAGAACGACGAAATACAGGAGAGAATGAAGAGACCTTTATAGGCGGACACCTTGCCAATGTTAAATACCGAGATCGATGCTCTCTCGCAGAATATGTTCGAGCGATGCTGAGACAGGACGACAAAAGATCCGTATTTTATGATGGTGCCGGGTTTAAATCACTCTTTTGATGATTTGCATTGCCATAAGTCTTGTTTTCTCTTGTTAAAATAGTCTTTCTGAAAGAGCAGAAAGTCTACTGTGCGGTCACACATAATTGGCCAAATAAGGAGTTGCATCAGACGATATGAAAGGCCCTTAAATGGCAGATTGAGCTTGTCAGGAAGACCGCTTGCGATTTTAATGGACACGGTATTTCTTCCCTTGAGTTTAAGCGGTGTTTCAGGGGCCATTGAAACGCTCGTTCCAAAGAGGGAGATGCTGTGTGTAAGCAATGCATAGAGAGCTTTACGAGAGCGCATCGTTGAAGCGCATTCATAGAGCAAGGGCCAGTTAATTTCGTTTTGGCTAATCAACTCATGGGCATCTAAAACATTATGATGTGTATAGGACAGGTTGCCAAATGCGTGGATGGCGAGATGAATAAGATTATGTTCGGGACATAGCATGCGTACGTTGTCGTGTGTATATGCAGGGTGCGGAACACTTTGATGCCAAAACGCATGTGGTATTTCGCTAAATAAACCTTGATGAAAAAAACCAGTGTGAAGTTCAATGATGACTTCCGTATTTTCTTGAGGCTTTAATATAAAGGAATGTTCAAAGCTTGTGTGATGCGAGTGGGCTCTTTGTGTAGGAACTTCTTTGGGAGATGCAATTTGGGATATAACTGCAAATGCTTTTTGGATGTCTTGTTGTTGTATCAAAATGTCCAGGTCGACACCAATCCGGGGTGCAGCAGAACTGTATATGGTTCCAGAAAAGGCGGCGGATTTTAGGAGTATGACCTTAATGTCGTTTTTTGCGAACTCATTGAAAACATTAGACAAGACTTGCTGATTCTCCATGTCGACGGCGATGGCTTGGTGGGCAATATATTTCATTTTTGCAATGAGTTTTTCAGAAAGTGGCGTATTCTGCTCCTGACCTTTTATCTTTTTATAAATGAGTGGAATGAGTGGTGTGAGTTCCGTGTGATTTGTATTGAGCAGTCGCTCAAGCTTGGCCACCATTCGTGCATCTATGGTCTGATGACTTTGTTCGACACATGTTTGCACGGATAAGCGTAACATCTCCTTGAAAAGGAGATGCGGAACTTTTTTATTAGGGATTTCCTGGCTATTGCTCTCTCTCATCATATTAGTCCAAGTCAAAGAGTTCACGGTAGTCGGTTTTGGCTTTATCGGTCTGATTTTCTTTGACAAGCACGCAGTTTCCACAGACTAAGAGGTCGAGTTCTGTACCCATAAAACAATGAAATGCATCTTCGGGGGTACAGACGATAGGTTCTCCTCGTATATTGAAACTGGTATTGACCAGCATGGGGCAACCGGTGTGTTTTTTAAAGGCACTGATGAGCTTATGGTAAAGTGGATTTGTTTCGCTGTGGACCGTTTGAATTCTTGCAGAATAATCGACGTGCGTGATTGCGGGGACGCTAGATCGGGGAACGTTTAATTTCTCGATGCCAAAGAGCTTTTCCTCTTCAGCATTCATTTTGACTTGGCGGCTTTCGTGAACATCGGCAACCAAAAGCATATAGGGACTTGGGCCTTTCAGCTCAAACCATTCATTCACGTGTTCGTATAAAACAGACGGGGCAAAGGGTCTAAACGATTCTCGATATTTAACTTTTAAATTGAGTGTTTTTTGCATGCGCGTAGAGCGAGGGTCGGCCAAAATAGAGCGCCCCCCAAGAGCCCTGGGTCCAAATTCCATACGTCCCTGAAACCAGCCTATAGCTTTTCCTT
>JASMKV010000328.1 GCA_030749035.1 Myxococcota bacterium | reverse complement strand
GCCTAAGTTCTCAATTTTCTAAGAATTTTAACCAATTTTACAAACAATGCTAATTTTTGGTGATTGTCCTTCACCTTTGCCCTCATTTAAAGGTAAAACCCTATGCGTGGTTATGGAGGAGTAAAGGCAAAAAATGATGGTATTTGCTTATATTTTAATAAGTTATGGTTTGTCGGCCGCTGCGCCAGTCACCAATCCAGGACTGAGCCTTGAAGACTATGCAGCCTACAAGGACTGGATGAATGGCCGTGAAGATCCACGTCTGGCAGACGATAGTGAAGATATCCGTTATGCGAAAATTGCTAAGACGATTGGTCTAAGTGGTGAGGCGCTCAAGAAAATTGTTGAGCGTGTTGCACCTTTGGCTGATGGCATCGACAAAGCGATGCAAGATAAAATCAAGGTCCATGTGGGGACAACACTGCTTAAGACACGTCTTAAGGAAGTGCATGTGGATGCACGCCAAGGCCATGTTGTTGCCGGTCTTAAGTGGCAATGTGGTGATATGCGTGATGTTAAAGTAGAGGCCGCCTATGCAGCCTGGGCGGTTGCCCAGGGTGGCTTTTTGGTGAAGACTTTGGTTGTTTGGTGCACCAATGAGGTGGGTACCAAACTTTTCTCAGCAAAAATTGGACGCCCAAATTTTTTGAAAATTCAAAAGTCGCGTATTGAGCGTTTTGGGCGGACCCGTTATATTCGTCTCTTTGAAGAAGTTCGTGAGGGACCCCATAAATAGAATTTTCCAGGCATTGCAAACTATTTGGGTTTTGCTGAGAAGTTTGGGAGAATAGGTCTTATGCAACCGCGTTTTCGTAGCGATCTTGACTGTGTTCAGGAAGAAGATCAGGGCGTCGTTTTTTATCGCGTTGACGATGTCGAGAATCAAACGAGTTTTCGCATCTACGAAATCGAATATCTTATTGCGCAAAAACTTGATGGTGCACACTCGCTTGCACAAGTGATTGCGGCGATCAAAGACGAATATGATTTTGACATCAAGCTTAGCGATTTGGAGAAATTTATCAAACAACTTGATAGCCGAAATTGCTTAGAGGTGTTGTCAGAGACCGAGCCTGAAGCTGAAGCTGAACCTGAAGCTGAACCTGAAGCGGAGCCTGAAGCTGAACCTGAAGCGGAACCTGAAGCTGAGCCTGAAGCGGAACCTGAAGCGGAGCCTGAAGCGGAGCCTGAAGCTGAACCTGAAGCGGAGCCTGAAGCTGAACCTGAAGCGGAGCCTGAAGCGAAGCCTGAAGCGGAACCTGAACCTGAACCCGAACCCGAAGTGTTGCCCAGCACGGAAGTTGCCGAGGGTTTGGTGGCTGGGGATGAAGTTCTCGATACTGTGGAGACCAATGTCAGCGATCTTGTTTCTGAATTAGAGGCAGGCGAGGGTGTGGCAGACGCTGGAGATGAGCAAGCCACAGAAAGCCAGGATGAGGGTATCGAGGATGCAGATACGATTGAAATTAAGCTCTCTAAGGAAGATATACCGGCGCTTGAAGTTCAGGATGCGGAGCAGGATGAATTCGGTGCGTTAGAGGACAAGTTGTCCGAGGAGGCACAAAGGACTTCCGATGAGGAGAGTGTGGTGCTTGATGATGAGGTGAAAGGTGATGATGCCGACGCCGAATCAGCACCGGAAGCGGCTGCAAGTGCCCAGCACGAGGCAGAAGAGGGAAAAGATGAGCAGGCCGAAGTCGAAAATGCTGAAGACGATTCGCCAGAGGCATCGTCAGAGACAGAGGTTGTAGAAGAGGCAGAGGGTCTTGATGCGCAGCATAAAGAGTTATCAGTACGAAAAAAAGGAATGATCATTGCTGCGGGCGTGGCCATTGTTTTAGGGCTCGGCGTACTTATAGCGGCATATTCAACAGGTTATTTTCACCAGCCCTTAATGGTGAATATTTCAGCCCTTAAACCTCCGATGTCATGGCCCTTGCTTTATAAGGTTGTACGCATTGATGTGAAACCCGAAGTTGAAATGGAGTCAGCCTTTTTAGAGTCCGGGGAGATTGCAGAAATATTTGTCCAGGTCGGCGACGAAGTCCGCGAAGGACAAATTCTGGTTCGTTTGTTGCTTAGTGAAAGGGACGAAAAACGCTATGAGAAATTGCGTCGTGAATATTTTAAATTTTTTGAAAAATACAAAGCAGCGCAAGAGCTCTTAGAGGATCTTGCGAAAGAGACAGCACCATTTGAGTCTGAATTGAAAAAGATAGAAGACACCTACAATGTGATGCGAAAAAAAGCCTTAGATGGTGAAGGCAATTTTGAGAAAAAGAAGCTGAGAACCTTTGCAAAAGAAAAGATGAATCTTAAAAAACGTTTAAAACGTTTTTATCGGAAGAAACGAACTCTGGAGAAAAGCCAGGTTAATGTTGAAAAGAGAATGAATGCTGCAAAAAAAAATCTGGAGAGATTTGAAAAAAGAGTAGGCACAACGCTCTTGCGGGCAACGATTAATGGCAAGGTGAGCGAACTCTATATTAAGCCAGAAGGGACTGTGGCTGAGAATACGCAAGTCATTAAGCTTATTGATGATACCCGGATTCGCATCTCATTTAGAATTACTGAACGTAAAGAGTTTGAAGTCGGCACGAAGGTGAAATTGCTCTATGGTCAAGGTGAATATTATGAAGCAACGGTGCTTGCTTCAAGATTGCCGCGTTCAAAGCACGCAGTCGTGGATGTCTTGCTGCCTAATCAGAATAAATCGCTCACCGAGTGGCAGGAGGCAGGCCTGGTGAGAACGATCCAGGATAAAGTCTTTGCCCTACCTTTAGCTGCAATGCGTACAAACGATGTCGGTCAAATTATGCTCTATCGTTTTGAGGGGGGCAAGGCTGTTGGACATTTAATCGAGGCGATTGAGGTGAAGGAAGATACGGTGCATTTTTCATCACCGCATGATGTGTTTGCCGAAGGCAACGAGATTATTATCGAGTCGGCCGAACCGGAGGAGGCAGAAAAACTTGTCGACGGTGCGGCAGTGCAGCATTTCGTCGACCCTTAAATGGCTTATTTTGTCCCTATCTTGCCAAGATCGATAGGTTCGGTGAGGGACTTTTTCGCAGGTGTCTTTTCTTGAGGGGCGGTCATGCTTGCAGGGTCAATCGGTTTTGGGGTGATAAAGGGTATGCTGTTTTTAGAACCTGAGGTGCTCATGTCTGCCAATATCTCTGAAATATTGTGTGCCAGGGGATGAAAGAGTTCAGTGCGCCCTGCAGCGCTTATCGTGACGCCGCGACCATCTAAAATGGCGAATAGGGCTATTTGTGTGATGGCCACTGTACCTGAGGCGCCTAAGCTGTATTCATGTCGAACCTTAAACGCACGTCTTGGGCCAAGATGGTAGGGCGTTTTGACGACTTGTGTGATGCTTATCTTGCCCTCTTCAGCGAGTTTATTCATTTCGCGCAAATTTTGTTCTAAAAAACTTTCTAAATCCAAAGAAGGATTCTTAGAGTCTTCAATAATCACATCGATACGAGGTGATCCACTGACGGCATTTTCGCGGATCAAACGAAAAATTGTGCCGCCCACCGCGGCATTCTCTTGCTGGATTTCTCGATCCTGCATCCAGCCTTTGAGCTTGGGTATTTCAAGCCCAATGCTTTCGATGCGGTAGCGCGTTTTACGCTCAGCACTTCTTTTTTTGTCGCATCCGCTGAGCCATAAAAAGGACAGGCCTAAGATCAATCCAAGACAGAGCTTATATGCTGGGTGACATCTTTTTTGCATTTGGCTTGATGTTCCGGGCTATTTCTTTTTCGCCGTTTTCTTTTTCGCCGTTTTCTTTTTCGCCGTTTTCTTTTTCGCCGTTTTCTTTTTCGCCGTTTTCTTTTTGGTGG
>JASMKV010000327.1 GCA_030749035.1 Myxococcota bacterium | reverse complement strand
CGTAAGGTGATTGAGATCTTAAATCGCGGCGAGGTCCAAAAACGCTCGGCCGAACTTGGCGCCTATCTCAAGCAGAAGCTGCAAGATGGCAACTACCCTTGCATCAAGGAGATTCGGGCGACGGGACTTTGGTTGGGCATTGAACTGCATGCGGAGCACGGCAAAGCCAGGCCCTACTGCGAAAAACTTATGGCCGATGGCATGCTCTGCAAAGAAACCCACGAACAAACCATTCGCTTGGCCCCACCTCTATGCATTACTCAAGAAGAAGTCGATTGGGCCTTGGAGCGTTTACAGAAAGTCTTTGACGCATAAAGGAAACGAAATAATCAACAATCTTCGCAAACATCGATCCGCCACCATTCAAGAACACTAACTTTTTGTAAGTCACGATGTCGAAATAACGTGGCCAAGAAAGATTGATCCACCATGAAGAGAGGATACACGAGATTGCGCTTAGTCACTCCTTGGGGTTTTGTGTTGTGGAGCCTCTTGCTGCTTGCTTGCAACAGCGGATTCATTGAGTATGGTACCTCTTCGGAGCCGAATCAGACTCCATGGCCGGAAGATTCAACAAATAACGATGACATTATTTGTCCCATCACCGACACTGTCGTCGATCCAGTCGTGGTGCAGAAATTCCAGGACAACGAAGAGGAGTACGAGGCCCATGCGGAACATTATCGCGTCATTGTACCCGCAGGATATGAGCAAATAGCCGATGATTTGTTACCCATTCTGCCAACCTGCGAGACCACCATTGAAAATTTTCTTGGTTACTGTCGATCCTGGTCTGAAGTCATTGTTCATATTGGCCTCTACACTAGCCAAAAATCCAAAGTTGAAGATGGTGTGGTCTATTTGGGACGAACAGCACACACGCTCTCAAATTGGATTGAACGTGATTATTGGGGCCAGGCAACCGGACCCTGCGGTGGAGATAACACGCTAGCCCATGAAACGGTGCATACCTTTCAAACAGCGCATGCTCCTGCCTGGCTTAAAGAGGGGCAAGCCGAATATCTGGCGGCAGTGGTTTTAGCCGAAACGCATTATCAATGCGATGAAAACGATATGGCCATATGCAATGATGCGGAATGCACGACCTATCCCTATTGGGATCTCTCGGACAACAATTGGCAGGGCGGGAACAAGCATCTCTACTACAAAACGGGGACTTGCTTTTGGCAGCTTCTCACGGATGAGTATGGCGGGGAAAAGATAAGAAATGTGGCTCGTTCACTTGCCGCTTCGCCTCTCGAAGCTGTCGGGAATTTTCCTTTTTCGGCCGAAACAAATGCACTGATTATCAATCATCACTTTATCCCCTATTTGGGCGATGACGTTTGGGAAAAGATTGCCCGCTTTGGTATTGAACCCTCTTCGCCTTAAACTCAAGAGACTAACGCTTTTAGTCGTTCATCAAAAAATAGTCGTTTCGGCTGCTTGAGTGGCCGGATAAACTCTGAGATACTTTCAGGGTGGTTTTCGTTGGCATATTTAGCCGGTGAAGAGAGGCCGCATAAAAAGGAGTTTTGCTATGTCAACCATTACACCACCGGGCACACCCAATACCGCCCCAAATCAAATTCCAGACAATCTCCAACCCAATGTGGATACACAAACCAACGCGACGACCAGCACTGTACAAACAAACCCGGATACCTTCATGGGCGCACTGCAAACCCAAAATTCTCAGATTCCCGCATCGGCTGCCGCCGGTCTACCGAATGACACTCCACCCGTAGAAGAAGCCCGCTTTTCAAAATTCCTCGGACGCGTCCCGACCAGCAGTGATGCCTGGGATATGTATTATTTTGGCGCCAAACTTGGCTTTTCTAACGCCTTTAAGGATTTACTTCGTCAGGAACTCACCAAAGCGCGCAACGCCATGAATGATGGGGACGACACCGGAGAACTCGATAAAAAAGCTTTTCAAAAGAAACGCTTTTGTGACGATCCGATGATCATCAACGGTGAACTGCAAATTGGTCCGCCTATCCCCGCCGGCATGGCCACAACCAAAGCCGAGCTTGAAGCCTATATCGAAGACCTGGAAACCCAACTGCAAACCACCGGCGAAGATTACCAACTCATGCTCACAGATTTCCAAATCGCAACGCAGCGCTATCAAGAAGGTATCCAGCAAAAATCAAATATATCGGCCCAAGCCCACGATACAACCATGAGCATCACAAGAAATATCAGCTAAATATTTTTTTAGAGCGTCCCGTTTAAGACGGATAAGAGCAACCTGCGCTGATGAATTTTAAATAAGCTTGCCCGCTTGAGCATTGAGGCTTATGTTCATCTTTTCTTAAATTCACCCGTACCAACCTCCTGGTCCGCATCAAAGCCTAGTCCCTTTCCCAAAACGTTGCCCGTGCCAATATCCTGGTCCGCAGCAAAGCGCAGTGGCACAGCTTTACCGGCCCGCACCAAAGAGGCGGCGTCAACGGACGCCCGGTGAATCTTTCTCTCCTGTTTCTGGCATTTGACAGAATCTTTTTTAGGCATTCTTGTGCTCCTCATGTGTCGGTTGGCTCTTAGGCTATGTTAAAGCAAGAAACATTCCTTCACAAGCCAGCCCTTAAGCCCCTGATTTTTAATCCGTTTCGAAAATATAGCCCAACGCGCAGGTGGGCAAATTTAGGAGAAAATCCTGAGAACGGAACCATACCACTCCAACCTACCCCAACAAAAACGTCATCAGCGCCTTCTGCGCATGCATGCGGTTTTCCGCCTGGTCGAAAATCACGCTGCCTGGGCCAT
>JASMKV010000326.1 GCA_030749035.1 Myxococcota bacterium | reverse complement strand
CAGCGCCAACGACAATTTCATTCCAGCCAAACCAGGTGGTGCCTAAAAGCACTTCACCGATGCCAAAGAGCAGGGCGAAGAGGCCGACGCTGGCAACCAGCCAGGATCTAAAAATGACCCAAAAGCCAGGTTCGACCTTTTGATTTTCTACAGAACGATAGTTTGCCCAGAAGCCAACAGGTTTAATCTTGGCGCAAAATTTCTTGAGCTGCTCGTCTGAGCTCGGTGGGGTCATGAAGGTTGCGACGAACATGGCCACAGTCGAAATACCGACCACAATAAGTAAGGTGATATGGTAGGGCATTTCTTGTGCGTCAAAAAAGCCATAGAGGATAACCGAAAGCAGGGCGGCGCTGGTCATCCCTACCAATTCGGAAATAGCGTTAATACGCCACCAAAACCAACGTAGAATACTCACCAGACCAATGCCTGAACCCATGGCGGTGATGAACTTCCAGGCATCGCTGATCGAATTGATTTGGGTGGTGATCGCCAGCGCAATGACGGTGATGAGCAAAATCCCAATACGTCCGGCGCGCACCAGTTCTTTTTGTGTGGCATCAGGTTTCCACAGACGCTGATAAAAATCTTTAACCAGATAGGATGATCCCCAAGTGATATGGGTATCGATGGTGGACATGAAGGCAGCGGCCATGCCGGTGACCATGATGCCGAGAATACCCGTGGGCAAAAGTTTGAACATCAAGACCGGATAGGCCATCTCGCGGTCGGCGCGAACGATATCGTCAAAGGGCAAGGCCCCTTGCTGGTGTAAGGGGTAGAGTACCAGGGCAACCAGGGCGACAATAATCCAGGGCCAGGGGCGTAGGGCGTAGTGGGCAATCACAAACCAGCTTGTACCGCGCAGGGCGTTGGCTTCATCTTTGGCAGCACTCATGCGTTGAACCAAAATACCTCCACCATCGGAAAACTTTTGCGCCCACCACTGCACAAAAATATAAACGAGAAAAACCTGGATGGGCAACCAGGTCGAATCTACTGAGGGAAAGAAAGCGGTGATTTGATTGGCCTCAGAACCATAAACGTGTTCGAGCTGGCTGCTTAACGCATCGAGCCCACCAATTTGTTCAATCGCAAAGACGGCCAGCATGATCGAGCCAAACATGGCCAAAATAAATTGTGCCACGTCGGTGAGAATCACGCCGGGCAATCCGCCTAAGGTGGCGTAGCTCACCGCAAAAATGACGCCGACCAGAATCGAGAGTCCTTCCGACGGGGTGCTGATGGCCATGCCTTGTGGCCAGATGCTTTCGAGCCAGCCATAGGTTTCTGGGCCCAGCCAAACATCCCAGGGAAAGAGCAGGCGCACAATTTTTCCCATGGCGCGAATGACCCAGCCCATGATGATGCAGTTGATGGGGATGGCAAAATAGAAGGCGCGGACAGTGCGTAAAAGGGCGGCGCTTTTGCCGCTGTATCGTAACTCGATGAATTCTGCATCGGTGATGACTTCAGCCCGGCGCCAATAGGGTGAAAAGAAAAAAGCGGCGCTTAAATGCCCAAAAGCCAAACTCCACCAAAACCAGTTTCCGGCAATACCGTTTTCCGCCACCAGCCCGGTGATCGCCAGTGGGGTATCGGCGGCAAAGGTGGTGGCCACCATCGAGGTACCAACCAACCAGCCAGGCAGACTTCTGCCGGCCACAAAATAGGAGTCGATATCTTCGGAGGCTCGGCGTTGCAGGTAGAGGCCGACGCAGAGTGTAAAGAGCAGATAGCTGGCGAGAATCAACCAATCGAGAAGTTGCATGCCGCCTGCCATATCCATCTGTTCCATGAGTTCTGCTTGTGCGAACTAGCCGATTTTCGCGGCCATATATTCAATAAGGTCAATTTTGGTGACAACACCCATGATATCATCACCATCAAGGACAATGATGATATTGCCCTGATTAAAAAGCTCGGTGATGGTGTTGGTCGGTGTACTGGCACTGATGGTGGCAAAGTTGTTGGCCGCCAAGGGGCCAACTTGTGAGTCGAGTTTCGCTTCACCTTTGACCAAATAGGTCAGGAGATCTTTTTCATCGACCACACCGCTAAGTTTTTCGCCATTGACCACCGGCATTTGTGAGACACCACTGTCTTTCATCTTACGGATAATGGTTTGAATACTGTCGCTTTCATGGGCGAGAAGAACGCTGCGGTTGCCAAAAGAATCGAGAAGATCTTGAACGGAGCCTAAGTTGACTTCCGGCTCTAAGAAACCATTTTCCTTCATCCAGGCATCATCGAGAAATTTGGTGATGTAGCGATTGGCGCCATCGGGCAGGTGAGCGACAATGCGCATCGGCTTATCCGTCATTTCGGCGTATTTAATCGCGCCAATCACCGAAGCACCTGCTGAGCCCCCGCAAAGCAAGCCTTCTTTACGGATCAAATCGCGCGCGGCAAAGAAGCACTCCTTGTCGGTCACGCGAATGACTTCGTCGAGGATATTGATGTTGATGGTGCCCGGGATAAAGTCTTCACCGATGCCTTCAACTTTATAAGGATTGGCTTGGGTGAGCTGTCCCGTTTTATAATAGTCGTAATAAATAGAGCCAATCGGATCGGCACCCACGATTTGGATTTCGGGTTTTCTCTCTTTAAAATATTTGCCGGTTCCAGAAAGTGTACCGCCGGTACCCATACCGGCACAAAACACATCAAATTCGCCCTGGGTTTGTTCCCATATTTCAGGACCCGTTGAGACATAGTGGGCGTTGGGGTTGGACTGGTTGTGGTATTGGTTGGCGTAAAAAGCGTTGGGGGTTTCATCGGCAATACGTCTGGACACACTATAATAGGAACGTGGATCTTCGGGTTCGACGTTGGTTGGACAAACGACCACTTTCGCGCCCACCGAGCGCAGCGCGCGAATTTTTTCATCGGACATTTTGTCGGGCATCACAAAGATACATTTATAGCCCCTGACCGCCGCAACCAGGGCAAGGCCCATGCCCGTATTACCGCTGGTGGCTTCGACAATGGTGCCGCCAGGCTTAATGGCGCCACTTTCTTCCGCATCGTTGATAATATTGATGCCGATACGATCCTTCATGGAGCCACCAGGGTTCAAATACTCGCATTTGACGTAGATTTCGGCTTTCGTGTGGGTACCCATCGCATTGAGCTTAACGATGGGGGTATTTCCCACGGCATCGAGAATATTGGCGTAAGATCCGGGCATTAGCTGCATTTTGTGCTCCTGATAAGTGAAATCAGCCTATAACGCATCCAGGATGGGAATCCAATACCTCTTGCAGATATCTCCAAGCTTTGTCAAAGTAGTTCTTATGTGTAGATTATTCGGTTTCCGCTCTTCTGTGCGTTCAGGTGTACATGAATCCTTAATTGCGGCAGAAAACGCACTCGCCAGGCAAAGCATGGAAAATCCTGACGGTTGGGGCGTGGCGTATTATCAGAAACGTTTTCCACATGTGATTCGTTCTGAAAAACTGGCGATAGAGGATAATTTATTTAAAGATGTGTCCGCAGTCGTGTCCACCAGAACATTGGTGGCGCATGTCCGCAAAGCCACCGTGGGTAAAGTCGAGGTTTTGAATTGCCATCCTTTTCAGCATGGCCCTTGGTGTTTTGCCCATAATGGCAACATCGCTTTTTTTGCAAAAAATGCGCAAGTGCGTGATTTAATCGCGCACGAAATTGATCCGCGCTTCTTGTGTTATGTGCTTGGCAGCACCGACAGTGAAATGTGTTTTTATCTCTTTTTGTCACGTTTAGCGCGCAAGGTTGAGGACATCTATCACGAAGGCGTACGGGTTGAACTGGCGCTTGAAGCTTTGCAGGAGACGGTCGATACCATATGCCGTTTGGCCGATCCTGGTGTTGAAAAGGATGAAGATTTGTGTCGCTTAAGCTTTATTATCACCAATGGCGCGCTTTTGATTGGTTATCGACACCGGCGAGAATTACGTTTTTCGACCTATAAGACGGAGTGTCCCGAGAGGGATACTTGTCATGCTTACGAGCCGAATAGGTGTGAAACTGAAGTCAAGGATGGCATGGTGAAGCATCTGATTGTGACCAGTGAAGAAATATCTGACGGCGCGAATGTTTGGCTTGAATTAGATGATGGCGAATATGTCTCGGTCGATCATGGGATGAATTTCCATAGAGGGGTATTGTCGGACGCCAGTGTTCCTGGAATTCCTGAAGAGGGGAGCTCGCAGCTCAACATTGTTGCGTCTTAAAGCCCAGCATGCACGTCCATAAGAGAGTTTAAGACATGTTCTTTTTACCCATTGGTGATGAGCCCAATCCGCCAGGCAGACAACCTGTGACTTGGTGGCTTATGATGGCCAATTGTGCCGTTTTTCTGCTCATCACTTTACCGCTCAAATTCAAAGGCGTGAATCTGAGTGATCCGATGCTCAATGAGTATTTGAATATTTTAGTTCAGCAGACTGGTGAACCGGCCCGCTATCTGCTTGGGCATATTTCTGCGTACGATGTCTTCGTTTATGAGTATGGCTTTCGTTCTGCCAACCCGAGTGCGGTGCCGCTTGTGTCATCTCTATTTCTGCATGCAGGATGGATGCATCTTTTAGGCAATATGCTGTTTTTGTGGATATACGGTGATAATGTTGAGTATCGTCTGGGCCCAAAGGCCTATCTTTTACTCTACTTCGGCGCTGGTGTGGGCGCGACGCTTTTTCATAGCATGGCCTTTGGTTGGTCCTCGAATACACCACTTATTGGCGCATCGGGCGCTATCTCAGGGGTGTTGGG
>JASMKV010000325.1 GCA_030749035.1 Myxococcota bacterium | reverse complement strand
GCCCGTAGGCATCTCGTGCCTTTTCATAAGCCATCATAACCTTGTCATACTCATGTGCTGCATCGCTCAAATTTCCCGAGGCAACCAAGGTCACTAAACTAATCACAGCCTGATTGACAATACTTAAAAAACCCTTAACACGAGTCAACAAGGGGTTAATGCAATTCATGAGCACAATATTTTGTTCTTGACGCGCCTCACCTAAGCGCTGTGCCAATCCCTGTTGCCAGCCCTGCATCTCACGCACGGAATTATTGCCTTTGCTTTGCATCTCTTTGGGGGAAACATCTTCTGACGCAGAGCGTGTGGCCATATCCGCCAAGGGCACGCCAATATCTGCACCGGAATCGGATTCCGCGGCGTCGGCTTCAGCACTTTCTTGTGCCGCGCCTTCGTCTTGAGCGTAGCCCTGGGTCCCCATCAAGCTGATAAGCAAGGCGACAAAGAGGTGAGATAGATCAATCCGCATGGTTGATAGTGTAGCCTCATGTGGGACTTGGGTCAATTGAAGGCATAAAAAAATCCATAGATTCTTGACGAATCGTGTTTATTTTGCTTTGACCCCTTTAAAATCAAGTCGCAGAGCTGTTTTCTGCCAGAAAGGGAAGATACCGTGAAATTTGAGCAAGATCTTATTGAGGGAACCCTCGTACGTCGTTACAAACGTTTTCTGGCCGATGTTGTCCTCGAAAGTGGTGAAGAAATCACTGCCCATTGCGCCAACCCTGGCTCCATGTCCGGTTGCTCTGAACCCGGCTCAAAAGTATTGCTCTCGTTGCAAAGTAATCCTAAACGTAAATTTAAGCATCAACTCGAAATCGTCTATAACGGGCGCACCCCCATCGGCGTGCATACTGGGCGACCCAACTCTATTGTCGCTGAAGCCATTATGAAGGGTAAAATCCCCGAAGTCGCTGGTTACGCTAGAATGCGACGTGAAGTGGCCTACGGAAAAAACAGCAGAATCGATATCCTACTCGAAGGCAATGGACTGAGGACCTGCTATATCGAAGTTAAAAACGTATCGATGGCGCGAGAAAATGTGGCCTACTTCCCTGATGCGAAAACCGAACGCGGTACCAAACATTTACGCGAACTGGCCAACATCGTTCGTGAAGGACACCGAGCCATGGTCATTTTTCTTGCTCAACGAGGTGATGTTCGTGGGTTTAAACCGGCTGAAGATATTGATCCAGATTTTTCAGAAGCACTCCGCGATGCCTCTGCACGTGGTGTCGAAATTCTCTGTTTTCGTTCCCGCGTCAGTAAAAAAGGAATTGAATTTGAAAAACCGATTGATCTTGATATCAACTGATTTATAGATATTTCTCGATCGTTTTACGCACATCCAACCGGTCAATCAGATCGGTGACGTAATCTAAACGTTCTGTATCCAAGACAATGGCTGGAGATTTTTTGGATTTTTTATAGCCCGCAAACCATTCTTCATAAAGCTTGTTGAGCGTTCGTAAATAGCTCAGCGGAATCTTTTGCTCTTCAGGGCGGCCGCGTAAGCGGATACGCTGTCTGATGGTTCTCACCGGCGCCCGTAAATAAATCATAATATCCGGGGGGTTAAGTGAAGAGCAGATCGTCCCATACAGATCTTGATAAACGCCCCAATCGCGTTTTTTAATAAAGCCACGCCGATGCATATAAGCGGCAAAAACCTCCGCATCTTCAAAAATGGTGCGGTCCTGCACAACCGTTCGACGCCCCCGAGCCTTCTCTAAATCCTGATGAATCGCAAACTTGTGGGTTAAAAAATAAAGCTGTGAATGAAACGCCCATTTGCGCATATCCTTATAAAAATCAACAAGATAGGGGTTTGTCGCGTTGGGCTCGAAAAAAGGCTCCACTTTGTAGGTGCGACAGATAAAATCGACCAGCGAGCTTTTACCGCAGCCAATGTTTCCCGCAATGGCGATATATCGTGGAGTAGGCATATAAAATCCTCTTATGCCGGATTCAGCCCCCGTTCAAGTTGGAAGGCAAAAATGATCAAAAATGTACGGAATGGTGTGCAAAATTGTCATTTTCCCGCTACTATTGACGAAAGGCGACGATGTTCAGTATGCACTTGCGCTGAAATGTAGATCGCCCCTCGGAGGTAAATATGCCCGGAAAAGACTCCCGGACCTTCGTTTACGTTTTGTGCCACGCAGTTATTCTATCTTTTATGGGTAGTTCCTGCGCACTCGTAGACGAATATTTTAAGGAAAAAGTTGAAGAAGAGACCCGCAATCGTATCGCGGCTCCTGGCGGAACGCCAAGTGAAGAAGAAAATCCCCCCGAAACCCAAAGTGATATTGTTGTCAATTCTGTCCAACCCGGTCGTGGTTTAACCACGGGTGAAGAAGAAGTCGAAATTGTCGGCCTAGGTTTTACCGAAGGTGTTCGTATCTTTTTTAATAACGCCGAAGTTGAATCAAGCACGATTGAGATCGTGAGTGCCACTAAAATAAAGTGTGAAACGCCAATCCACCCCATCGGTCCCGCACATGTTTTTGTCGCCAAAAATGAAACCGAATTCGGAGCACTCGAAAACGGTTTTGAGTTCTTTGAAGAAGTGACGCTTGAAAGCGTTGGGCTCTTCGTCGCCAACCAAAGTGGCACAAATTCAGCCATGAGTCTCGACGATGGCACTGTCATTATTTCATCCATCGGCGGTACAAAACTCACACTCAGCGGAAGTGGTTTTATTGATGGCACGAAAGTTCAATTTGGCGCCAATGGGCCAGCTGTGGAAACCACCGTCACCAGTCTGAGCAGTCTTGTGGTCACCGCTCCGGCATTGACACGTGGCTGGTATAACCTGACGGCAACCAACACCAACGGCAGCGCCACTCTGGAGACGATTCTACGGGTCTATGAGCCCGTGAGTGTGGCTGGCGTCTTTCCATTTGCAGGCCCCTTAAACGGCGGCACCGATGTCACCGTCAGCGGCCAAGGCTTTATTGAACAATCTGAGTTGACCATCAATGAAACCTTAGAAACAGAAAATAACACTGAAGAAGATAATCTTTCAGGCACCACACAAGACACCGAGCCTTCCGAAGAAGGTGCTGTCGACATCGTCGTCGAAAACGAATTTGGCAGCGATACATTGGAAGATGGATTCGTTTTTTATGACGCCAGCGACACCAGTGATCGAGTCATCTATGTGGGACCAAGCACTGGCCTCATTGATGGCGGTGGAGAAGTTCACATTGTCGGCTCGGGCTTTAGTGATGAGAATGGTGATGCCACCGTGCTTTTTGGTGATACCGCCGCAGAATGCACAGTCTACGACGATCATATGATTTCCTGCGTATCTCCTGCTGCCGATGAAGGCACAGTTGAAGTCAAAGTGATGCTCAACGACGGCACACAAGCGCCTTGTCAACAAGATGTCGGCTGCACCTTTCGCTATATCGATTTACGCATCGATATTCTTGAACCCAACGAAGGCGCCATCGCCGGTGGTACCTATGTGCAAATTACCGGAAATGGTTTTGGCACAGATACAGAAATTTATTTTTCCGGACAACAAGCCAACGCAGCCGATGTCGAAATTGTCAGCGAAAATCTGATCAACCTTAAAACGCCAGACTATGGCTTAGCGCCCAGCGCGACTGAATGGGTTGATCTTCGTGTCCAAACGCAGGGTGTTGAAATTATCGAGCCAGGTATCTTTGGCTATTTTGACCCCTTTAACGGTGACTTTTGGACTTCTGGTGGGCCCGTTGATGGTGCTGTAAACATTACAGTGCTCGACGGCGGTACAGGCGGTCGTCTGGATAATGCTTTTGTCATGCTTGGCGCGGCAAACAACACCACCTTTCAAGGATTTACTGATGAACGCGGGCAGATCACTTTATCCGGACCAGATGTCGCTGGAGCGCAAAGTGTTCACGCGACAAAAATTGGCCTCAACCCTGACACCAGTGAACAGGAGGTATTTGCTTCTTTCTCGTGGCTGGAAACAAATTCTCGAAATCTCACCATGCTTTGTATGCCCATTCCACCGATGTCCTCTGGCGCTCCACCACCAGGAGTCGAACCCGCCGTGATCAAAGGTGTGGTCCATCGCATCAAAGATCAATACAACACCGGCAGCGACTACGTTGTACTGCAAACAACCTATATTAATTTTTCCACACCAAACCCTGATCCTGGACCCAACGCCACCATCATCAACCATGGTGAGTACCAGATGTTTTCCAGAGCAGGTGAACTTGTTGTCATTGCGCTTGCCGGGCAGCTCGACAACAGCGATCCCATGAATCCTGTCTTTCTTCCACATGCCATGGGCTTTTCTGATCCACTTCTTATCCAAAATGGTGAGGTCTATGAAGATGTTCAGATCACCATTGATCGCCCCTTTAGCCGCGATCTAGAAATTGTTTATGATGAGCCCCCACTCGCCCATCTCTTAAACAGTTCGAATTCCTGGACACCAAATCGCAAAAGCGCATTTATTTGGTATGACTTCGGTAACTACGGACTCCATCCGATGGCCAATATCCTGGAAGAACCCGGCGCCAACGAAAACCCCGTGGTGGTGACCACAAAAATGCCCAAAGACCTCCCCGGCTACCTCAATGGCAGCTTCTCGGTCATTGGTGGGGTGTACGTCGGTTATGGTGAACAAATCACGTATCCTGGTTCTGAAGTTTATCTCAGTGGACTCACAAGCGTCGAGGAGCCCGCACTACTGACACCCTTTCTCGGCACCAAAACACCTTTGAGCTCAACTTCTATGCTCAGCACCCCCATGGATTTTAGCTTTAGTGTGAATAATACAGTCCTGCCGGTCGCCAACTTTCACACACTTTGGGAACCGGGCTTTATGAGCGAAACCTTGCGCTGGCTTGCAGTCTCTCCTGGCCATGCCACAGATTTTAGCTTGCCGGTGTATCCAGACAGTGTTGATGAAGCCAACCTGAACGGAAACCTGGGCTATCGCTGGCAAACAACGGGCCACTGGGTACCCAATGCATCCTATCAGAATCTGGATTTTTACCGTGTGTTTGGTTCCTGGAACAGTCGCGATATTATGACCGTTCGACCTTAGGCTAAAGCAACCGCTTTGCGCCAAGCTTGCATGCGCGCATGAACCGTATCCGCATCTAAACTGCGCGTGAAGGTTTTATCCAAACTCCAGGACTCGCTTACTGCCTTTGTATCCGAAAAAAGTCCTACGCCTAAACCCGCAAGAAAAGCGGCTCCCAAAGCTGTGCTTTCTAAAATCTTTGGCCGATGCGTTTCAATCCCCAACAAATCTGCTTGAAATTGCATTAAGAGTTCATTGGCAGAGGCACCACCATCAACCCGCAAAACAGAAAGCGCTTGTCCACCATCTTTGGCCATGGCCTCAAGCAACTCGGCCACCTGAAACGCAATACCCTCAAGGGCTGCGCGTGCAAGATGCCCGCGGTTCGTTCCTCTGGTCATGCCACAAATAAGCCCACGTGCATCAGGACGCCAATGCGGGGCACCCAATCCTGTCAAGGCCGGCACCAGGATAACTCCCCCACTCTCGTCCACCGTTTTGGCCAACGCCTCAACTTCAGCACTGTCCTTAAAAAAGCCCAAGCCATCGCGAAGCCATTGCACAATCGCACCTGCGATAAACGTGCTGCCCTCAAGTGCATACGAAACCTCATCGCCAAGCTGCCAGGCAATGGTTGTGAGCAATCCATTTTCACTTTTCTTCGCCACTGTGCCCGTATTCATTAACGCAAAGGCACCAGTGCCATAGGTGCATTTTGCCATACCCGGTGTAAAGCAAGCCTGACCAAAAAGAGCCGCTTGTTGATCGCCGGCCATCCCGGCAATCGGAATACCGTCGGGTAAAAAATCTAAACCTTGTGTATGACCGTAAATCTCACTCGAGGAACGCACCTCCGGTAATATCGAGGACGGGATATCTCCCAAAAGCCCGCATAATTCGGCGTCCCATTGCCGTTTATGAATATCAAACATAAGCGTACGTGATGCATTACTGACATCCGTCACATGACTTTGACCGCCGGTGAGCTGCCACACCAACCAGGTGTCCATCGTACCAAAACGAAGTTTTTTGTCTTGCGCTAAAGTCCGAAGCTCAGGGCGCTCTTTGAGCAACCAAGCAACTTTCGTCCCGGAAAAATAGGGATCCAACACAAGCCCTGTGCGCGATTGAAATGTTTCAAGATGCCTGGCTGCCCGAAGCTCTTGGCATTGATTTGCTGTACGCCGGTCTTGCCAAACGATGGCCTTATGCTGTGGCTCACCCTGCGTATTCCAAAACCCTGTTGTCTCACGTTGATTGGTGATCCCAATTGCTGCAATTTCTGAACCTGAAAGATTCGCTTCTTGCAAACTCGCTTTCGTCGCCTTCGCGACAGAAGCCCAAATCTCATTTAAATCGTGCTCAACCCAGCCTGGCTCGGGGAAATGTTGCTCAAACTCTGTATAACCGCGTGCTATAATAGAAATATCACCACCGGCAACTTTCATCACCAGAGATGTCGAACCTGTTGTCCCATGATCGATTGCTAAAATATATTCTGCCATTCTTCACTCCTGACAAAGCGCATCTCAAGAAGTGTTATTGATGACGGGTATTTTTAATGATTGCAAGAAGAGAATGCGTTCTAAAATATGTCGATAAATCGACGAGAAAAAGCGAAAGAGATAAAATTACTGCAAAATAGAATGGGCATGCTTAAGAGCATTCCTGGTGCGTGCCAAAAGCTCGGTTGTACGCTCTTTTTCTTGATTATTTGCATTTCGAACAGTTGAAATCCGCTCTCGTGAAATTTGAAGTTCATCCTCCAAGCGCCGAATCTGTTCCTGATGCTGACCAACCGTATCATGCAAGTGTGTAATAGTATCCTCACGCAAACGCAGCTGCTCTTCCCGCTCTACCTCTGCTTGCTCCAATGATTTGCTTCCGTCCTCGACCTCTATGCGTGCTTGCTGCAAACGGTTTTCAAACATTTCACGCTGCAGTGCCAATTCGGCAGCACCCTTTTGTTCGACAATTTTGACTCGCTGCTGCAACTCAGCAACCTGGCCTTGGGATGATTCTTTGAGTCGCTCAAGTTCTTTTTCCATGTGCTTAATCGTAGCTTGAAGAGAGTCGATTTTTTCATTTTTAAGGGCTTGGGCTTGTCGCTGCTCATCGATAATGGATTGTTTACTCGCAGCTAAACTCCCCCCTTGCCGCATCGCTTCATCAAGCTGCACACGTAACTCATGCTCATCAATATCACGCTGTGCAAAAGTCTCCTTAACCTCACGGGCATAACGTTCCATTTCTTGACGCTTTTGCTCCAGGAATTCCTCAATATGCACAAAACGCTGTGAAAACTCTTTAATCACGATGAGCTTTTCCTCTACAGTGCCGCGCTCTTGCGTTAAAAGCTTCTCAAGCAGATCGATCTCCTCCTCACGAATCTGCCAAGCTTCGTGAAGTTTATGCATATGTGATTCCGCACGCTTTAAACGCTCGCGCAAATATTGGATCTTTTCCTCAACACTGCCACGTCCCGGTGACAAAAGCGGCGCATCATCAATAAAAAGGTCATTGAAGTTATGTCGACCAGACCACTGCTCTCTTGAAGGTGTCACCCGCTTGGGCACAGGTGGAGGCGCCATCGGTGGCATGCCTATGTTGGGCAAATCAGGAATGCCTACGGTTGTCACTTCGGTTGACGAGCTAGGCTCCAGACCTTGCTCCTCAACAGGCGATGATTCATCGATATGCGCTTGATCTGAATTTTCCATATTATCCATATACCCTTGGCCCTGAGCCTTAAAACGCTTGAATCAACTAGGCAAGGCTTTTTAATGCGAATTTTATCCATCTCCGAATTTGCGTCAAGAAAAACACCCTACCAAATCTCTTTTCTCACCCCCTTGGGCACCTTTAACTTAAAGATATTAGGGGAAAAATCGAGATTCTTCTGAACATCACGAAACGACAACTCTAAAACTGTTTCGCGCTGAGGTAAAACGATCTTCATTTGCTCAATAAAACCATCTGAACGCCATTTTTCATAATCAATTTTTAAAAGCTGATCGCTCTTCGAAAAAATAGTATAGCCCAAAACTTTGCCGTTCTGAGCGTTGACACGCAGACGATGCTCTAAAAGAGCATTTTTTTGTGACCAAACATCTAAACCTGTCTTTGATTTGACCATTTTCGACACCAAGGTCATTTGCTCCCAAACCAAAACATGTTCACCGGAATCCGGTGTTTGTAACTTTGCCCCTTCTCCAGGCTCAATGTTGCCCAAAAGCATATCGCCCCACTGCCGCCCCAACGACAATGGCGGTAAAAAGGGGAAAACTTCAGCCACTTGCTGATTGTCCGTTGCCGACTCGACATAACGTCCTGCCTGTAAATCCAGAAAATAAAGCTTGGCACCATCAATAACCAACACCAAAAGCACACCACCATGTGGTCCTCGTATATCCAGACGCATTTGCCCGTCACGCGAAATCACCATCGAACCATGTTGTTGGAGTTTGCCCTGTGGCGTTTCCAGACGCAGCACTGTATCCGCACTGACACTCTGACGTTCGTCAAACTGCCCCAGAAGTCGTGTTTGAAGTTGCTCTAAATTTATTTTTTTGAACTGTGTCGAACCTGCACAAGCCGCGCTAAAAAGAAACAATAAAGCAATGACACCTTTAAAAATGGTCAAGTCGAACTCAAAAAATGAATCAATTACTGGCTTTATCGTTACCCGTCTTATCCAGACGCGCTAAAAGTATTTTAGCCCGCCCGTGTTCAGCTGCCGATTTTAAAATTTCCTGAGCTGCTTTTTTGGCCGCATCAACATCACCCTGCTTTTCCAGAATGAGCGCTTTTTCCATAAGCGCACGCACAAATTTGCCATTCTTCGTCAAAGTTGCATCAAATGCAGCAACAGCTTGCTGCATATCTTTTTCCGATGCGGCGCGAATAACGCCTTGCAAATAAGTTAAAAGCAGAGTTGGAGGGGATTTAAGGTCCATTTCCAAATTTGGACCAATCGTTTGATCCAAACCTGCACGTAAAAACATTTGCGCCTTAGCAATCCCATCTGGATCAGTTGTGTAATAAATTCCCGCAGCTGCCAAAATCGCTGGATCTTGCTGGTATTTGCTCAATGCCTTATTGATAAAAGCATAACCACTGGAGACCTCTTTTCCACCCTTTTCAAAGAGCGCAGTCGACTCCTTGCTCTTGGTCTCCGCAAGATCGGTCAACTCATTGATCTTCTTCTTAATCTTTTTTGTGCGCTTACGACGTGGTACCGACTTCAATTCTTTAAGCTGCGTTAATGCGCTCGCACCTTGATCATACACACTACGCCCCTCCTCTTGAATGTCTGTCCCTCTAAAAATATAGGCCAGCCCCTTATAAGCAATCGCTTCGGGGTATTCAGGGTCGAGTGCTAAAGCCTTATCAAATGCCTCAACTGCAGCTGCAAAACCTTCGGGCGTATCGAGAAGCAGCTTTTCGATTCCTTGATCTTTAAAAGGAATAGCATCTGGATTGATGGCTGCTTTGATACCTAAAATTTTACCAAAAGTGGCATCGAAAACTGTGGGTACCGCAGTATAAAGTATTCCAGCCAAAGCGACCACACCAACCACAGCACCGACACTGCTAAGCATCATTTTCTTTTTACGCTCTAATTTTGCTTGATACTCTTCTTCTGAAGGTAAATCATCTATGCCATCATCCTCTGTACCAATACCTGCATCGAAACTCGCCATTTCTGCCACGCTCGCGCGTACATTCTGACTGTCAAATGCACTCGCCTCAACAACCGGCTCACTTTGCACTTCGTTCTGAGTCTGCACCACTTCCTCCATCACTTGCGGCTCTTCCACCTGAGCATTTTCTGCTGGCGAGCTCGCCGCTTGAGTTGTTTGCGCCACAACTTGCGCAGGAGGTCCGCCTCCATCATCTGCTGGACGAACAAAAAAAACGTTGCCGCATTCCGTACACTGGGCGTTATATCCCTCTTTTGGAATGGCTGACACATCGAAAACATATTTGGCACTACATTTTGAACACGAAACCTGCATAGGTGAGCCTTCTATATCATTTTGAAAAGTTTCTCAATTCCCCAACGCATTCCCTTTAAAGGGACGCGTACACCTTCTAAGTACACTCCTCTACTAGATATTTTAGATATTTTCTAGTCATTAGAGATAAAATTCTCGCCCCAAATCAACTTTTGACCAGTCCTTATCGCCTAAATCCTTGCGCACAGATCTCTTTCCGTAGATTAAAAATTCTTTATTGCCTTTCGCACCTAAAATGGGTGAAGCCATACATTGCAGAGCTTCAAGGCCCTGCTCCCAAAAATGCCTGTGAAGCGCCTCGACAACCTCCTCCCGAGCCTCTGGATCACGCACAATTCCCCCTTTTCCAACATCTCTCTTGCCCACCTCAAATTGCGGCTTAATAAGTGCCACAATTTCTGCTTGCGGACTGGTAAAACGCAGCGCACTCTCCAAAACCAACCGCAATGAAATAAAGGAGACATCAATACATAAAAAGTCGCAAGGCTCCGAAATCAAATCCTCAGAACAGGTTCTTATGTTTGTTTTTTCAAAAACCCTCACACGCGAATCATTTCGTAAAACCCAAGCCAGCTGATTCACCCCCACATCTAAAGCATACACTTTTCGCGCACCTGACTTCAAAACACAATCCGTGAAGCCGCCTGTCGAGGCCCCCACATCCAGGCAAACTTTATCTCTTAAATCGAGTGCAAATGTATCCAGGGCCGCCTTTAGCTTTAGACCACCACGCGAAACATAGGGTATCGGATTGTTTTGCAAGCGCAAAACAGTTTCCATTTTTAACATCGTGCCAGCTTTATCCACACGATGACCGTCTTGATCTAAAACGACCCCTGCTAAAATGAGTGACTGCGCTCGAGTTCGGGTTTGCGCCAAACCCTGCTCTACCAAAAGTAAATCTGCACGAAGTTTCCCCATAGGTGTCGCTCTCTTTATACGCGCTAAGGCTCAGCGACAAAGCGCTTCACGATGTCGTGTTATCGGGGTCAAAATCATTGATTTTATTTTGATTCATCAGCACTTCAATCTTTTTCTCGGCGCCTTCTAAGCGCTGCGTCCCTGATTTAACAAGACCAACCCCTTCCTCAAAAAGAGCAAGAGATTCTTCTAAGCTGATTTCTCCAGATTCGAGATTTTTTGTAATCTCTTCCAACCGTTCAACTATGCCTTCAAATGGCTTTTCCTTCTTTTTGTTCGCCATAAGCCCTCCTATCGCGTGTCTTGACGATGCCTCATTTATCTATAATTTGAAGCACTTGAGTTTTCAACGAACCATGTCTTAATCGAATGTCTAAATCGTCCCCTTGAGCAACATCATTAGAAGAGCGAATCACATCCCCTGATATATTTTGCACAATGCTGTAGCCTCTCCCCAGTATATTCAGTGGAGAAAGCGCATGAATATTTTGCGAGGAATTTGCCAAAACGTGACGTGCCTCTGTTGTTTTATTCAACATGGCTTGCTCCTGCCTTTGTGCATAATGCTGCACTTTCAAAAGGTATTCGCGAATCGTTAATGCCGGGTGGAGCTTTATTAGTCGTTGATTCAAAAACTCGAGATGCCTTTGCTTCCGATGAACAAAAGTCTGTATTTGCTGCTCCAGTCTTAATAATGCATACGCCAAACGTTGATGCTCCTCGCTGATTCGACTCGCCTGCTTAAAAAGCTTTAAACGCGCATGCACTATCCGCGTCTGTTGATCTTTAATTCGTCTTTTAAGAGCAAGTTCCACTCTTCTTTGGCAATCGAGCAAAGTGTTCAATAGGTCCTGCGATTTTGGGAAAACGATTTCTGCAGCAGCCGAAGGTGTTGGTGCCCGGCAATCTGCAACAAAATCTGCAATTGTATAATCTGTTTCATGCCCCACAGCGCTGACCACAGGCAGCTCGGAAGCATGAATGGCACGTGCCAACTTTTCGTCATTAAAACACCATAAATCTTCTAAGGAGCCTCCCCCTCTGGCCAGAATAATCACATCAAGATCATGCTCTCTCGCATGACCATTTGCCTTTGCGAGGGCAGCAATTAAATGTTCTACGGCTGCTTCCCCCTGAACTCGACTGGGGAAAAGCAAAATTTGTGCGCCTTTAAACCGTCTTGATGCAACATGAATAATATCCCTAATCACTGCGCCTGTCGCACTGCTGATGACCGCTACCCGTCGAGGAACCATAGGCAACAACCGTTTACGTTCCTGTGCAAACAAACCCTCTTGCTCTAATTTCTTTTTGAGTTGTTCAAATGCAAGCTGTAAATTACCCACACCTTTCGGCTCAACATGTTCAACCATAAGTTGATAGCGACCATAGGGTGGATAAACGGTTAATTTCCCTGTAGCGATAAGCTCTAAACCGTTCTCTAAGCGAAACTTTAAAGCGGTTGCTTGACGCCGAAACAAAACGGCTGAAAGCTGTGATGCTGAATCTTTTAACGTTAAATAATAATGCCCTGAAACATTTTTAAGATTAGAGATTTCACCAGACACTCTAACGGTCGAAAATTGCTTTTCTAAAAGGTGCTTGGCTTGAACATTAACTTCACTCACGCTGAGTGTTTTTTGCTGCTCCGAGGCTGCTTCTGGCATAAGTGAAAACTGTCTATCGAGACTCATAGTTTCTCAACCACTGTACGACCTGAGCCTTACTTGCACCCTCGGGAGCGTATTTCACATAGAGTTTATAATAGCGCGCAGTCTGCTCATGCTCGCTTAAAGCCCCATAGGAATTTCCCAGCCCTATATAACAAGGGTAATATGTTTTGTCTGCCTTAACGCAAGCACTATAACGTCGCAAAGCTTCTCGATGCCTCTTCGCACCATAGAGCTTTGTTCCTTCCGCATAATGCTTCTTTGCAATTTCTCTTAAATCGGCGCTGGATGGTGTTGCCACTGCTTTTGTTGTTCCAGAAGGCTTTTTCTTTGGTGCTTTTGCCGCACTCGTTTTCGAACTGGTCTCTTTGGATTTCACTTTTGACTTTTGTGCGGCCTCTTCTCTGCGAAGTTTTTCTTTCTCAATCACGCCACGTATTTCACTCAAATAGGAACTTTCAGGCGCAATCTCATTAATCTTTTCGGCCAAAGCCCTTGCTTCGTTCCAATCTTTAATCGCCAATTTCTCTCTGGCACGCGCCGCTAAATCCTCTATTAAAGTTTCCTTCATTTGCTCGCGCAAGGCAGTAGCCTGCGCTGAATAATAGCTGTCTTCTGGAATCTCTTGCAATCGAGTCCAGGCTTCTTGCCACTGCCCTTGCTCGACTGATTGCAAAGCACTCTCATAGTTGGCCTGAATACCTTTTTCTTTATTTGCCTCCTCAATGATAAGCTGTGCTTCTTCCGCGGAGGCCCCTTCTGAAAGCCCCATATTTGCATAGGCCAAGGCCTTGCTCCATGCTGCTGTCTTCAAAGCATCCCGTGCTTTTGTCATCCATGATACTTTTGTTCCCGTCTCGGCTTGATCGGATTTTGCTTTTGACTGCACACTGACAATCGTTGTTGCCTCATTGGCGCTGTCCTTGCTGCCGGAGCCCCACAAAACGAGTCCGCCCATCGCAAGGCACAGAATCAAAAGTGAGCCTGCCAAACCAATCTGCACAGAGCGCTGTCCCAGCAAAGCCCGCAGACCGGATTCAACCTGTGCTTGACTGCCCCCCGACCGGTGCAAAGCCCCCGGGCGAGCTGTCGAAATCGCCTCAACTTCCTCCTCGGTTGGCGTATACATTTGTCCTGGACCAATAAATCGAAGTTTAACATGACCAAGCTCAACCAAATCACCTGACTTCAAATCGCATTGCACATAAGGCTCACCATTAACCGCAACACCATTGGCGCTCTCTAAATCCTGTAACTGATACACGTCATTTTTAAGAAGAATCTTTGCATGATTTCTTGAAATAGAACGATGCTCAAGCGCAACGTCATTATCCCCATCGGTTCGCCCAATCGTTAAGGCTGTCTTCGAAATCATAATCTCCTGGCCCGCATTAATGGTGCTCACCACCAGGAGTCGAGCCTTTTGGCCAGCGATCACTTGCGCCTTCACATCCTCGTCGGCCAAACCAGGATAGTCCTCAGAACGAATAATGGCTGTTTTTTCAACAATTTGTCCACTTGGCTCGACTGAGGATTCAAGTTGTGGATCAGTCAGGCCTTCATCAAATTCTATGCCCGGTGGTCGTATATCAACTTGCGTAATCGATGGCTCGGTGGCCTCATTTAAGCCAGGCACGGGTGTACGCGCAGTGATTTCCTCACGCTGCTCTTTGAGCTCATCACCTCTTAATTCTAAGGCAAAATCACCAATGCGTATAATATCACCGGCCAATAATTCCCGGCGGCCATCAATACGTTCACCATTAACCCAAACACCGTTATAGGAATCGAGATCTTCGGCAAAAACGCCATCCGATGATTTCAAAAGACGTGCGTGATGCCGGGAGACATTGCGTTCATCAAGACGAATGGTGTTGTCTTCATATCGGCCAATACTGACCTCACCAAGATCACAAGGCACGACACTTCGTGAACCATCATCATCCTCGATCACCAATTTGAATGCTGTAGCTGACTGCACAAAACCGTCCTAATTTTTACACTAAGAACACTCAGTTAAAATCTAGGTTATCCCGGACTTGAAGTCCAGCCCAATAAAGCTTGCACAAACGTCCCCTTATGCATACAAAACCCATTAATAATGGTTACTTCCGAAAAAATCCTCGCTGCACACCAAGGACTCCTAAAAACTTATGGATTTAATGCCGATCTATTTGAAAAACTTCAACAAAAACTTAAAACCGGACAATTTAATCCAAGTGCAAATCTTGTAACCGGGCCCCTCACCATCCCGGCCCCCACCGCATTTACATCGGCGCCCGAAGAGGGTTCTCAACACGCGACAGCACTGCACAACAAAGGCCAGGATGCCATCGACGCTGGGCGGGTTGCTTTGGTGGTGCTCAATGGCGGCATGGCCACCCGCTTTGGTGGAAAAGTCAAAGGCGCAGTTGATGTGATTAAAGACTTAAGTTTTTTGGGTTTACGGCTTCAAGTCACACAAAAGCTTGCGCCCAAAGTCCCGATTTTTCTTTTGAATTCATTTGCAACCCACGAAAAGACAAAACAACATTTAGAAGAAAATGCCTATTTCAATTGTGATGCTCAAAAAATTATCCATCTCAATCAATATATTTCTGTCAGATTAAAACCTGATGGAGAGATCTTTCAAACCGACGACGGGCAACCTTCCTTTTATGCCCCCGGACACGGAGATCTTTTTTCTGTCTTAGGCCAAAGCAACGATTTTCAAGAATTTGCAAAGCATGAAGATCATATTCTCATGGTCGTTAATGTCGACAATATTTTTGCCGATCTTTGTCCGCAAATGATTGGTCGACATTTAGAGCAAGCCAAGGCTCTAAGCGTCGAAATCGCGCCACAACATCCCGGAGATCGTGGAGGTGCGCCTCTGGAATACCAAAATAAATTACAAATCATTGAATCATTTCGTCTTCCTGAAGATTTTCCTCATCACAAAGTGAAATTCTTTAATACGAACACACTCATTTTTAATGCGCATGTTTTTCGAAAAGAGTATCCACTGACTTGGTTTAGAGCGGACAAGCGCATCGGTAGCCATGATATTGTGCAATTTGAACGACTTATGGGTGAAATTACCGCCTTTGAGGATGCCGCATTTCTGGAAGTTTCCCGCTCAGAACCCAATTGTCGATTTTGGCCTATCAAAACCCAAAATGACCTAAAAGGTTTGGAAAAGCCTCTTCGTTTACGCTATCCTTGGCTTAAGCCATCACCATAGAGGAATATCATTCATGAAACAAAGCATCTTTATCATCACCCTTGTCTGCAGCATTTCCTCTTTGGCCCACGCAGAGACCCCATATCAGATCAAAGCAGAAATAAACGCCACTGGGGAAAAGATAAATACCGGTAAAAACATTTTTTTTCTTACCATTATTCCGACAAAGCCTTGGGTTTTAAAAATGAAAACACCACTTAAAATTTCTCTTAAAGGAACGCCCGGGCTAGGCTTGGGCAAAGAAGTCTTGGGCAAAGAAGATGTTGTAGAGCCTAAAAATGAAATTAAACAATTAAAAACAAGCTTCAATGTGACCCAAGCAGGACAACATACAATATCCACCAACGCTTCTTTTTTTCTCTGTACCAGCGAGATCTGCAAACGTTTTAAAGATGAAATAGAAACAAAATTTACCGTAAACGCTGAATGATTTAAAGCGGACTTGTCTCAATCTCAATTTGATATTCTTCAATTTTTCGATGGATTGTAGAACGAGAAATCCCTAAGGCCGCAGCGCTTTCTTTTTTATTACCTGAGCGGGCCACAAGTTCGCTGACAATGGCCTGACGTTCAATTTCTGCTAAAGTGAGCGTGCCTTGATTTTCAAAAGAATCGTGTGGCTTTTGCAGAACGACATTTTTAATGTTTAAATCACAGGGCTGTAATTCAGCGCCTTCACAGAAAATAAGTGCTTGCTGTAAAGCATTATTCAGTTGACGAATATTTCCTGGCCAAAGCTCTTTAGCCAAGGCACGCATAAAGCTTTCTCCACAACTTATCTCACGGGTTTGCGGAGAAATCTTCGCCAACAAAAACGCCACCAACTCTGGCAAATCCCCCAGGCGCTCTCGCAAAGGTGGGCAAGTCACTTCGACAACATTAAGTCGGTGGTAAAGATCTTCCCGAAACCGTCCTTGTCTGACTTCGTCGCGTAAATCTCTATTTGTTGCGGCGATTAAACGGACATCTACATTTTTTGCCTCACTCTCACCAACCCGGCGAATTTCACCCGACTCAAGCACACGCAGTAATTGTGCCTGAAGTTCCAGAGGCAACTCACCAATTTCGTCCAGAAATAAAGTGCCTTGATCGGCTGCCTCAAATGCACCTTTTTTGCTTTCCAGCGCCCCTGTAAAGGCGCCCTTTCTATGACCAAAAAGCTCAGAGGCTATCAAGTGTGGGTTTAGTGTACTGCTGTTAAGAACAATAAAGGGCTTATTGTGTCGTTTACTTTGTGCATAGATTTGCTGTGCAACAACCTCTTTGCCTGTGCCCGTTTCCCCACAAATGAGTACCGGCACATCCAGGCCAGAAATTTTACCAATAAAATACCGCAAAGCCTGCATAACCTTGCTCGAACCAATTAAGGGTACAATATTTCTTTTTTGTACGTTCCCCCGGTCAACAACGGGGCTATTCGAAAAAAGCTCAAGGCGTGTATGACCTATCTGCAGACGCATGCCGGCAGATATTTCGCCATGAATCATCTTAATCTCGTTACACAGCAAACCATTGCGGCTGCGTAAATCCTCAGCAAAATAGCGACCTCCTTGGCGATAAAGTCGAGCATGGACTCCCGAGACATAAGAATCATCAAGTACAATATCACAAGATTCACGTGTGCCTACGCTGACGCCTTCATGCCCAATTGCCCAGCAAGAATCGGCATGTTGTCCAACAATGCGTACAAGCAACTCGTCTACGGCTTTTGCTGAAATATCCGATAAACTTTTTGTCTTCGCTAAAGCTGTAGGGCTTCGCCCAGAATCGATAACAACCCTTGCCTGCATCGCTCCAAAACAAAGGACATCTCCTTGGGCAAGTGTCATAGAATCGAAAAGCACCTCTTGATTTATAAATACTCCCTCTGCACTTAAATTTTCCAAAACATATTTTCGTTCCTTAAACGTAACCCGGCAAAGAAAATCTGGCAGGCTTGGGTCTGGTAGACAAAGTTCATTGTCATAATGTCGACCAATCGAAAAAATATTTTCTTTAAATTTCCTGTACAATACAGGCTTGTCTTCACGCAGGAGTTCGAGGGCAAATGTCGTCATAAAAATTCCTAAAACCAATCATATGGGAAATGATCGAAATGTCCGGTTGCAAATAAAAGAGAACCCAGAAGTGCAATCGCCAGGAAAGACCACAGGCACCAAATCAAAACTTTCTTAAAACGTAATGAATTATTATTATCGCTGCCAAACATAAACGATTGTTTCTTTCGTTCGAAAAACTTCTTTGAATCTACCCACAAGCTGATGTCCTGGTTGCTCCAAACGATAGATCGGGCGAGAAAAACTCTTTTGCCAATCCAGGAATTTATCAAAGCTGCTCAGCGCCTCTGTCTTAAAGCGAACAGAGGGCGCATTTCGACGCTCGGAAGAAGGCAGGGGCGTCAACGTGCCTTCCCGCCAAGTCAAATAAGGCAACCACTTGTTATTGTTAAGGATAAATGCATCCTCCGGAGTGTTTTCCCGAATCCATTGCATGGTTTCAAAGTCAACATGGCCCACCGGATGTGCGTGCCGCTTTAAAATATAATAACTGTACCAGCCCATTCCAAAGATCAAGAAAATACTCAATATGGCTTGAAAACGGAGCTTCTTGAGCCATGTCAGACAGAAATTTATCGTCGTTCCGGCAAAAAATGCAGCGGGAAAAGCACAAACGGTTAAGAAGCGACTCGGTGTCAACGCAGTATAAAATTCCCCCTCTAAAAAATAGACCACAAATCGATAAACATACTCTAAACCCACAAAAAAACCAAAAAGAATACAAAACCATGTAAGCCAAAAATACTCTTCTTCTCTTTGCATGCCCCGGACAAAGAGGAAAAGACCTGGCACAACAAGGCAAAAAAAGTAGGGGCCGCTTGCCTCGATGATATTTTCAAAAGAAATCAATCCTTCATAAAAACGGAAAAGTCCCGTTTCCCCCTCCATCATGAGAAAATCCCGGATATATTTAAAGACAATATGTGCTCCTAAAACGACACTGCTTAAGAGCGCCAGGAAAAGGTCACGTGCCAAGCCTTGAATTTTTCTTTCTACCACAAGGCTTACAAGGCAATAGCCCACAAGCACCAAAAGTGCGCATAGACCACTATGGTTATGAATACTGATAATGGATACAAGCAGTAATGCGGCAATCAGAAAAACACCTTTTGGCCGAACATCAAGCAACACCGC
>JASMKV010000324.1 GCA_030749035.1 Myxococcota bacterium | reverse complement strand
AGAGTAATCTTTACGTTTATCATTCATATGTTTTTCACGTAATTGTGTGTATTCAGTTCCATTCCAAATATCACTAATGCTATTTTCAAGAATATTTCCTGGCGAAAGTTTACTTTTGTAGTCAGCATCACATGGATTTGTGGTCCCATCCCACCAAATCCTGCTGAACTTTTGCACGGAAAAGAGTTTGCTGATATCTTCGACACGCTCAAGTCGAGCTATGACCGCATTATTTTGGATTCACCCCCGGTCGGACCTGTGACCGATGCGGTCATTTTGGCAACGATGACGGATGGCGCAATTTTAGTTATTCAAGCCAACAAAAACACAATACCCGAAGCAAAAGAAATGCGTAACCGCCTGCACAATGTCCAAGCTCGAATTCTCGGTGTTGTCTTGAACAAAATCAATCTGGAAAGCAACGCCAGCAAAGGCTATAGTTATAACTATTACTACTACAAGAGCGGCTACTATTACACTGATGAAGTGCCAAAAAAGCAAGCCAGCGCTTAATTTCCCGTCTCTGAATCAGCTTTCATCGCATCCTCTGATAAATCACGCGCCGCAACAACTCTACGCGCTCCTTGAATTGATTGATGGGCATCATTAATCATACGTATCACCTTGGCATGATGTCCCAATTCAGCCTCATATTCGACCAGTTCCAGAAATGCTGCTAAACTCTTCCTGTCTAACCTGTAGGCCTCTTTAAACAAACGCATCGCGAAGAATGGTCTCTGCTTGGCCTTTTCTATCTTGCCTAACAAGAGATAACTCAAAACCTCCTGTCCTGCATTTAACGCATACGATAAGAGGGACTCACTGACCTCCTCTGCCTTTTGAACATTGCCCTGCATCATATAGAGACCAGACCGGCGATACAAAAGATGCCATCTTGAAATCCCTTTTTCCAATCCTTTATCAATAATTTGGTGTGCCTTTGCATAGTCCCCATTTCGAATTGCCATAGAGACAAGCAGCATATATCCCGACGAATCGTGAGGTGAGATTTTCTCCATTAAACGCAAGTTCTTTTGTGCTGCAGTGAAGTCATTTTGCTCGTAAAAAGTTTGTGCCCTTAAATACAAGACATCGCGATTATTCTGAATATGGATGTCGTTTAGATATTCTCGAGCCAAGCGATAATGTTTGTTCTTGAACAAATAAATAGCGATCGCGTAGAGAACATCGTCATTGTTTATACGAAGCGTATTAAGCTTGTCTAAATCTTGCGTACGGTCAAAAATTTCTGCTACAAGCGCCTCTGCAATCTTAGGGTTTTCCTTAATCGCCAACCTATATTCTCCTAAAGCTTGTTCATGGGCACCCAATTGCCAGAGCGCCCTTCCCGCATAAAGATGCGGGAGATAATAGGAGGGAGAAAGCGCCATGGCCTTATTCAGCCAAAACAATGCCAATGTCGCACCTTTAGGTTCATGACGTGCCCGCTTTGCCAAAAACATCGGCAGCAACTCATCTCCTGGATGGTTTTCGATAAGTTCGCGGCCCTGACTCAACACATCGTGCCAGGACAAATCCTTATTCGTGCTCAAGCGACGCAAATGCTCTTCGTCTTCGCGCAAGCTGTTTCCCCAATCACGCACCTGATAGCTGATGGTGATTGCGCCAATCCCCCATATAACCAACAGGAGGCAAACCTGGGTTAAACGTGACCACGTAATTTTATTTTTGGGTTCAAGTGCACTTAGTATCATTGCCACACAAAGCGAAATAGAAAGTAGCGCCAAATTAAAATCAATAAGGTTATGAATGGCCACAAAAAGAAGTGCGGTTGCGCCCCCCAGCATAAAGCGCTGCTGTGCTAACCGAATGATCCGATAAAAAGCGATAACACAAAGACAAAGCACTAATGTGGCAAGGGGTATTCCCCAATCAATAAACATCTGGAGCCACTCGTTTTCAACGTGGTGCAACGAGATATCCAACATGCCCATGTAGCGCGCATGAATACTTTCGAGGGCTCCTCGACCAATACCGGTGAGAAAAAAAGACTCAAGCATTCCAGGTAACTTCAGCCAAAACCTTGTCTTGTCTAACGCATTCTCTCCGCCTATCGACCACAACTCATGAACTGCTTGAGTATAAACAAACGTGAGCGTTATCCCTCCGGTGACCGCGCCCCCTATAAGCGACAAATAAAATTCACGCCCAAAAGAAGCCCTCTCCTCAGAGTGAACGTATCTGAGCACAGCATAGAACAAAAACGCAATCACAAATGAAATAATGGCCCCGCGTGAAAGCGTCATAAAAAGTCCCGTGCCATTCAAGAACAATAAAAGAGAGTAAAAAATCTTTGGCCCTCGTTGTTCGCAAGGAAAAAGAGAAATGACGACAAAAAAGCATAGCCCGAAAAGACAAGCTTGATGGTTGTCGTTAATAAAACTTGTCACAAAGGTATGCCCCTCATAGCCCCAGTAATTATAAGGGCGCCTGATTCCTCCCAGGAGGTGCACAAAGCCTAAGCATGAGGTTATCGCACCTACGCAGCCGATACCGGCAAAAAGTGTTTTTATCCTTTTTTTCTTTTTATAAATATTCGCGCAAAGTAATGCGGCCATAAAAAGTGCGGCCAACTTAGTCAACTCGTAACTTGTTTCGGGCGGCGACAAAGAGAGTGAAAAACTCTCCCATTCCTTACCTAAAGCAATAGACAATATCGCAGCTGTTTCTGGCGCCAACTTTTCAATTAGTTCCCGAGGCAAAGGCAAAAGCTGAAAAAATGTGCCCAGCCAGGCAAGTCCAAGCATCACAACGCACAAATTCCATCTTAGGTGTCTCGGCCGGGAGATCACAATCCATGTGACAAGGCATAAAAACAACAAGGAAGAGAATACGACGTTAACAAAATAGTGGGCTCCGCCAAGGGCTAAAACGACTCCGAGAAGACAAAAACCAAGTACACCATCCCAAAGGCGGGGAAAACGATGCTCTGAATTCAAACGCGTCATCATACAACTCAATTCATAGACAAATGCAGGACTGAGAGTCAAATATTAGCCGAATGAGGCTCCACAACTCATCTATTGGCTGCATTAATACCCCAAAAGTCACAATAAAAGCGATATGTCGGGTCCATGAGCCCAACTCACAGGAAGTTGCCTAAAAGCACCTAATTTGTTAGTGAGTGCGGGCATGAAGGTACTCGTTACAGGTTCTGCCGGCTTTATCGGCACTCACCTCATTAAAAGCTTACACGACTCTGGAATCAACGTCATAGGGCTGGACAAAGCGCATGAGCCCCACCAGGAAAAAGACGAGATCCCCTGCTACGCATGTAATATTTTGGACCATGAGAAGCTCCTTGATGTTTTCACCAAAGAGCAACCAACTGCCGTCGTCCATTTAGCTGCCCGAACAGATCTGGAAGAGCATGATGATTTAAATGGTTATGCCAGTAATATACAAGGGGTTCAAAATATTGTTGATTGCATCGAAAAGACACAGAGTGTGACTCGCTCCATCATCACCTCTTCTCAACTCGTTTGTGATGTCAGCTATATGCCCAAACACGACCAGGACTTTAACCCATCAACACTTTATGGACAGAGCAAAGTCGAAACGGAAAAGATTATTCGGGATTGTGATGGAGGAAAAAAAACATGGACTCTTGTGCGCCCGACCACCATCTGGGGGCCGGGTGTAAGCACACATTACCAACGTTTTTTCAAATATCTCCAAAAAGGATATTATTTTTATGTCACACATGATCCTCTATGGAAATCTTACGGATACGTTGGCAACACTATTTTTCAAATTATTCAAATCTTAAACGCCCCTGAGACATCGATACACCAAAGAGTTTTTTATCTCGCGGACTACAAGCCGATTTCACTTCAAAACTGGTGCAATCAATTCCAAAAAGAACTCAATGGGCCAAGAATACCTGTTTTTCCACAGATTTTCGCCACATTCCTCGCTAAAACCGGTGACCTACTCTCTGGGTTGGGTTGGAAATTTTTTCCTTTCACATCGTTTCGTTTAAAAAATATTTTAACGCAGTATGTCTTTGACCTAAAACCCACAGAATTGATTTGTGGCGAACTTCCTTACTCTTGGGAGGATGGAGTCACAAAAACCGTTCAATGGCTTAGCGATGCCAAAATTGTACAAAGCCACATCAAAGAAAAATGATTCGAACAAACAAATGGAAGCTGCTTTTGCTGGCTGGAGATGGCTTGGTCGTGGCTGCGGCCGTTTATATTTCACTCTATTTGCGCTTTAATATTTTTGGACAACGTTTCGATGCTATTGGAGATCCTTTCCGTGTTTTTACCGGCGCAAGTACACTCACAATCCTTCCCATCCTCTTAGTGCTTTACTTTTCAGACTCCTATAGAGCCCCAAAAAAGCCCCAAACCATAAAATATATTTCTCGTCTGCTCTTAACCTTAAGCATCGTACCACCTGCCTTAGCCACCATATTTTATCTCATCCCTTCCTATAAAATGTACCGTCTCGCCTATATGTACAGCTTTATCCTTTCAACTCTTTTTCTTTTGTTTTGGCGACTCCAATTCTTCAAACATATATTTCCGATGCTCCCCCGGCAAAAAATGTTAATCCTCGGAGCTGGGGCAACAGGAGAACTTGTTGCCCAAACAACTCTGAAACATATGGACTCGCTTATGGAAATCGTTGGCTTTCTTGATGATGACACCACGAAGAAAACGCCTCCTGAAGGTACACTTAAAATACTTGGCTCTTCACAAGATGCTCTTGCCCTCTGTGAAAAACATCAGATTGACCTCGTCATTGTCGCCATCACATCCGATTTGCGCAAGGAAACCATTTACGAACTGATGCAGCTCAAGATGCGGGGCACTGATATATTGGATGGTGTGAGTTTTCTCAAACAAATGACGGGGAAAATACCGATTTTTCATATCAATGAAACTTGGTTGCTTTTTGGGCCAAACTTCAATCTGGCCAAACCCGGAACTCTGACTAAATTTCAACGACAATTTGATATCATTGCTTCTTCTATCGGTTTAACGCTTACTTTTCCTCTCTTGCTCATTATTGCTTGCCTTCTCAAAATAAGTTCAAAAGGGCCTGTTGTTTTTCGTCAAGAAAGACTGGGGCATATGAAAAAGCCCTATACAATACTGAAATTCAGAACAATGATTGACAATGCAGAAGAAAACAGTGGCGCTGTTTGGGCCGAAAAAAACGACCCTCGCGTAACACCTTTCGGCCGGTTTTTAAGAAGAACACGCCTGGATGAGCTCCCCCAACTATGGAACGTCCTCAGTGGAGAAATGAGCCTTATTGGCCCCCGCCCTGAACGCAAAGCTTTTGTTGACCAACTCGAAAAAGAAATCCCCTATTATCCTTTGCGCTTTACTGCCAAGCCCGGGCTAACAGGTTGGGCGCAAGTTAATTATCGCTATGGTTCGTCGACAGATGATGCAATGGAAAAGCTTCAATACGACCTTTATTATCTCCAAGAGATGTCCGTGCTGCTCAATCTAATTATTTTGCTCCGCACTGTACAAACTGTGATACTCAAACCGGGCTCCTAAAACCAATACAAGTCACACATGTCTGAAAAAACACATAAATCACAACGCATCGCTTTTTGGGGCGTTCAAAGCTCTTTTGATTTTAAACATATTGGCGGAACAAATGCCCTATGTCGACGTTTAACATACGAACTGACAAAGCAAGGACACTGCGTGACTTATGTCTATTTCAACAGTGCAGAAACAAAAACAGAGCAGCTTAATGGTATGACATTCAAATACAATAAAGATTACCATGCTGCCTTAAAGCATCTGCAAGGGAATTTCGACCACATTGTGAGTCTCTATATCCCCAGAGCTTTAAGATGGAATTGGCAGCAATGGGGGCAAAAGAATAAGCATGTCACCAAGTGTCATTCTTTTGTTCAAGGCTGGCCCGACAACCCTTTCAAGAGACTCGCGGGAGATATTGAACGGCGCGTACTCCGGCCTAGTGGAACAGTATTTTGCCTTTCACCACGCCTGCATAAAAAAACGTTGCTGATGCAAAATTCTCGGGCAGCATTGTTTCTCCCACCCGTTCCTGACATTTTTTTTATGAAACCCAGATCAAAACCGACATCAACATCGTTACGCATCAATTTTATGGGTCGTATTGATGGAGGCAAAGGCATTAAAGATGTCGAAACTTTCTTTGATTATGTGCATCAGCGACGACCAGACATCAAACTTGGGATTTATGGTTACAGCTGGAAAGAAGACGAGGTCTTAAATTCTACAGAGCAACGTCTAAGTCAAAGTTCATCTTTTCATTACGAACCCTGTCATTATGACGCCTACTCGGCCGAAACAGATCACTCTATCACCAAACTGTATCAAGAAACGGATATCCTTTTCTTGCCCTATAGGACACTGAGCACGACCATCGACACCCCATTGGTCCTTCTTGAAGGTTTAGCACACCTGTGTCCTGTTTTGGGTATCGCCCATGGTGACATGAAAACCATTTACGGGAGCGATAAATATTTTTTTGACCACTCAGCAACTTTAGCTCAGCGATTTGAGCGGTTGCAAGAACTCGAAAATCATTTAGATGAAGAGCGGCTGCGGATTTATTCACATATTAACACCTTAGGTTTTCGTGCCTCACAGAGTGCTCACGCTTTTCTGGAGAACATTCACAAATAGACCGCATTCTACAGTCAATAACCTCCCTCATCATCGACCTCTGCGCTGCACACATTCTGCTGAAGCAATTTCAAAAACCTTTTTGAACTTGCAAGTGCAAACGAGATATTGTATTTAATATCAGGCACTTGTGTCAGAAACCGTATGCGTATAGGCCAGTATGGAAGACAAATTTCATCAGCACCCTGCAAATCCAAGCCTTGAAAAGCGCAGCTCTGAAAGGGCGTTTGGATACGTCATGGCAATATTTTTTATGATTGTTGGTGGTTGGCCAATACTCTCTGGCGCTCCCTTACGTGACTGGAGTCTGGCTCTTGCCCTGGTTTTCGTCATTTTATCAGTCTTTGCTCCGACAAAATTATACATTCTAAACAAATGTTGGGTGCGCTTAGGCCTTGCCCTCAATAAAGTGATAAGCCCTTTAGTTCTCACATTAATCTATGTCGCTCTTTTTGTACCCACAGGACTTGTCTTTAAGGTGCTCAACAAAGACCTGCTCAAACTTCAACTCGAAAAAAACAGTCTTACGTATTGGCAATTAAGGAATCCTCCTGGGCCCGCTCCCGAAACAATGCCCTATCAATTTTAAGGGGATAAGATGCTAAGTTTTATAAAAGAGTTCTGGCAGTTTTTACGTATTCGAAAGAAATTTTGGCTATTGCCTATTATTCTGGTCTTGCTTTTCTTCGGTTCTCTGATCATCCTCGCCCAGGGCTCAGCGGTGG
>JASMKV010000323.1 GCA_030749035.1 Myxococcota bacterium | reverse complement strand
ACCGCCACCAAGAACAACAACATCATAGCGCTCCATTTTAAACGGCCCCCTCTTCGAGCATGGTCCGAGCTGCAAGCTGCCCTGGAGCGCCCATCAACCCGCCACCAGGATGTGCCCCAGAACCGCAAAGCCAAAGATTCTTAATCGGTGTGCGATAGCGGGCCCAGCGACTTGTGGGGCGCATGAAAAGCAGCTGCTCTAAGCTTAATTCGCCGTGGAAGATATTCCCCTTGGTTAAGCCAAAAGTCTGTTCCAGATCCCAAGGCGTCAGCACTTGTTTGTGTAAAATGATGTCGCGCAAATTGGGCACATACTCACTGATCGTATCGATAACCGCATCGCCAAAAGCGTCACGTTTATTTGGCCAGAAATCCGGGCCTTCTTTAATATCGTAAGGGGCATACTGCACAAAACACGACATCACATGTTTGCCTGGCGGCGCCACGGTTGGATCGCTTAAAGATGGGATCACAATATTAATATAAGGCCGTTTCGAAAAGTCACCATATTTGGCGTCATCATACGCCTGCTCTAAATATTCAATACTCGGCGCAATCGCAATATCACCACGTATATGTGGTCCATCGCCCGGGCGACAAGAAAACTCAGGCACCCTGTCCAAGGCAAGATTCACTTTGCCCGAAGAGCCACGCATCCGATAACGCTTAATCTCACCGACAAAGTCGCCCGGCAGATTCTTTTCCCCAACCATTTTTAAAAATGTGCGATGGGGATCCAAACCAGAGGCGACGACCTTCGCACGATATTCATCACCATTTTCGAGCACGACGCCGGTGGCCACACCATTTTTTTGTAACACGGCTTCAACCGATGCTTCGGTTTTGATTTCTGCGCCATAAGACAGCGCCGCACGCGCACAGGCCATCGAAACTTCACCCGTGCCCCCCCGGGCAAATCCCCAGGATCGAAAAGCACCATCGATTTCACCCATATAATGATGCAGCAAGACATAGGCAGTACCGGGTGAGCGCACCCCCAGCATGGTGCCGATGATGCCACTGACACTCATGGGACCTTTGAGGACATCCGACTCAAACCACTCGTCGAGGAAATCGGTGGCGCTCATGGTTAAAAGCTTCATCTTGAGGCTTAAGCCATCTTCCCCTAAACCGGCAAAGCGTTTGCCCAAACCAAAGATCTGTCGCAGCTCACTCGGCTTCAAGGATCTGATATCGGGTGCTGGCTCATCAATAATGGGTTTCACAAAACGCGACATCTCCACCATCGACTTACCGAATTCGGGATACACTTCTGCATCTTTGGCGCTAAATCGCGCAATTTCCCGCCGTGTACGTGCCGCATCGCCCCAGCGCGCCAAGGAGTCACCGTTGGGCAAAGGCAAAAACGAACACTCCAAGGGCAAAATATCAAGTCCATGTTTCGCCAATTGAAGATCCCGGATGATGGTGGGTCGCAAAAGACTGACCACATACGAACAAACAGAAAAGGTAAAGCCTGGAAAGACCTCTTCGCTCACCGCTGCACCACCAAGCACATGGCGTCTCTCAAGCACTAAGACCTTGCGTCCTGCTTTGGCTAAGTAGGCCGCACAAATCAGACCATTGTGTCCACCACCGACAATAATGGCGTCATATTCGTTGCTCTGCATCAGCTTCTCTTCCTTGCTGGGTCAAAAAATGGTGTTTTCACAATACGGGCCGGCAAACGGCGTCGTTGATATTCCACCGTGTGTTCGATTTCAACGGTCGCACCAGGAATCGCCTCAGTGCGATGGATTTGCCCTATCGCAATATTTTTCTTGACGATGGGCGCCCAGGTTCCGCTGGTGGCCTGTCCAATATGCACGCCATCACGGTAAAGAGGAATGCCGCCCCGCCAAGGCGCAGAACAAACCTGTGGTGGTAAACCATAACCGGCATAGAGTTTTTCTAAAGCAACCCAGTCGATATCTAATCCAACCATCGCCCACTTGGAACCTTCTGCCTTCTCACGCCGCAATGCCTCTTGCCCCATAAATGGCTCGCGGTTGAGTTGCACACACCAATCTAAACCAATTTCAAAGGGTGAACTTTTTTGTTCTTCGGTCAAACAAAACCGTGCCGAACGATAGTCGACACCAAGCAAGATGAATCCTGCTTCAATCCGCGTCACATCCATGGCGTCCAGTCCTGCCGGTTCTAAACCGTGGTCCTTACCTTCTGCAATAAGCCTGTCCCATAGGTCCAGCGCTTGCGCATTCGCAACCCATATTTCGTAGCCTAAATCTCCCGTATAACCGGTTCTGGAAATGTGAATGGGGATGCCGGCGAACGCTGCCTCACGCACGCCAAAAAACTTCAGCTCTTCAATGTCAAAAGAGAGCGCATTTCGCAAAACCTCACGACTCTTGGGCCCTTGCAAAGACAAAGCCCCCAAGGTGTCGGTCACATCCTTGACCTCAACATCAAACCCTGCTGCAAGCGTCGCAAACCAGGCGTATGAAGGGTCTGCAGATGTCACCCGGAAATGGTTCGAACCAATGTGCGCTATCGTGCCATCATCTAAGACCTTGCCATCAGCGTCACACCAACAACAATAGGTCATTCGTCCGGGCTTTAGAGTCTTGATGTTTTTTACCGTGACATAAGAAAGAAATTTGGCCGCATCTTTGCCTGTCACATCATACTTAAACAAGGGTGTCACATCGATAAGCCCCGCACCATATCGAAAGGCCAAATATTCCTGCTCATGACACGTGTCGAACGAAGAGACCGCATGATAACCGGCCCATTCTTTCCATCGATGGCTTTGGCACAAAGCTGCTGTGCGGGCGTAAAAAGGTGTTGGCAGAGGCATAAATTTAAACCTTCAACAATTTTGCTTTCGTTTTCTGGGGGACGTCGCTTCTTTACGGCAGCCTGCCCAAGAGGTCAATCGCTTTTCAAGCGAAGTGTGCCATTTTTGATCACCGCTTTGCCATGCTGATTCAACACATCAAATGCATAATGGGGTGCTTGGGGTTCCGCCATGCCTCGACAAGTCAGCGTATCGCCTAAGTACACTGGTCTTGAAAATTGCCCATAAAACCCGACAAGTTGTTCTGGGTCGTTATTCGCAAAATGTTGTAAAAGACTGCGCTGCGCAAAACTCAGTGTACACATGCCATGTAAAATGCGTCCATCCAGCCCCACTGCCTTGGCGAAGTTCTCATCTAAATGAATAGGGTTATAGTCCCCTGAAGCTTCCGCATAAATTTGTGTCTGATTTTCCGGAACCAACCAATCCTCCACACGCTCTGCCTGCGTTAAATCTACAGGATGAGCAATACCGCTGCGATCAATCTTTCCAGGCTTAAGGTGCCGAAAGAATAAAGTGGTCATGACTTCAGCCACAAGACTCTTTGTGCTGTCGGTGATGTTGGCCTTTAATTCGAGCAGATTCCCGCTGCCTTTATCTTCGATAGAAACCAGAAGTGATTCAATATCAACTCTTTCGCCCTGCCGCACACTTTGATGCCAAACAATACTCTCCTCCGCATGCAGCATACGCGCCAAATCACCTGCCTGCGCGAGCACCTCGGGATCCTGCAAAATCTGTAAAATCCCTTGCAAAGACTCTACCGCCAACAACATCGGTGGCACTTTCAATTCCCCGGTGAAATAATGTGGATTATCGTCACTAAGCGCCTGTGCAAAACGTTGGCATTTGGCCACATCCAATGTCGAGGCATAGGGCTCATAGCGCTTATTGAACTCTTTTTTTGTCGATACGGTCATCATGGTTCCATTTTACCCTAAAGTGACGGGAATTGGGTTTTGTAAGTTTGTATTCTTTCGTTCTATGATGGATGCATGATCCTCTTGCCTTTCGCACTCATGACGGCACTCACATCGCTTCCAGCTCCAAGATCAAATCTCAAAGAATCGCTAACATTAAAAGCCCTCTACAGCAATCCTGCAGCTGAGGAAATCCTTGGTGAGCCTCTTATTCGCGTCGGCATTGTCCAAGACAAAACACAAATCCGGTTGAGAAGCGCCGCCCCCATCTTGATCCGCTACACAACCAATGGCGTGCGCAAAGAGTCCCATATCCCTGCACACACACTCACCACCTTGACAGCTAAAACGAAGGCCGACCAAAGCTATCGATATCATCTTATTGTAGAGAGATTTCCCGCCAATGCCTTAAAAAAAGCACGCGACTCTATTGAGAAATGGCGAAAACGTGGTTTCTTAAATGTCACCGAACAACTTCGGGGTAAACGCATTAAAAGCCCGCAACAAACTTTTGACCAAAGAACACGGCAAATCCTTATCCCCACAGAGTCGATGGCTGAAGCACGGCTGTTTAAGAAAAAGCTACAAAAAGAATATCGGATAAATACCCAATTAAGATCTGAAACAGACAGCCTCCCCGACGGCACGATTGAGATTCGCACACCTCAAGGGCATATTGCATCGGCATCAAATATTGTTCAAATCAGCAGCGCAAAAGGAAACCTCCCAATCGAGGTTCTCGGGGTCGAATTCGGCCGTGGCTACGCCTGGCATGGACACCAAAACAGAAGTTATAAAGGAAAATTGGTCATCAGCATTGCTGACCAAGACACCCTCAACCTAACCAACATCCTCCCGATAGAAACAATGTTACGTGGGATCCTCCCCGCTGAGATCTATGCCAACGCGCATCCCCAGGCGCTAGAAGCACAAGCCATTGCTGCGCGCTCACATATCCTGGCCAATCTCGGCCATAAACATGGGCTTGACCCATATGACATATGCTCAGCGCAACACTGCCAGGTGTTTACCGGCAGCGGACAAGAGCAGACGCAAAGCAACGCTGCAATTGCGCGCACACGTGGCATGCTGCTTTCTAAAGACAACAAGCTTATCAACGCAGTGTATTCCTCGACTTGTGGTGGTTTTACAGAAGCAAATCATGCTGTCTGGGCTGGCCCCAAACAGAACGCCTTGAAAGCGAAGGCCGATTATCCCTTAAGACTCAAAAAGAAGCATCACGATGTGCAACAAGGGCTAAGCGAATCACAGGTCAAACACTGGGTACAAAGCCCTGCCCGCTCCTACTGTGCGCAATCCAAGTACAGCAAGTCAGAAAAGCTTCGCTGGCAACGCCATTTCAACCAAGAAGCCTTGCAAAATATCATCTCGGAGGCCATCCCAAAACTGGGGGAAGTGCTGGCGCTGCAGGTGAGTGCACGAGGCCCCGGAGGCAGAGTCTCAAAAATGCAGATACAGGGGACGACGGGGGTGTCAACCTTGTACGAACCATTGGCCATACGTCAACTTTTTAAAAACCTGCCCTCTGCAGCTTTCTATGTGCAAACCACCTATGATGCCAAAAAACGCATCAAGCGAGTCTCATTTTTAGGCGCCGGATGGGGGCACGGTGTTGGACTCTGTCAGCTCGGCGCCATGGGAAGGGCTGAGCAAGGACAAAGTCACACCGAAATCCTTCGGCACTATTTCAACGATGCGGCCATACGCACCATGTACTGAGTGTTTAAGGTTGCGATCGGTGCAAGCCTCTGAGGCTTAAAAAAATAAAGCTTTTTATTTTATTCCATGTTAAGCGAAATCTATGTCGCAGACCCCATACTCACCGTTTTTCATTGGTGTTGCCGGAGGCACCGGCTCAGGCAAAAGTACCGTCGCACAAAAAATTGCCGAGGGCCTACCGCAAGATGCGGTTGGCGTCATTGATCATGACGCGTATTATAAAGAGCACAAAGACTTGAGCTTTGAAGAAAGGCAGCTTGTCAATTACGACCACCCTGATTCACTTGAAAGCGAACTCCTTGCACAGCATTTAAAAGAATTACGTTCAGCAAAGACTGTGGATGTCCCGATCTATGATTTCGTCAACCATGCCAGGAAGACCGAAACCCGAACCATCACCCCCAAGCCCATCATCATCGTCGAGGGCATCTTGGTCTTTGTCGAAAAAAGCATAAGGGAAAACCTTGATGTAAAGATTTTTGTCGACACGGCTTCCGACATCCGTATCATGCGACGTATTCGACGCGACATGGAAAATCGTGGGCGCACATTTCAACAAGTGCGTGAGCAATACTATCAAACCGTACGCCCCATGCATCTGCAATTTGTCGAGCCCAGTAAAACGTATGCCGATCTGATTATCCCGGAAGGCGGAAACAACAGTGTTGCGCTTGACCTGGTTTTAGGAAAACTCCTACACGTCTTACGCTAATGCCAGGTTGACAAAGCAAGACGCAACTCATGCACCCTCTTGTCGACCAATCACATCGCGCACATCAACCCCTGAGGTCAGAAAGTAAGGCAAAGCAAATAAGATTGTCCCCAAAACCGTCAGCGGGTAATACACCATCACAAAAGCGGCTCCTGCTGTCTGCCCAACACCAAAAATACCTAAACCCAGAATAATGGCGCCTTGAAAAGTACCGAGGAAACCCGGCCCTGCAGGGATCATAATACCGATCACCAAAATGCAGACCATCATCAACCCGGCCACCAGTGGCAACTCAAGGCCAAAGGCTTGCATCAAGAGAAAAAGACTATAGCCGTTAAGCAGCCAGTATGCGGCGGTCCAGAAGAGATACACACCAAGCGCTGAGAAATTAGGCAAAGAACGCAAACCCTGTACAAACTTGCCTCCTAAATCGACTATTTTCTCCGCAAAACCCGAACTCAATCGGCCCAAGGTCGCGCGAATCAAGGCCATCAGCTTCTCTTCGACAAGGAACGCTGCAATCAGAAAAACAAAGACCCCAAGAAAAAGCGCAAATGCGAGATAAGCGGCCGTCACCAAGCTTTCAGGCAGGGCGTAGGCCCCCAGAAGAAGTCGTGTCATCGCGAAAAACATAAGTGTCACAAAGAGGCCATCCAATGCCCGTTCAAGAGCAATTGTGGCCATCGTGCTACTGAACGATGCCCCTTTTTCTTTCTTTAAGAGATATGGGCGGGAAAATTCCCCCAGCCGTAAGGGTAATAGCATCACAAGAAAGAAACCAAGACCACCTATACGGAACAAATCCTTGTATCCTATTTGCACAAAGGCATTCAGCAAAAGTCGCCAGCGGTAAATCTTAATTGCATTAATGAGAGCTAACAAAGCAAAGCACAACAATGTGTATATATGATTGGCCTCCTGCATTTGCACAAAAACTTCGGGCCAAGCAATATCCTTAAATAAAAACCACAGAAGGATGACGCTGATAAGGCACGCTATGAAAAAACGGATTCTTTTTTTCACATGCTTCTCCGCAGACCAACAAGGCTATCGGGTTCTTCGTCCGTAATTAAATTTTGAGGATTCGTCGAAAAACCCATCTCCAACACTTCTTCACCCCATGTCGTTTTTATCATCTTAAATGCGTCACTGAGCCAAGCCTTTGCCTCTTCTGGCTGATGCAAATCCGTGCCAAGAACATGCCCTAAATCGAGTGCCATATATTCCAACACTTTTTGCTGTGCACGCTGGCCATAAAGCCCGACAAAAGAGCCCAAATCCAATTGCAAACGCAGCCCTTGGGCGGCCAGAGCCTCACCCTCTTTCACAGTCAAATACTTGTAACGCTCAGGATGCGCCAAAAGCAGCTTAAAGCCTCTGGTCCGTATGCGAAAAAGGACATCCGCAACATTCGTGATGGGCATCCACGGCAGCTCCACAAGCAGC
>JASMKV010000322.1 GCA_030749035.1 Myxococcota bacterium | reverse complement strand
CTTCTTGGCAATCCGTGTTGCACAACGTGCAGGACTCTAAGCCATATGCGCACGCGGTCTCATTTGTATTGGCCGTGCCATTATCGCAGGCTTCACCGTCATCAGATGTGCCATTACCACAAAGAGAAGTGTTCTCGCCGTTTCCTGATTCCTGACAGGCGCAATTGTCGATAAGTTCACAGTTCTCATTACAGCCATAAGCGCCAGTGCATATCTGATCGGGATGAGCCGTATCGCATTCAATATTTTCAAAAATGATTGCGTTTCCATCTGCGTCAAGATCGCAAGCCTCCCCCTGATCAAGCTGTAAATTACCACAAGATGGAATTTCCTCGCACGCACACGCATCAACAATGCCACAATTACTGTCGCATTCTAATGCACCGCTACAATTCATATCTGGATAAGCATGGGCACAGCTAAAATTTCCCGGAATCAAAACCGAACCGACTGCATTCACATCGCATTGCTCTCCTAAATCGACATCCAGTTGTTGGTTGCCACAGGTCTCGGCTGCCGCGCACTCGCACGCGCTGGTGTTATAAGTACAATCATCCTTACATTCTAAACCGCTGCACACTGAACCCGGATAGAATGCCTCGCAATAAGAATCATCGCGAAAGACATCACCGTCACAGGATTCACCTTGATCAAGCTGATCGTTTCCACAGAGGCTAATCTCTATGCAGCCACATTCTTCCGGCGAATAGCGCACACCCTGGCATGCAATGCATTCAGGGGTCCCGCTGCAAATCAATGTTGGATCGGAAAAATACTCGTGACATGTTTTAATGCCGCTGGAAAAATGCTCACCATCACATTGTTCACCAGGATCTAATTGACCGTTGGCGCACAACTCTTCCTGCGCCGGCTCTGTAGCTTGTTCGCCCACACAATCACAACCGGCAAATAGAATCGTATCACATTCAGAACCACATACTGGTTGACCCAAACAAGTTTCTCCATTCGCTGCAGGACAAGTTATCGTGCCAAAATCTTCACCATCACAGAGCTCAAAATGGGGCGCCCCCTCAACGCCTTCACGCACACCATTTCCACAACTCCCATAATAACTTTCTGCACAATTGCAAAAGCTTTCATCGATGCGACAATCCTGGGTGCAAACAAAGGTGCCCGCGCAGCCCCGAGCGCTACAGCTATCCAGAAAATCCTGGCCATCACAGAGTTCGCCTCCGGTCGCAATGCCATCGCCGCATACGGGGGCACTGAGTTCTTCTCCTTGCCCTTCCTGGTTTTGAACAAGCGTGTTGAGCTGGTATTGAACATCCAGATTGTCTTGCTCCCCATCGCCATCCGCATCCAGATCTGCGTAGTTAGGAGTGCCATCACCATCCATATCGTCAGCGCCTTCAAATTGGTCCGAAAGACCATCATTGTCCGAATCCGTGTCGGCATAATCCGGTGTACCATCGCCATCCGTGTCGCCTGTGCCTTCATATAATGTGGGAATTCCATCACCATCATCATCAGCATCCGCATAATCCGGAATGCCGTCAGCATCTCGATCCTGAACAATGTCTTTGTTGGCTTGGGAGATTTCCGCCAGTCCGTCGCCATCCGCATTTAAATCTTGATCCGGCAGAAAGTCGCCATTCACATCCGCATCTTCTGCGTCCGGCATACCATCGCAATCCGTATCGTCATTTTGACCATCACCATCCGTGTCTAATCCGGAGCAATTAGACATGGTAAGAGTATCCGTATCGGCATAATCAAATATACCATCGTTATCGTCGTCTGTATCTACACTATCAGGCTCCCCATCTCCATCCGCATCGCCCACATCAACTTGCGAATCAGCATAAGGCTCAGGATCTTCCCTATCAGGAACGCCATCGTTATCATCATCCACATCAAAGTTATCTTGCACTTGATCGCCATCTTGATCGGTAAAACCTAAGGGATTGTTCAACGGTTCCATAAGCCCGTCTGAACTCGAAGAGATCTCTCCGAGTGCCAACACGCCGTTTGCATCTTGCTGCTGTGCCTGACGCAAATTTAAAGCAAAATGACTTAAATTTAAGCCCTGCGCACCCTGATTTGAATTCAGCAAATATGTACTAAATATATGGGTACGCTGACTGAATCCTGAATTTTCTTGAAATTTAAGAACCTCGTGTACCACTCCGCCACGCACAAAGCGCAGGGATCCAAACAGCTTAATGGGTATGAAGATCTCTATTTCTCCATCAATAATTTCAGAATAAACGACGCGGGGATCTGCCTCTAAAGGCAAGGCTTCAAAAAAGATCACATGGTCATAAGTAAGCTCTTCTGCAAGCTGCCCAGTTAAACGAATCGTATCGGTATTCGTTTGAATAGGTGGCTCTTCTGCATCGATGATCTCTACGGGCTCTTCTTGATTGTGCTCTATGGGTTCAAGCAACACGCAGCCCTGAATCCCCATAATCCCGCCCAGCAGGATGATACAAGCCCGAAAAGTCATGATATTCCCTTAAACCCCCCATAGGAAGTCTGACATCTTATCGCATCCATCACAACACGATTGGCATTTAGAATAAAGGCCTTTAGCACTTCCAGGGTAAGTGTTTACGGGGTTCAATTATTGCTCCTGAAACACAAGACTTAGCCAGAAACAACCTGCCTACGTGTCGCTAGAGTCCGTTCGACCATCGTGCCAAACAAAGTATCAAGCGCTTCATAAACGGCTTCGCCCTCGAGTATACGCAAGGCCCTGGCAATCGCCTCAAAAGTGCTCAAACCGCCTACTTTCGGTTCGTTCCTTAAGCGATAAGAACTCGGCCCCATATCAGGCAGAACAACCTGAGAAACCCCTGCAAGAGATGGCTCTCTTTGGCCCACCTTAGAAGCCTGACGCCAACTTCCATCAGGCACCACCAAAGTCACAGGGCGAGGGTCTTCCTTCACCAAATCAGGACTGAGAACCGTTGCACTCTCCCCAGGGTAAAGCAGCCATGTGCGTCGATCTGGAACCACAATACCCTCATCGTCAAAAGGTATGTCCTTGCGTCCGCGCAGACGAATCTCGGAATTCGGCGCAGCCAAAGTAAAAAGAGGCGCACTCGCGGTCGGCCTCTTCCATTCACGGCAATGCATGATCACAACAACCCGGGTGTTGAGCTGCAAACGCGGTACAAGGGCGCAGAGACAATCTTCCTTATGCATCCTGCAGGCGGCGCAACGCAGCGTACGTTTCGAACGGGTTCCCATGATGGGCCTGCCATATCTTAAAGAAGTAAAAATGCACAGCCTTGAATACGCACGGGTTGCCCCACAAAAAAAACCATACTTGCTTGTCTTTGCCTTAGAGAGGATACTCTTCGCAACCAAAGGAATAACACGCGTGACCGACGAACAAAAGATACCGCTTAGATCTATCCTAAGAGAACTCGGTCTCTCCAATGCGCAGCTCAAACAAGCGGCCGCACGTGGGAAAATTCGACTGCGAGGCGTACCAACCGCAGACATGGCACGCCTGGTGCACAGCAATGAGGTCACTTATGTTCCGGATGCACCAAAACTCACCCCGGGGCGCGATCTGGCGGTGCTTTTTCGTGACAAAGATCTCGCGGTCGTCTGGAAGCCCAGTGGCTGGTTGAGCGTCAAAGCGGCGGGCCGTTCTGCAGACATCGATGTGGTCAGCTATGTGGCTAAGCTCTTTGGGCAATCGTTTGTGGTACATCGCCTAGATGAAGAAACATCAGGCGTCATGATGGTCGCACTCAATGAATCCACCCAAACCAAAATCAAAGCCTTACTGGAAAAACACGATGTCGAGCGCAAATATCTGGCGCTCGTCGCTGGACGGCCAGGAAGCGAAGCGTGGAGCATGGACACGAAACTGGTGCGCAATCGGGGCGATGGTTTGCGCGGTTCGGGCTCAGGAAAAGATGCCAAGCGCGCACAAACCCACTTTGTCGTGCTCGAAAGATTTGCCTCAAATGCAGCCCTTATGCAGGCCACCCTCGAAACCGGACGCACCCATCAAGTTCGTATTCACCTGGCTGAGGCCGGGCATCCTGTATTGGGTGACCACCTTTATGGCAATAAAAGCTCAGCCAGAAGAAGTCCCCGTGTCGCCCTGCATGCAGCATGGCTTGGGTTTCTACACCCGCGCAGCGCTGAAAAGAAAACCTTCGATATCCCCTTGGCCGACGATCTTGAGCGACTACGTCGAGATCTCACCATGAAACATGAGGCACATCACAATAAGCTTGCTTAAATCTAAAAAACTTGATTCAAGCCTCGCCGAACACTTCAGCAAGAGAAAACATATGCGTATTCTCATCCTTCTTTTGATTGGCTCATCTCTGAGCTGCAGCGCTTTAAGCCAGCAAGCAACTAAATCTCCGCAAGGACTGGCCACAAGTAAAGACCCTTTTCTTTGGCTCGAAGAGATTGAAGGAGAAAAAGCCCTTAACTGGGTACACAAGCAAAATGCCTTAAGCCTGCCGCAATTTGAGAGCGATCCTCGCTATGGAGAATTTTTGAGCCAAGCCGATAAGATTTTGAACGCCAAGGACAAAATTCCCTATGGCGCACTGCGCGCTGGCTACGTCTATAACTTCTGGCAGGATGAAAAAAATATCCGCGGCCTTTGGCGACGCACAAGCTTTAAAAGCTACCAAGGCAAAGAGCCTAAATGGGAAAATCTTTTAGATCTCGATGCCCTGGCGAATAAAGAAGAAGAGAATTGGGTCTATAAAGGTGTCAGCTGTTTACCGCCGACCTTTGAACGTTGCATGCTGCGCCTTTCGCGGGGCGGAACCGACGCGTCAGTCTACCGGGAGTTTAATCTTAAGAGTAAAACCTTCGTTAAAGATGGCTTTGTTGTCCCAGAGGCCAAAAGCAGCGTCCATTGGATCGATAAAGACACGCTTTTAGTCGGTACCGATTTTGGCGAAAACACGCTCACCGATTCGGGTTATCCGCGTATCGTTAAAAGATGGCAACGGGGCACACCTTTAAATGCGGCGCAAACTATTTACAGCGGTGAACAAAAAGACATGGGCATATGGCCCTATGTGATTCACGAGCCCAGGCAGCATCAGATCATGATCTTACGCTATAAAACCTTCTATACGGGTGAGTCCTTTGTCCTGAGCAACAATCAAGGGCTGATGAAACTTCCTATCCCCGAATCCGCGGAGTTCAAGGGGCACTTTAAAGACCACTTTCTCTTTTCCTTGCGCGAAGCCTGGCAAATAAATGACAACACCTACCCGCAAGGCGCTCTGCTCGCCTTTTCATCGCAAGCTTTTAAACAAACGGGCGCATTACCTGCCATCCATACCCTGCTTATTCCCGATGAACGCAGCAGCATTCAAAGGGTCAATGAAAGCAAGAACAAACTCTTTGTCAGCATCATCCGCAACGTCAAAGGTCAAATTTTAGAATTTGATTTCTACGACAAAAAGCAGCAGTGGAATTCAGCCCCTGTGGATTTGCCTAAGCAAGGCACCTTATCGGTCTCTTCGGCGAACCCTTTTAGCGATGAAATTTTTGTCAACTACGAGGACCATATTACGCCGGATAAACTCTACAGCTATTCCTCTAAAGCAAAGAAGAGTCAAGTGATCAAAACATTGCCCGAACGCTTTGACGCAAACAATCTACAGGTGCATCAATATGAAGCCACCAGTAAAGATGGCACGCGCATTCCTTATTTTATCATCCATGAAAAAAATATTCGCTTGAACGGCAAGAACCCAACCATCCTCTATGGCTATGGTGGTTTTGAAATATCCATGAAGCCCCGCTACAGCAGTATCGCCGGCAAGCTTTGGCTGGAGCGCGGCGGTGTTTATGCCATCGCCAATATTCGCGGTGGTGGTGAGTTTGGACCCCGCTGGCATAAAGGGGCGCTCAAAGAAAAAAGACAAAATGGCTTCGATGATTTTGCTGCCGTAGCGCAAGATTTAATCGCCCGAAAAATAACCTCACCTCAAAAGCTTGGCATCATGGGCGGTTCGAATGGTGGACTCTTGACCGGCGTTTCTTTTACGCAGCAGCCCGAGCTCTTTGGCGCTGTGGTTTGTCAGGTGCCGCTCCTGGATATGTTACGCTACAACAAACTTTTGGCCGGTGCTTCCTGGATGGCGGAATACGGCGATCCTGACGATGCAAGCATGGGCGCCTTTATCAAAACCTATTCGCCCTACCACAATGTTCACGCTCAAAAACGCTATCCAAAAGTCTTCTTTGTTACCTCAACCAAAGACGACCGAGTGCATCCGGGCCATGCCCGAAAGATGGTGGCAAAAATGCAGGCCCTAGGCCATGATGTTGTTTACTACGAAAATACGGAGGGTGGACATGCGGCGGGCGCCAACCTCAAACAGCACGCCAAGCGCTATGCTTTAGAATACACCTATTTTTCTCAACAATTGAGGCTGGATTAAGCCTTTGATACAGACACTTTGCCCACTTTGGGCACAGATGGTTGACAAGAGAACCTGCATGCGCCAAAACTCAATCCCAGCCACTTGCCACCCCCTAAAAAAGGACCCCCACCATGGCGACAACCAAACGTATTACCGGAAATTTTCAAGGCCCAGAAGCGCAAGAGCAAGCTTTTGCACCGCTTTCGAATGTGAAAAAAAAACAAGTAACTCCTGCTACTGAACCAACGCTTAATATGCCCAATCAAAAAGCCCGCCGACTTACGGGTAACCCACAGGACTATACGAAAAATCTCGCGCACGGTATTGCGGCACCAAAAGGCCGGCCAACCCTGCAACCTGAGACTCAAAGCGACACCTCCATACGCTTTTCGAAACACAGTGGCCCAGAAATTAATTTTCCGCTCGATGGGGCACAAAGCCAGCAGCTCCGTAACTCCAATGCAGTAAGTCCATTTTTACCCGTTGACCCAAGGGTTTGTGTGCAACCGGACTTTCTACCCAAACCAACCCACCCCGGCGATCAAGGTTTCTGGCAGGAATTTGAACAGATTATCGATTTTCAAATCGCCCGACGCAATGATGCCGACCCGGGCGACTTTGTAGATCTGCCTAAAATATTCGCTGATTTCGATATCCATCAAGCCGCTGAAGCGGTGCGGGCGGATTTCCCAACCCATTGGCCCACGGCCCTAACCCAACAGTTTCTTTCTGAAGGCGCAAAAATCGATCCTTCCATTATCCCCCCGCGCTCACAGGATGATTTTGTTAACGGACCGGTTCTCCTGGCCAGAATGATCGGCTGGGCCGTATCGGAAGTTTCTCCTTCAGCATTTGCCTGTAAATGGAAAGAAGGCCGGGCACGCCCCGAATCGGTCGCCTGGGCTGTGCAAAGTGGACAACTTGCTGCACCACAAGCCATCAAAGATAAGATCGCAAGCTTGAACCTGCAAAGTCCCGAAGACTTTACCGCCTACGACGAAGGCTGCCCACGCCATCCAAGCTGGCCCGCCATGCATTCGGCCGCCTCCTGCGCTTCACTCTATCTTGCGGTTCTTCTCGACTTGAGCCCAGAACAAATCACCGAAGCGCGTCGCCTGGATTTTGCTGTCGCACAATTTCGCAGCGTTGCTGGCGTCCACTATGAAACCGACAACCGCGCTGGGCTGGCCTTAGGCCAGGAAGTCATGGCCAAACGCTTACCTGAAATACTCAAAGAATTTGGTGCTTCTGAAGAGGCGGTAAAGGCGAAAATAGAACAAGTACGACACGACTGGTTTGCCTACGAGGCAAAAAGCTAGACCGTTCTACCGACCTCAAACCCCTGTCACAATTTGCGCCAAAGACACAAACTGTGCCCTAAAATTGGCCCTGAGGCATAGCCAAACCTTGCCGAATCTCTTTAAATATCAAGCAAAAACAGCGCCTTAGGCACGCGTTTCCCGGACCAAATCCATGGCACGGGCCTTGCTCTATCCATAGCGTAGACCAGACCAAAGGAGCCCCAGCATGTTCAACGCGCGACAATTTTTGTTCTTACCCTTCGCCCTGACCTGCATCCACGCCTGTACTTTAGAGCGTCCCACCACCTTAAGCCAGGAGCAAAAGAGTACGGCAAATGCAACCAGGAGCACTGCGCACGGGGAGAATAGGCCAACGGCGCCAGCAGATTCTCAAGGAGAATTTGTTTGCGGCACCGATGACGAAGAAATGGCCGAAGTGTTACGGGATGAACGACAACGGCATGCGACGCTTTTAGGCGATGGCGGTGGCGCTTCTTTGGCTGAAGCAGCTGAACCACTCGGGGTTGGACCACGCCCATTGATGACAATCTTGATTGAAGTTGGAGAACATCGATTTTCACAGAACGAAAAAGACAACCTGCCTGCTCTAATTTATGGGGCCGAACAAAACAACGAAAGCACGCATACACTGAGCGTCAAAGAGCTCTTTGAAGTGCACTCCTATGGGCAGATGTCGATTGTTGGGCTGGACGGTGAAACGGGTGGAGCCGATGATATTTTTGGCCCCTTTCCTGCTGAAAGTATGAGCTGCTTCAATCCACAACATATGGTCCAGGATGTCCTCGATGCAAACGGCGAACTTTTGGATCTCAGCGCTCTGGCGCAAAGAGCGCGTTTAGTTGTCATCGTCGCAGGAGGTTATAGCCCTTGCTGGTGGGCCGGGGTCTCTAAAAAAGCATATCTTTACAGTGATGATTTCGAAGATGGTCGCCTGCATTTACCCATCACCATTTCTTCAAGCGCACAAAACACAAGCCTGCTGGCCCATGAGTTAGGGCATACTTTGGGCATGGGCCATGCGGGTATGGCACAGTGTTCTGGTACCGCCTGGAACGATATCCCGCAACGGGAAAATACCCACAGTTACACGGGCGATGAAACCTGTGGCTCACGCACCTATGCAGACCCTTTTGGCTTTATGGGCAGAAAAATGGCCAAAGGTAAGTCGCACGGCGGTGCGGTGGCCAAAGAGGTTTGGGGCTGGCTGCGCGAAGGTGAAGATGCACCACACCGTATCGAGCGCGTCGAGGAAGACGGCACCTATTTTTTAAGTGCTTTAAGTGAAGAACACGAAGCTGGCCTTAAAGCGCTGAAAGTGCCCCATGGACAAAACAAGTGGCTCTACGTCGAGTACCGCACACGCATGAATCAAGATGGCACCTCGACCTACGATCAAGGACTCCTGGATGCAGATTTGAATTCATACCATCGGGTACTTGAATCGAGTAATCTTTTTTCCGGTGCCCTGCTGCGCATTGGGCGCCCCAGTGCCTTTGGCACCACCACCAGTCTTCTTTTTGACGGCCTTGTCAACCACCAGGATGTCTTGCTCTCCCGGCCCTTGGTCTATGCAAGCCATAATTACGCCCTCCCCTGGGGTGAATCCTATATTGACCCTCTGACTGATACCCGAATCAGTGTGGATTTTTCCGCACCAGATGATGCGATGCTTGTCGATGTTGAAATGGGTCGCACGGATTTTGAGGCCCCCATGGTTTTCTCCTATGGCGTTGATGAAGAAGCCTCCACCGATTGTGAAGTCACCCTCGTTGGAGAAGTTGAAGACGACTCTGGAATATCCGAAGCCATTGTGATCTTGCACAAGGTTGTCGACGGGGAAGATATGCTCTTAGAAGTTCCGGTCGAAGTCAACGACGGTACATTCTCTTTGTCTTACGACATCTACCGCGATGGCTGGCAACGAGCCGGCTTACGCATCAGCGATAACGCCCAAAGCCAGGGAGGCTTAGCACCCAATAATGTTTTTGATAACGGGCCACGCATGACCCAGTTGGCCAACGGCGATCCCAATTACCTGCACTGGGGAGCCGATGATGATTTTAAACTACGCTTGCCTTTGGTCAGGCCCTGGGCCTGGCAACGAGGCATCCATCCCAACACCAACGAGCGCCGCTGCAACACCCAAGGGCCAGAAATTGTTCTCACATCGCCCATCGATGCGCTTGAAGTTTTAAGCCCGGTCGACATTGCATTTCGTGTTTCGGACCCAAATAAAATCGCTTCTCTTCGGATAAGCTATATTGAAGAGGGCAGTAAAACCGGTGGAATTCGTACTGAGCTTTTTGAGTTCAACGCTGAAGGGCAAGAGGTCGAAGCCATCGCACGCACCCTTCAGCCCGAATTAGAACCTGGCATCTATAACATGCATATTGAGGCGGAAGACAGCCACGGCCAAATCAGTGCGCTTGAGTTCACCTTCACGGTTTTGTCTCCAGTGCCATTTTTGCGCGGCGATGCAAATTTTGATGGTGCCGTGGATATCACCGATATCATACACATCAACAATGTGCTCTCGCTTGGACGTGGCTCTTTCCCTTGCGAGGATGCCGCTGATGCCAATGATGACGGTTCCGTTGACATCTCCGACAGCGTCTATCTCAGCAGCTATCTCTACCTCGGTCAGATAGACACTTTACCGGAACCCTTTGAAAGCCCGGGTTTCGATCTCACTTTAGATGACAAAAAATGTGCTGGTGATTCAGACTGAGATTGTGTTGGGCTTTGAGAGCTTCCAGAAAAAACTCCACTTGCTTATACGGCCTTTAAAATGGCATGCTGCAGACACACCCACTTGGGAGGAAACCATGGCTGTAGGACGTAATGCCCCATGCCCATGCGGCAGCGGAAAAAAATATAAAGTATGTTGTCTCAACGCGGCAGCCACACAAGATCCCCGCATCCAACGACTCATGATAATTACCGGCGCCCTCAGCCTTATCGCCGGCCTGGTCGTGGGTTTTAACTCCACCCCTAAAAATGGGCTTTTTACAACTTTGGGAATAGTGATTGCGGTATTCTTGTTTGTCACCCTGACCAAACCACCTTCAAGTCGTGGTAAAGGTGGGGGCGATCAAATCAATTTTGGAAATTAAATAGGAGTTAGGCTTCTTGCCAATTTCCGTCATCAGCGCAAATATAAGTCACACCGTCTTTCTCAGCTTGCTCACCTGACTCACATTTTTTATCATCGTCTTTTTCCCCATCATAAGCATACCAGGATCCATCTTTGCATATATACCAGGTTTCTTCGCGGGAAGCTTTCTCTCCGTCCTCACATTCTTCACCGCGCTCTCGATCTGTTTCGTCTCTTTCCTGGCTTGAGCAGGAAGCTTGGCAGACACGTATCTCGCGGTCATCGTCTTTTTCACGGCATGCCGCTTGGCAATCCTCCTCGGATTGTAGCTGATTGCTCTCTGCCCCATCACTGTCCCGGTCAAGCCCACCCATGCTTCCGCAACTTAGAAGGGAAAAGAGTAAAGCAAAAGAAAACAGGCTGCTCATGCTGTATTTAAGTCGATTCATGATCACATCCAAAACTTTTCAAGTTACTTAAGTGCTGCACAGTCTATAACAAAAGACTTAAACCGAAAAGACTTAAAGGCATATGAATCTCTACTGACCAATCGCATAGAGGACAATAAAAAGAGCCATTAATCCCCCAATGATGCAGAGCGTTAAAAGTCCCCCCTTGGGCTCAGCGGGTTGCAAAACAGAGCCTTCGGCGGCATCAACACGTGCGGACAAACGGTTGAGCAGGGGCCCAATAAGAATTTCTGAAAAAATAATCCCATAAAGGGGCGTGAGCAAGGCCACCGCCACTCCCGGCCCTATTTTACTTGGATCGTCCAAATTACGGAAAATATGAATCAAGCCCAAGACAAACCCCAATCCCCCCAAGGCCAGTGGTAAAATGCGAAAGGTCGATAAGACAGCCAGGTGCCGCTTCCCATCCTCCACACCAACCGCACCATCACCAAAGCCCACCGATAAAGCAGATCGCACTTCGGGCAATGAATGATGCGATAAAGCAAAAAAGAACGTGCCGCCAACAACAATCATCAGCGCCGGGCCCTGTACATAGGCAGCCAAATGGGCCCCTTCAAGGACACAGGCACCGGCAACAACGACAATCCCTAAACAGGCAAAAAAGAGTTTCATGGGGGCCTCCTTTTAAACGCAATAAGCCATCAAGATGACATCATTTTCATCTACCTTAGCGTCGTCTAGACATTATATGGTTTCTGTCAAAAATTCTGTGACCGCCATCACAAAAACAACCCGGCATCATTCTATTTATGGGGGATGCGCAAACCTTTAGAGAGGCTTCATCATGAAGTACAGTAAAAAATCCCTGCAAGAAATGGTACAAAGAAGTGCTAGCTCGAGGCTATTTCCTCTAAGGCCTCGCGGTAAGAGACAATCGCCCTGCGGAAGCTGTACTTATTCTTCGCAACTTGCTCTGCTCGAGCCCCCATTTTCCTGCACAACTCTGGTGACGCCATAATTTGACGATAAGTATCACAGAGCCCTGAAAAATCGCCGGGCGCAACAACCCAACCAATCTTTTCCTCCTCAACAACCATCGCAAGTTCTGAATTTTTGTCTGCAATCGCAAGTATGGGTTTCCCTGCTGCCATCTGATTATACATACGACTAGGCACAGACACGCCGGCCATACCTGAAACAAAGCTAATAATTGCGACATCACAAGCATTTAAGAAAATTGGTTGCTCAGAGCGCGCCTTCGCTGGAAGTATCGTGATGTTATTTAAATCCTTATCCGCACGTGTTTTTTCTAGCCATTCTTTTTTTGCGCCAAAGCCAACAAAAAGGAAATGCACATTTTCAAAGGACCTCATCTCCGCTGCTAAATCTGCAATAGATTCGATATCGTGCGTACGGCCCATATTTCCCGCATACAAAAAGATAAATTGTTCAACGAGCTCAAGTTCTTTGAGGATGCTGTTGGATTCCTTCGACTCTGCGCCAATCAAATCCAGCTCTGCCCAATTTGGAATAGTATAAATAGGCACCTCGCGCCCCTTAAGCTTGGTTTCGGCTAAAGCTGTCATATCACGCCCAAGACTAATAATGGCAGC
>JASMKV010000321.1 GCA_030749035.1 Myxococcota bacterium | reverse complement strand
CATCATCACAATTACAGTCGCTTGTTGCTGTAACGAGAGCCAAAGCTCCAAATAAAATCCAATTTTTACGCACGGTTACCACCTTTTCTCGAGTATCAACGGGGATTGTGTACTCGTTTTCTCGTTACGTCGACGCTATTTCTACCAGTTTATGGCGCTGGTGCAAGCGCGACATTCTATATTTTGTGACAACTTTTTCCGGGGGGCCGCTACGCTTGTTGCGCGCGGCGTCTTTTTTAGGCATTTTAAGGCCATTTGTCAATGATAGAAGGGTATGAACTATGATGGAGAAGGAACTGGCAGAAGCACTCGATCGGGGCATTGAGCTTTTCAATAAACAGGAGTTTTATGAAGCGCATGAGATTTGGGAGGTGCAATGGAATGAAGAACAAGGAGACGAGCGCCGTCTGCTGCAGGGCCTGATTCAGGTCGCCGCAGGATTTTATAAGCTGCAGGTGGGCATGCCCAGCGGTACCTATAAATTACTCTATAAAGGCATCGAGCATTTAGAATTGGTCAAGGATGGCCCTTGGGGTTTAGAATTGCCGAAGCTTTTAGAAGAGGCGAGCTGGTGGCGTGACAAGGCGCAAGAGATGGTTGAGCACTTTGCAACCGCCTACGATAAAGATCGTTTACCGACTTTATCCAGGCAGTGCCACTGATGTATTTTCAAAGAGATTTAGGGGCTTAAAGCGTGATGACCTGGTCAGGATTGATTGAACATCATACGGAAGTCGATTCGACGATGGCATTGGCCAAAGACAAGGCGTTGGCCGGGGCCCCGGAGGGCTCGACGGTGTGGGCAGATCGACAAACGCGGGGGCGGGGGCGCCATGGGCGTACCTGGCATTCGCCAGCCGGGGACGGGCTTTATTTTACAACCGTTTTGCGCCCAGCGGAATCTTCCTGGCCCATCATTGGCGAACAAATCGCGACACTCTCACTGCTTTCGGCGGTGGTCTTGGCCCGCGTACTCAGGGGATTAGGGGTTGACGAGATAGGGCTTAAGTGGCCCAACGATGTCTTTGTGGCTGGGCAAAAGTGCGCCGGCATCTTGCTTGAGTGTGTTGTTTTAGAGCCGCAAAAAAGTCTGATTTTACTCGGCATGGGGGTGAATTTAGCCCCGGCAACAAAAGCCCATCAGGATTTAGATTTTCATTACGGTTACGTGGGTTTGCAGGATATTTTGTCGGCCTCCGGCGCTTGCCCCTCAACACAAGCGCTCCTGGAGCAAATTTTGGCTGAATTCGAAGAGGCCTATGGGATTTGGCTGGAGCGTGGCTTTGAGGCTTTTGCTTTGGAGTGGCAGGAATACGACTGGCTGGCGGGAAAAGAAATCACTGCATCCTATCAATCAAGACAGGTTAGCGGTATAGCTCAGGGGGTAAATGCCTATGGGCAGCTTAAGCTTCATCTCGACGGGAAAATGGTCGAAATAGATGCGGGCGAAGTCCATTTGGTATAGGATGATGCCTAAATTCATGAAGGAATAGGTTAAGGTGAACTTTGTACTTTTAACGGCTTTGCTTTTAAGTCAAAACATCAATGATGCCCACGGCGAATTGGGCTCTCTTTTTCAGGGCAAGGCACAACCTTTTGTGGCGCCGGGCCGACTTTTTTCGGTGCAGATACCAGGTCATTGGGGCGTGGCGCTGCATGACAACGATCCCTATACGATTGATTTTCGTCTGCCTTCTAATTTTGGCGGCGCGCTTTTGCAAATTCGCCGGATTGTGGTGCCACCCAGAGCCCGTCCACGACAACTTTTGCTTAATGCTTTGGATTTGCGTTTACGAAAATTACCCAATTTTAAAGAACATAACCGACGCAATGTGCAGGTTGCAGGGCGTAAAGGCGCGGCGGTTTTGGGGACCTACACCTATCAGGGCAATGTTCAATACCCGCGTGCGCTTGAAGAAGTGTATTTGGTGGCCGGCGAGGAAGCGTTTATCTTCCATTTTGAATGTTTCGAGCCTGAAGCAGCCCGTTTTGCGACGGATTTAAATCGTTTTTACCAGTCTTTTGTGCCCCGGCCGGTCGGTGGTACCGCCGGACCCTTTGATGCGGCGGCTGACACAAGCCCAGCTCCGGCAAACCCTTTTGTCGTCCCGGCCAAAGAAAAAGCGTCGATTGGTGAAGCGAAAAAACCATGATCATTTTTTTGTTGAGTATGGCAAAAGAATAGAAACATCGAGAGGATAAGCCGATAATGGCGAGCGTTTGGTGTGGCATGAAAGACGAAGTGAATTAAAACCTATGCAGTTTAAGTGTCCCAAATGCGCTGCGCGTTACGAGATTGCCAACGACAAAGTCCCTACGGGCAAGACCTTGCGTTTTTCTTGTAAAAAATGCGGTGCGGGGATTCGTTTAAGACGTAAGGTTAAAAAAGCCAAAGAAGAGGAGTCCTTTGATGGGCCCACTGAGCCCACAGGAGTTCGTGCCTTTGAAGCCAACGCGCCGGCCCCGCCCAGTGGTGAACTTTCTGATGCCAACTGGTTTGCTTTGGTGGCAGGTAGACGCATTGGACCCATGCCGCGTTTTGAATTGGAACGGATGATTGCCTCGCGGGATGTGGATGGACAAACCTATGTCTGGTGCGCCGGTATGACCGATTGGCAACGTCTACGATTTATCAGCGAATTTTCTAACGAACTTGCGCATCTGGGCACAGCGCCTTGGCGCGTGGTCATGCCTTTGGATGATGATGATACCCAAGCCGATAAGATGCCGGTCGAAGCACCGGACAAAGCCCATGAATCCGAGCCGGCCGGGACTTTAGCGCAAGAACTGCCCAGAGAAGACAGTGTGCCTGACAAAGAGGGTGCGGCAGAGGAGATGGATGAGCTTTTGGATGAGCTGGCCGATCTCTCGCCGGTTGATGCGGCCCGGGCCGAAAGTGCAAAGACGGGCGCCTTTGATGGGCCAACCGCATTGGCACCGATGGATTTTGAGGATTTAGAACCGCCACCGATACCTAAAGATGAGGCGGTGGATGAGCCTGATTTAGATGCACCCACCGATAGGGTGATCACGCCATTTGTGCCTGACGAGGAGTCCCTAAAGCAAGACGATGACGAAACTCATGTTGATGAGTCGACCAATGCTGAACTTAAACCTTTTGAGAGTGGGCGGTTGGTGGAGGCCATTGATGATGCGACGACCCTTGGAGGCAGTCAGGAATCGCTGACGGGGCCAACACCGTTTGATCAAGATGTGCCGGACATCAACACGGTTCGAGAGGAATTGATTGATTCAGACTTACACGAGATTGATAGTTTTGCGCCCGCCTTTGATGCCACAGATCGTGAAGTTCCATTAACCACAGGCTTTTTTATGGAAAGCGCCGGCTTAAATCGGAGACGTCGTCATCATCGTTTGGCCATGGTTATGTCGATCACATTTACCGTTACGCTTGTGGGTATCGCGTCCTTGGACTTGTTTGGCATTATCGAATTACCCGGTATGGGAAAATTTTATGATGTAACAGGTTTAGAAGATCCCAACAAAGGGCGAAAAATTGAACGCATTGAAAAGAAATTGGCGCAAGCACCAAGCAATTCGACCGATCGAGAAAAACTCGAAGATTTGCGTTACAAATTGATGGGCATCAAACGCCCGAAGAAAAAGCCGAAAAAGCAAAATAAGCCCAAGCAGATAGGTGAGATCAGCAGCTTGCCTAAAAAAACGCCATCGACAACCAAACGCCGCGGAAAAGTCACCCAGGTTGCAGAAATAACTTCGCCGGATGATATGTTTGGTTCGTTGCGCAAAAAATCTTTCAGCACCGACAATTTTTCTAAAACCGAAAGCACCGTTAAATCAAAAGTAGAGAGTGGCCCGGGAGAAGCATCTTTACCCGATGGTTTAAGTCAGGATGCGATTTACAAAATCATCAAAGAAAAAAATGCGGCGATGAGTATGTGTATGAACGAGGCGCTCAAAAGAGGCGAGCAGCTTAAAGGCAAAATGGAAATTGAACTTACGGTGCAGGCCACAGGGCGGGTTTCGCAGGTGGGCATCCTGACGAAGAAATTTAAGAATACGCATATGGCTGGTTGTGTGAGTAAACGGATCAAACAGTGGCGTTTTCCGCGTTTTCGCGGTGAAGCGGTGACCGTCGTTTACCCTTATATTTTACAAATGGGTTTTTAAGAGGCAAGAGCATGGCCGAAGATTCGGGCGAATACGGTCCTAAATCGAGTGCGTTGGACGCAAGCGCCGAGCAATGGCTTAAACGATTTTGCGATACGGATGAACGTCGACGCAATTTGGCGGTACATGCTTTAGAGATTGAAAGTTCAAGCATGGTTTATGATGCGGTGTTGCAAGCCTGTATTGCCGTGCTCAAAGAGCCTGTGCATGAGCGACAAGCGCTTATTCTTGAAGCGCTTGGGCTTTTGCGTGATGAAAAACTTGTGGTGCATATTTTACCGCATGTGATTTCAAGAAAACCCAGTGTGGCTATGGCGGCGCAATCGGCCTTGGCTCTTCTTTGTGGACAAAGCTTTGGCTCAGACACTGGGGCTTGGACAACATGGTGGCAAAAGAATCGATTTGAATCTCGCAAGCGCTGGTTACTCGATGCACTCAAAGGCAAAGATCCAATACTGCAAAGCATCGCGCAAAAAGAACTCAAACTTCTTAAAGGTCAGAGTGAGTAAAACGCTTGCGGCGATTTTGGTTGGCGGCAAAGGTCAGCGTATGGGGGGCTGTGATAAGGCATCTCTAAAAATCCCAGGAACCAATGAAAGTTTTTTAGAGCGCACGCAGCGTTTGCTCAGGCCCTTTGTCGATGAGGTGGTCTGCGTAGGCAGACAGGAACAAAGCTTAAACGTAGGCGCCATACGTTTTTTGCAAGACCAGTATAGAGAGAGCGGACCGATTGCCGGACTTGAGAGGGCTTTGTCCTTAAGTGAGATTGAATGGTGCTTACTCTTGAGCTGCGATTTACCGCGTTTGGATGGTGCCCTATTAGAATCATTGTTGGAGGGACGTGGACAGGGCTGTCCGATTGTTTTGCCCAAAGCCACGCATGGTATTGAACCGACCTGCGCCCTTTATCATGTCTCCCTTCTTGCACCTTTAAGAGCTTTTATTGAACAAGGCGGAAGAGCATTGCATGAATTTGTTGGGGCACAGAACTATCGCCCTTTAAGATTGTCGGCAGGGCAGGAAGAGACTCTAAAGAATATTAATCGCCGGGAAGATTATGAAGGGTTGGGGGAATGAAACCTTTTCTCTTTTAGCGTGAGTGTCCTTTAGCGTGAGCGTCTTATAGCAACGCGTCCTATAGCGCAGCGTCCCAATTTACAGGTAAATTGAGGGAAATTAACTCCTGCGGATGGCGGCTTCGCGAAAGCGTAGGCGGAAGCGAATGCGGAAAGCCGATGACCGTGCGAGTCGTTACGAAAGACTTGCTGCGAGTGCGCGAAGCGATAGTCGCAGCTTAGTCGCGTAGACGAGTGTCCGATAACCGTGCGAGCCGTTGTGAGACTGGTTGAGGTGCGAACCGTAAGTGAGACTTAAGTTTTTTGCGTTTTGGAAGCAAAAAACTTTTAGTCGAATAGGTGAGTGGCCAGAGCGGCGCGCCGAAAGCTAGTCGATACAAGGCGAGTGTCCGAAGCCCGAAGTCCGAAGTCCGAAGTCCGAAGTCCGAAGTCCGAAGTCCGAAGTCCGAAGTCCGAAGTCCGAAGTCCGAAGTCCGAAGTCCGAAGTCCGAAGTCCGATTTCCGATTTCCGACGTCCGATAACCGATAATCGTGACATCTCAGCGATTCATATAAATAAGCATAGCCTTGTTCCTGTATTTCCAGGCATTGAATGTATGCCTGCTCTTATTTTTTCACAATAAGCACAAACAAACCAAAAAGAGTCATGCCGCCGCCAAGCATGGTCATGCTGCCTACCGGTTCCTGAAATAAAAACCAGGCGATGATAGAAGCAAGGACCGGTTCACCTAAAGGCACGGAGGCGACGATGGTCGGGGAAACGGTTTTGACCACGTAGTAGAGTGAGCCGTGTCCTAGGAGGGTGGGCACAATCCCTAAGGCCAGCAAGACGCCATAATCGCTGCTGCTGTAGCCGAGCAAGGGATCGTGCGTCAGCAGTGTAAGCAGTGCCAGAGTGACACTGGCGCTGAAGAAAAGAGTGCGTAAATAGGCGAGGGTCTCTACTTCTTTACGGACTTTTTCGGAAATTATCAGCACACCGCCGATAAAGAGCGAACAGCTCAGCGCCAGAAGATTACCGATGGTTTTTTCGCTGGAGAAATCAAAGTCGCCGGCAATAATGACACCCCCACCGCCCAACGCCAGCGCCAGTCCAAAAAGAACGCCTTTTTGGTGCGTGCGTTTTAAAAACACTTTTTCAATCATCAGGGTAAAAAGGGGCGCCAGGGTTCCTAAGAAAGTCGCATTGGCGATACTGGTCAATTTGATGGCGCCAAAGAAAAGCGCGAAGTGGATGCCTAAGAAAAAACCGGCCAGGATATTGAGATTCCTGTTTTTGGGTGTCATCTTTTTAGGCGGCTTGAACAAACACAGAAGCGTAATCAGCAAGGCACCAATGGCCATACGCCAAAAGGAAATACCGACCGCCGGAACATCGGGCACAAAACGGGCTAAAATGGGCGAGGTGCTTATGGCCAGCAGGGCGGTGAAAAGTAAAAATGGGATATGTGCTGGCATGGCAGGGATGTCTTTTAGCATCTTAAGTATAGAGTGCCATATGGTTTTTTCTTTCTCTTAGACTTGAGGGCACTTGGCTCTTTTAGCGTTAGTGTCTTTTAGCAACGCGTCTTATAGCAACGCGTCTTTTAGCGTGAGCGTCTTATAGCGCAGCGTCCTAATTTGCGGGCAAATTGAGGCAATTTAACTCCTGCGGATGCGGATGCGGCTTGGCGAATGCGGCTTGGCGAACGCGGAAGCGAATGCGGAAGCGTAAGCGAATGCGGCTATCTATATTTTTCCAGCATCGCCGCGAGTTGTTCACACGCCGCAATGTTTGCTGCACAAGTTTTTTCTGAGATCAGATTAAAACCACGCATGAGATCGAAAACGGCAGCAACTTCATATATTGAGCCTTTTGCGCATGAGAAATAGCGTTTGCGCTCACGAAAAGTCCTTTTTGCTTGTCCCTCCGAGAAATTTAAGAGGACGCTTGAGCTTGCCCTTTTGAGTTGGTCAGCCAAGTAAGCAAAACCTCTTGGTAGGGTTTCGATATGCTGCTGCGCATTGCTGCAAAGCACCAGAGCGTCTTGATAAATCCGGGTTTGACGATGTTTCATTGCTCACTCCTTGTTTCGGGTTCTCGCTGAGGGTGGAACCCGAAAAAAGGAGTACAAAATATGCTTTATCATGAAACCCGAATTTATCAGTGTGCTTTAGACTTAGTTGAACTTGCGCATGCCATAGGAAAGGGCTTTCCACGTGGAAATGCGTATCTGGCTGACCAACTCAAAAGAGCAGTGAGCAGTATTGCGCTGAATTTTGCTGAAGGTTATGGGAAAAACTCAAGAAAAGAGCAACGACGGTTTTTTGCGATGGCCAAAGGTTCGACCAATGAGGTTGGAGCAATTATGGATATTGCTTTTCGTTTGGAAATGATTTCGAAAAACCATCATTTAAGAGCTTTGGAGAAATGCGATTATTTAGCACGGATGTTGACCAGGTTCAGGAGATAAAGAAAGTCCCTTGGTTCTTTTAGCTGTAGGTCCTATAGCGCCAGCGTCTCATTTTCCTATAGCGCTAGCGTCTCATTTTCCTATAGCGTCCTATGGCGCAGCGTCCTAATTTACCTATAGCGATAGTGTCTTATAGCAATGCGTCCTATAGCGTTAGCGTCCTAATTTGCAGGTAAATTGAGGCAATTTAACTCCTGCGGAAGCGAATGCGAAAGGCGGAAGCGAATGCGGGAAGTCGATAACCTATATCCGATGACCGACGACCGTGCGAGCCAATACGGAGACTTGCTGCGGGTGCACGAAGTGTGCAAGGCGTTGTGAGACTGTCCGAAAGGCGCCATAAAGGCGCGTTGAGGATTAGTCGATACAGCCGAGCGGCCGCAGCTTAGTCGAATAGGTGAGTGACCGATAACCGTGCGAGCCGTTGTGAGACTGTCTAAGAGGCGCCATAAAGGCGCGTCGAAGACTAGTCGGTACAAGGCGAGTGGCCGATATCCGATGTCCGATAACCGAATTCCGATAACCGATAACCAATATCCGCCAACCAAATGCTTTTTTATTCGCTTTTCTGGCCTTCTTTGTTAGACTCACTAGACTCTTTGACCCTTATTGCCCCAGGAAAGTCTCGAGTTTTCATGTCAGAAAACCCAAAAAGTTTAAAGCGCTTTGGTCTCCTGGCCATTGGCCTTGTTATCTTATTACTTGGGGTCGCCAATATGGGTGAGCTCACCGGACAGGCGAGTGGAGGAAAGGGAGGATGTGGGGGAAGTGAAGATATTGAGTATCATACGATGCCTTTGCCCGATACGCCCATAGGTCAGAGTAGAGCATTTATGGCGCCTGAGCCTGAAGATGGCTTACCTGACTTACCTGAAGAAATGGAAAGGCACGATACGTCAATGGGCGGATTTCAGCCGCCGCAGCAGAGTCGTGGCGATGCACTTGAATTCAGCACCTTGATAACGGTTTCCGATGGATGTTTTGGTCAACTTCGTTGTACGCAAGGTTTATGTATATATCCTCGTGATCCTTCTGGCCTCGACCAATGCGATCTGGAGAATTGTAATGATCATCCTCAAGATGGCACACATTGCTGTCCCTGCATCGGGGAGGAAGAGGGCGAGGAAAATTGTTACTGTTATCGTGAGTCTTTGACGGAGGAACAACTCGCCGCGAAATGTGTTATTCAGGACGAGGATGGTCAGGATATTGAAGTTGAGGATTATACCATCAATATATATAACACCTGCGATCCAAATTATACGAAGAACAAGGAGTGCAATGGCGGTTGTGGTCAGCTGGTCCATTGTACCTTAGCCGGTGGGCGGAAATATGATGTATCGGTAGCAGGAACGTGCGGTTTTCAGCCGCCGCCGTGCATTCCAGACTGTGAGGATAAACAATGTGGACCTGATGGTTGTGGTGGCAGCTGTGGAGAGTGCGAAGAGCCAGAATCCTGCAATGGGGGCCAATGCACTGAGGATGAGTCACCAACTTTTGAGATGAAATGTGCAGAGGCCGGTGGCACCGATACGGGAACAGCCTGCAAATGCCCCAATGAAACGTATATAAATCCTTATGTGGAAGAATGTGATGAGTCACCAACTTTTGAGATGAAATGTGAAGAGGCCGGTGGCACCTATACGGGAACAGCCTGCGAATGCCCCAATGAAACGTATATAAATCCTTATGTGGAAAAATGTGCCTGCCCTCTCGCCCCCTCAGGGATGGATTTATCTACACAGATGACTTTTTACTGCGATGAGCAATCCCCCGGATATTGTCCGTGGCATTCGGTGTGTGGGGCAGACCCGAATTTAGACGAAGAGAGCTATGGTCCGACAGATCCGAAAAGTTATAAGAATTGCTGCGAGTGTTTTTATTTGGCGCAGCCCCTCTGTGAGGGGACGGGACGATGGGAATGTACGAGCGCGCACAAAGATTGCCAGTGGATAGGTGGTGAGTGTAAAAGCCGGCATCATGTCGACTGTGATAATTGGGTTAAAGCAGATGCCCAGAAAGATTGTCACAAAAAGGTTATCACGCGTCTTGTGAACGTATATGATAAGCCGGAACCAGCATACAAGGATGAAAAGCCTGCTTGCACTGAATATCGATATCAATATGAGGGGCATGGGCGGAACCCAGCAAATCTTGTTGCACACGTTTCAGTTTGTATCGACAGCCTACCGACTTGTGGTGATATCTATATTACGGACACCGGCTGTAGCACCTTTCAAAATCTCGCTCAGGCACGTCAATATATCCTTGAATTGGTAGAGCAGTTTGAAAACGAAGGTCACCAGTGCGTGAGAATTCAAGCGAATCAGTGCTCTGCCGGCAATTGGGAACAGACCTACTATCAATTTAGCGTGACCAAAAGCGGCATTTGCCATGAAGGCGCCAATCAGTGTCGTATTGGCTCTCGTTGTCATTATGCGGAATTGGGAGATTCTGTAAGCTGCCAGGATGGTCCGACAGGTCCAACGATCGAGCAAACCTGCTGCTCGGCGTACCTTGGCATTTTTCATCTCTGGCGCAGAGGTAACTCCTGTAACTAAAGCTTTAGTGCTTAAAGTTCTCTAGCGCGCCATCTGCTTTTGCACCCGCTTAAGGGCTTCATCCGAGTTGCGCATAATGGTTTTAAGGCTCGTTTTTAAAAGCTTGCCGCTTTCAACCAAAATCTTGCCATCGACCATCACGGTATCGACATTTTGCGTCTGCGCGGCAAAGACAATGCGCGAAAACAGATTGTCGGTCGGGGGCCAGCAGTTGATGCTGTTTAAATCGAGTAAAAGCAGATCGGCTTTTTTGCCCACTTCGATACTGCCCACATCATCTAAGTGCAGGGCCTTGGCCCCATCGATGGTGGCGAGCTCGAGTGCTTTTTGTGCGGGAATCGCTTTGGGTCCATGTTTGATTTTATGCAAAAGGGCGGCGTAACGCATTTCGACAAAGGCGTTGAGGTTGTTGTTGCAGGGTGCTCCGTCTGCACCCAGGGCAAGGGGAATACCCTCGTCCAAAAGCCTGGGAATATCGGCGATACCGCTGGCGAGTTTAAGATTGGCGCTTGGGCAATGCACGACCCGGGTTTGGGTCTTTTTTAAAATGCGCCGCTCTTTGGCGCTGAGCCAAATACCATGCGCCAAAAGCACATCATCACCGCTAAAGCCGATGCTGTGTAAAAACTCGACATTGTCTTTGCCCGATTGTTTGCGTACAGCGGCGACTTCCGCCACATTTTCCGAAGCATGGGTATGCAAAAGGGCGCCACGTTTGCGTGCCTCACGCACGCAGCCTTTAAGGGCTTTATTGGTGCAGCTCAAAGCAAAGCGGGGTGAGAAAGCATAGCGTAAACGATTATCGGCAGCGCCGGACCACTTTTCGCAAAGCCGCACACTTTCTTTAAGCGCTTCATCGGCACTTTCGTTTAAGTTTCCCGGATAGCGGCCCTTGTCCATGATGGTTTTGCCACCGGTATAGCGAATGCCAAAAGTGTCTGCTTCCTCGAAAATCACATCGGTGTGGCGGACCGTGCCCATATCGAGGACCGAGGTGGTGCCGCTAAGGAGGAGTTCGGCAAAGGAGAGCTGGGCGCTGGCACGCAGGGTCTGGCGGCTTAAGGCGCCTTCGTAGGGCCAGATTTTTTTCGAAAGCCAGTCAAGCAGCACCATATTGTCTGCCTGACCGCGGAAAAGAGTCTGACAGGTATGGACGTGGGCCTGGACAAAGCCGGGCAACAAGACTTTGCCCTTGGCTTTTAAGAGCTTTTCTCCCGGTTGTTTCTTTAAGGCAGGTCCGATTTCCTTAATTCGACGGTTCGCAATACGCACATCGAGAAGTGCGGGGGTATTGTCGCCGCACATGGGTATCACCGTGGCGCCTCGAATCAAGAGATCTTGTGTTGCTTTTGCCATGCAAAGCGGGCCTTTATAAGGAAAAGAGGCAAGTGACCAGTACTTTGGTCGCTTTTTCAGGCATTGAAGAAGGTGTGGAAGTGATAACTGATGTCCGATGACCGATGTTCGACGACCGACGACCGACGACCGACGACCGATAACCGATAACCGATATCCGATTTCCGCCAGCCTCTTATAGCGTAGCGTCTTATCTCTTATCGCGCAGCGTCCTATAGCGTTAGCGTCCTAATTTACAGGGAAATTGAGACAAATTAACTCCTGCGAATGCGGCTTGGCGGAAGCGGATGTGATGGGCGGAAGCGGATGCGGTGGACGTAAGCGTAAGCCCAGGCTTTTAAGGCAAATGCGAAGTTTTAAACGAGTGCGGCAAAAGCTCGGCTAAGGTTAGCTTCTGCGTGCTGTTGTCCTGTAGGTTGTGCAGGACGATTGGGGTTTTACTCGAGAGAAATTCCGCCATGACTTGCCGGCAGGCACCGCATGGGGGGGTGGGGCAAGGGGCTTCGGTGACGATGGTGATGCAGGTGGTCTCTTTAAAATCGGCACCCGCAGCTTGCGCCGTCGCCAAAGCATGACGTTCCGCACAGACCGTCAGGCCGTAAGATGCGTTTTCAACATTGACGCCGGTATAAATGTCATCACCAATTTGTACGGCCGCACCGACTTTAAATTTGGAATAGGGCGCATGGGCATTGTCCCGAGCCGCTTTGGCCGCCTCAAGCAGTTTATCGTCATTGCCGTTTACGGACATGCTAAGTGCTTCACGCTTTTATTGAGGAGTTCAATCAGGACGCCTTTAACTCTATCGGCGGTTTCCTTCACTTCATCATGACTCAAAGGTTCGGCGTTAAAGCCGGCGGCGTTGTTGGTGAGAATACTTAAGCCCGCCACGTCCATGCCGCTGTGCTGGGCGACGATAACTTCGGCGACTGTCGACATACCGACCGCATCAACGCCTAAGGTGCGAAACATGCGGATTTCAGCCGGGGTTTCATAAGAAGGACCGCGCAAGCCCACATAAACACCTTGTCGCAAGTTGAGATCCATTTCTGCGGCCGCGGTTTTTAAGGCGGCCTGACCTTTGGGCCCATAAGCCGTACTCATGTCGGGGAAACGCGGGCCTAAGCGTTCGTCGTTCGGACCAGATAAGGGATTGTCGCCGGTCATGTTGATATGGTCGGTGATCATCATGATATCGCCGGGGGCAAAGTTTTCGTTCATTGAGCCGGCCGCATTGGTGATGAGAATCGATTCGCAACCTAAGGCTTTAAGGACCCGCATCGGAAAGGTCACCTTCTGCATATCGAAGCCTTCGTAAAAATGCACCCGACCACTCATGACCGCACAGGTCACGCCATTGAGTTCGCCCAAAACCAATTCGCCCGCATGACCGACCACGCCGCTCTGGGCAAAGTGCGGGATGTCGCCATAGGAGATGGTGGTGGCATCGGCAAAAGACTCGGCAAAAGCACCAAGGCCCGATCCTAAAACCACACCAATTTGTGGCGTGGCGTTAAACTTGTCCTGAATGAAGCGCTTGGCTTCCTGAATTTCCTCAAAATATCCCATCTGCTCCTTATTCTTGCCCACTTTGTCTAAAATTGCTAAAAACGGGCCAACTTTGTAAAAAAAAACGAAGTTATTTCTGGAATTTGGACGATTTTCAGAGAAAACCATAGCCTTTAAAGGGGATGCCAATGGCTGGATCAAAGAGACGATATTATGGATATGGGCTTTGTATGGCTGTGCTGACTTGCGCCATTGCTTTACCTCTTTGGGCCCAGGAGCCCGCGGTTGAAGCTGCTGCCGAAGTGGCCAAAGAAGCCCCATCACCGGCACCGCCGGTCGACCTTTTTGTCGAAGCCATCAAGAACCCGGCAAAGGTTGCAGATTTAGGGGCCGAAGTCGAGCGCGGCAAAAGACTCTTACGCTTAGGTGCCCTGGCGCAGGCGCACGCCGCGTTTCGCAATGTGTTGGCCAAGGATGGCCAGCACCTGCGTGCCTTAGAAGGTTTGCGCAACACCTTGAGCCAGGCCAGCCGCAGCGATCTCTTGCCTGAAGTGTTGGCGTCACTGGCGAAAGTCTATAAAGCCAAAGGTGATGACGGCATGGCCAATGGCCGCTATCTCGAATTGATCACCTTAGCGCCGGAGCATTCTTTGCGCGCTGATGTAGAAAAAGCCTTGGGCATCGTCCAAGGCGGTGCTGCGAAAAAAGATGCATCTTGGTTTGACCGATTTCGTTCGCTCTTAGGCATTTTTGTCTTGATCGGCATCACTTTTTTGATGTCGAGCAATCGCAAAAAAGTCAACTTTCGTCTTGTCGCCTGGGGGCTTGGGCTGCAGCTTCTTTTTGCGGCGCTGATTATCCCTGAAGGCGCGCCGGGGCGTATTCTTTTTGAAATGGCCGGCGATTTGGTCAACAAGATTTTAAGTTTCACCGATGTGGGGGCGGCGTTTATTTTTGGTAACATCTATAATGGCCTGGCCCCAAGTGCGACCGGCGGGCCGGTGATGTACGTCGACGGCACCAGCGGTGATTTAAAACAGATGGGTTTTATTTTTGCCTTTCATGTGTTGCCGACCATCATCTTCTTTGGCGCGCTGATGTCGGTTCTCTATCACTTAGGACTCGTACAAAAAATCGTGCGTTCGATTGCTTTTGTCATGACCAAGACGATGAAGACCAGTGGCGCCGAATCACTCTCCATTGCCGGTAATATTTTTGTCGGTCAAACCGAAGCGCCTCTGCTGATCAAACCCTATGTGGGCAAGATGACGGTATCGGAACTCTCGGCGGTGATGGTCGGTGGTTTTGCGACCATTGCGGGAGGGGTTTTAGCCTCCTATGTGCGTTTTGGCATCGATGCCAAACATCTTATTGCCGCCAGTGTGATGAGCGCGCCGGCGGCGCTGGTGATTGCCAAAATCCTTTACCCTGAAATTGGTACGCCAGAAACCGCCGGTGGAACAGTTGGCGATCCAGAAAAACAAACCGCCAATGTGGTGGATGCGGCAGCGGCCGGCGCCACCGATGGATTGCAATTGGCCTTCAACGTGGCGGCGATGCTGCTTGCGTTTATGGCGTTGGTGGAACTGGCCAACTGGTTGCTTGGTTTTACCTCTTTGATTGGCTTGCCGGCGCTTTCTCTGCGACAAATCTTCGGTTGGATTTTTTACCCCATCTCTTTTTGCATGGGTGTGGACATGAAGGACTTGATCGACTTTGGTAATTTGCTTGGCACCAAAATCGCCATCAATGAGTTTGTTGCCTATGTGGACCTGGGTAATTTGCGGGCAACCATGAGTGAGCGCTCCTTTTTGATTGGAACCTATGCACTCTGCGGTTTTGCCAACTTCTCCTCCATCGGCATTCAGATTGGTGGTATTTCTTCGGTGGCGCCAGAGCGCCGCTCGGATTTGGCCCGTATCGGCTTTAAGGCCATGCTGGGTGGAGCCTTTGCTTCCTGGCTAACGGCCTGTATTGCCGGGTTTTTAATTTAGGCAGGAGCTTTGCCTCTTGTCTTATCGCTTTCTTTTCGGCAATAAAAAGCCCGATGGCAGCTGCATTTCGACTTAAGATGCTTCAAGGGGCAAAGCTTGGTTTGGCTTTGGCGCTCGTGCATTTTTGCGCTGATCTTTTAAGTGCGTTTTTGGCCATAGGTTTTCTTTTCGACCCGCGGCCCGGCAGCTTTGCGCTCTTGGCTGTGGCCGCTTTGAGTTCAGTACTCATTGGCACCACTCTTGGTGGTCTTTTAGGCGCCCTTTGGCCGGCGAAGTTACGCGTTCGTCCGCCCTTGTCAGTACGAGTGCTTGTCGGTGCTCTCTTATTCGTCGGTATTGTCATCAGTGGCTATACTCTGCGCGCCAGTCGGCATCTCGATCCGTTGCCGGAGCGCCCCGCACTCAGCGCAGAAAAGCAACGGCCACCTGTTTTATGGGTGGTGATGGATACGTTGCGAGCAGATACTTTACATGGCGACAATTTAGGTTTTCCCTATGCACCAAATTTGGGCAAGTTTGCACAAAAGGCGCTTGTTTTTAAAGATGCAGAATCGTCTTCGGGCTGGACGATTCCGGCGATGGCGACCCTTTTGACCGGCATTCATAACACCACCACCGACGCCTCCAGCGGAGTGTTGCCACGCTGGACCCACACCTTCGCCGAATACCTTTATGCGGACGGCTATGCGACGCATGCGGTGGTCGATAATGCGATTGTTGAGCCGCGGGTGGGTTTTGCTCAGGGCTATGAAAGTTATTTTCAGCGTAACGGATTTCGTTTTGCTTTTTCGTTGCCCGCCTTTCGAATTTGGGGAGAGGATATCCATAATCAATTGCGCGAGCTTTCAGGGGTGGCCTATTATGGCTCTAAGGGCCTTACGGATAAGGCTCTGAGGCATCTCGAAGCCAAGCGCCAGGAGCCGCTTTTTCTCTATGTGCATTATATGGATCCCCACGCACCCTATTATGCGCATCCGGAGTTGACCCAAGATCCAGAAGACAGTGAAGACATCAATTATTACAGAACGCGCAATCGTTTACGCCAGAATATGCATCCGCAGCCCAGTGCAGGTCAGTTGAAGCGTTTAACCCATCGCTACAAGCATGAGATTCTGGCGATGGACCAGGATATTGGCCGTTTGCTCGCAGCTTGGAAAAAACAATTTGGTGACGAGGGTCTTATTCTTTTGACCTCCGATCATGGTGAGGAATTTCTCGACCGTGGGCGTTTAAGCCATTCCCATTCGGTGCATCGGGAGCTGGTGCATGTGCCTTTGTTGATGCAATTTCCACAAGAAACGCAAGGCGCTTTAAATACCGCCCGGGTCATCGCTGAACCTTTGCATCAAATTGATATTCTACCGACCATGCTTGATTATTTGCAGATCAAAGAGCGCCATGAGCCGCCCTATCCGCAGATGCCAGGCGTGAGCATTCTTGCTGCGCTTCGTGAAAATATACCTTTTGTGCCCAGGCCTATGGTTTCCAGTCATAGCCGTTTGGGTAAGCGCACCTATCGCTATCGGGACGGCGATCATGTCTATATCAAGGACATGTATTACGATGGCCGCCCCACGGAGAAGCATCTCTATTTTCTTGAGCAAGATCCTGGCGAGCAGAAGAATTTGATTGCCGACCAAGAAGCACTACAGGCCTCTGACTTTAACGCTTTAAGCGTCGTTTTTGAAAAGCGTGCCCGGGCTTTGGTGCAGATGGGCAAGGGCTTTGATGCGGCGGATGAAGAAAGTGCCAACATCGAGTCTCTGCGCGCTTTGGGTTATGTGCATTAGAGCAGGCATGGCTCTCTGCAATCTTTGCAGCGGGTGATTGTAATCGGCTTAAGCGCTGCCCAAGCGATCAATAATAAGCGGCGCGATGTCGATTTGCTCTTGGGCGATGTTGAAGGCTGCTTTAACTTCTGAACGAATGCCGTGCACGGCGCGATTGTGATGCAGTCGGGCAATGGGTTGGTTGTTGTCGATGGTTTCCCCGGGCTTAGCCAGAATCTCAATGCCGACCCCTGGATCGATGGTGTCTTCCATGGTGGCGCGACCGGCGCCCATCTTCATGGCCGCCACACCTAAGGCGTAGGAATCGATATCGTGGATAAAGCCGTTGCGGTCGCTTAAGACTTCGGTGGTTTGGTTGGCGCTGGGCAAGAGCTCGGGGTTATCGACAATACGTGGATCGCCTTGTTGTGCTTCGATCAATTCTCGAAACTTGTCCAGACCGGCGCCACTCTCGACCACTGCCCCCAATTTGTTGCGGGCGTTTTCGAGATTGTTGGCGACGCCGCCTAAGCAGAGCATTTCGGCGCCCAGTTGCATGGTCAGCTCAGTGCTGTCTTGCGGTCCTTCGCCCCGTAAGATGGCAAGGGATTCTTTAATTTCAAGGGCATTACCGATGGTGGTGCCCAAAGGGCTGTCCATACGGGTGATGACGGCGCGGACTTTAAGGCCAGCACCCTGGCCCACACGCACCAGGGATTCAGCAAGTTCGCGGGCAGAGGCTTCATCTTTCATAAAAGCGCCGCGACCGGCTTTGACATCCAGAACCAGCGCATCAATGCCTTCGGCCAGTTTTTTCGATAAAATCGAGGCGGTGATCAGCGGGATGGATTCGACTGTCGAGGTGACATCACGCATGGCGTAGAGTTTCTTGTCTGCCGGTGCCAGGTCACTGGTTTGGCCAATCAGACAGAGATTCATCTCTTTCACAAGCTGACAAAAACGTGGAATATCCAGATTGACATTAAAGCCCGGGATCGATTCGAGTTTATCTAAGGTACCACCGGTGTGCCCAAGACCGCGTCCCGAAATCATGGGTACGGGAACGTCACAGGCGGCGACGAGCGGGGCCAAAGGAATCGATATTTTATCACCGACCCCACCGGTAGAATGTTTATCAACTTTAATTTGCGGGATGTGGCTAAGGTCGATCACTTTTCCCGAATCGCGCATGGCTTCGGTCAGGGCGACGGTCAACTCCGAACTTAGACCACGAATACAGGCGGCCATAAGAAAGGCCGAGGTTTGATAATCGGGGACTTCGTCTTTGGCGACAGCGGCAATAAAACTTTTAAGTTCATCGCCAGAGATATCTTTATTGTCGCGCACCAGGCGCAGTAAATCGACAACGCGCAAGTTGTCCTCCAATTCCCAAAGTTATCCACCCATTATATGCATATTTGGACGCAGGCCTAGCGGGATCGCAATCGATTCAGACGATTCTTTACTTCCTGATGGCGTTTGTCGTCCTGATTGGGGAAATAATCGAGGCACTCCCGTAAAATTTCGCCCGCTTCCTGCAATTTATCAAAGCGCAGGGCCCGCTCGGCAGAGAAAATCAGGTTGTCGTAGGTGTTTTGCAATTGGCTTTTCGCCTCTTTGAGCAGATTATTGGTTTTACTTAAAAGGGGCAATTCACCTTCTGAAGCTTCGAGGTGAATCCTGGCTTCTTTAAGGTACTGGATGGAGCGATAAAGATTTTGCGGGGCGACCGAACGGGTTTCAAAGGTCGATTTGGCCAAATCGTAAAGTTCTTGCGCCCGCACGGGATTTAAAGGGGCAAGTTTGTGCGTCTTGAGCGAGAGCTGTGCAATTCCCCAAGTGTCGTTCGTGTCCTGTCTGCGATGTTGAATGCTGAGAATGTTTTTTCCGGTTTTGAGAAGATCCTGCGGTAAGATTTTCTTCAGATCTCTGCGCCAGCGGCCCTTGGCGGTGGGCAGAAAACCGATGGATTTTTCATTTAAGAACATTTCGGCTTCATTTTCTTTGTCAATGCTGCCGACAGCATAGTGTAGGGTTGCCCGACCTTCTTTATACTCAAAAGCAAAGGTGGCACCATAGGGTGTGTAGATATCAACTTTGCCGGCGCCAAAGCGTTGATTTGGTTTGACGTCACCTAAATTAAATGTTTCAGCGGAGCGGTCCTTTTTTTTGTTTTCTCCAAAAATGAGCGTTGCCAAAAGAAGCAAGGGTATAAGAATAAGACCAGCGCGTTGAATTTTAGACAGTTTTTTAAATTTTGCCTTTAGCCCTCCGTGTTTGCGAATGGCCTCTTCAAGTTCAGATTTTTTAAGTTCAGAAGTTTGAAGTTGTTCGAGTCGGCGCTGGGCCGTTTCACGCTCTGGCTTAAAGATGGCGCCACCGCTGGGCTCTGTATCGACTTCGTCGTGGCTGGCGAGTTGCGGTTGGGTATCGCTTTTTAAGAAGACAAACTCCACCGGGCCAATCTGGATTCGATCACCACTTTGCAGCTGCGCTTCGGTGATGACTTCGTTGTTTAAGCTTGTGCCGTTGGCACTGCCGGTATCGCGCAGCATATAGAATTCATTTTCCTGGGAAATTTCACAATGGACGCGGGAAACGCCCGTATCGTAGAGCACCAGATCGTTTTCCGGTAAACGCCCAACGCGCACCCGTTCCTGGACAAAGGAAAATTCTTTACCGATACCTTTACCGCTTTTTATGATCAGGCGAAAACCCATGGTCTAAAAGTTTCTATCGGTAAAAGGGGGCTTGGGGCTAGAGAAATCTTTGAAATCTTAGAGAAAATCCAGACCAGACAGTGAGTTGTCTAAACCTTGAACATCCATTCAAAAATAAGTGGTGCGCCAAGGACAATCCAGATGGTCGGAAAAATAAAGAGCACAAGCGGGATAAGCATTTTGACCGGCGCTTCACCGGCGGCTTTCTCCGCTTTTTGAAAGCGGTCCTGGCGCAGCTGCTCGGCTTGCAGTCTTAAGGTTTTACCCATGCCGCTGCCAAGCCGGTCCGCCTGAATGAGGGCGGAGGTGAAGTTGGTCAGAGGCTCTAAGGCCACCCGTGTGGACATGCCTTGCAAAGCCTCCGCACGGGTTTTACCGACGCGTAATTCGGCGAGAAAAGCCTGAAATTCATCAATAAGTGGACCGTCATGGCCCTTATCCACCATTTTTTGTACACCGGCACCAAAATCCAGACCCGCCTCCACGCAAAGGGTGAGGAGGTCCAAATGATAGGGCATTTCCAGCATAATTTGTCGGTGACGCTTTTTAATTTGGTCACGCAGCCAAATAAAGGGAAAGAGTGCGCCGGCAAGAAAAATAGGCACCAGCCATGCGGCGGACATATCCGTACTCACCGTTAAGAGTAAGGCCAAAGCAATCGAACAAAGCGATGAGAAGATGGCGTAGAGAATAATATGCGCTGGGGTCATGCCACCCAAGCCTCCGGCCTGAACGAGCTGCCGGGTCAAATAGGTTTTCATCTTTTCGGGGACCATGGGGGCAAGGAGTCGGGCGATGTTGTGAAAATGGGCTTTGGCATGCGCGCCGCCAAAGATACTTGGTTTGGCTTCGGGTTTTTCCAGGCGAACCTTGAAGGCATCCCAGACACGTTTGACAATAACCATCGCCAAAAAGACCGAGAGGCTCACAAGTATGGCGGCACTTAAACTCAGCATTAGATTTTAATCCCCACAACGCGGCGAATAAAGAGGGCGCCTAAGATTTGCATCAAAATAATAAGACCAAACATGCTGTAGCCAAACCAGTGTTCGAGCATGGGTCTTGTGAGGTCTGGCCTGAGCCAATCAAAAAGCACCCATACCAAAAGTGGCATGGCGCCGATGATCCAACCCTGAAGTTTACCTTGCGCGGTGAGGGCTGAAATTTTTCCTTCAATGCGAAAGCGTTCGCGCATGGTGGTCGAAAGGTTGTCGAGGAGCTCGGCCATATTGCCGCCCAAAGATCGGGACACATTGATGGAGGTGACCACCAAAGACAGGTCGCTGCTTTTGACCCGGTGATTCATGTTCTCGAGGGCTTCTTCGGCGGCGGTGCCCAGACGCATTTGCCGAACGGTCAAAGAGAATTCCTGGGCCAGGGGGGCGCTGGCGCTTTTCGATATTTCTTCCATGGCCTGGTGCATGTTCATCCCGGCCCGCAAAGCCGACGCCATCGCGCCCAAGGCATCGACAAGTTGCCGTTCGAAAGAACTGATCCGGCGTAAACGGTAAAAGCGGACCAAAAGGGTGGGTGTAAAGAGGCCAAGCAAAGTCAGAATCACCGTCATGATGGGGCCCATTAAAAGCAGTCCCAAACATAAGCCAATGGCGGAAATGGCCAAAGTTAGGGTGAGCAATTGCAGGGGGCCAATAAAGAAAAACATTTCGGACAAATCGGTAATTTGTTTGGCGAGATAGGTTTCTTCGTAGGTGGCGTAAGCACGACGCAAAATGGCAATGATCAATGAAGACAAAAAGAAGACCGCCAGGGCGGTGAAGATAAGGACAAAATAATTCATGTCTTAAATAAGTGCGGTTTAAGGCACTGTTTGTTTTTCGCTCTTGTTGCCGCGAATAATTTCCACCTTAAACATTTTGGCCTGGGTTTTCGAGATACGCTTGGAGCGTTCGCCGGTGACCAAAGTTTGCATGGTGGTTTTGCCGGTGCCCAGATCGGTAATTTCATTGTCTTCGGCGTTACGCAAAGTCAAATAGAGGGAGCCGAGTTCCTGGGCTAAGATCATCATCTCTGCGCCTTCAGGGAGGAGTTGCAAGGTGACCGTGTTGTAGGCCTTGTCCTGCTCGCTTAAAAGGCGCCGATTGGTGCGCCCGCCGATGCGGCCTGTGGCCAGAACAATCACGTTTTGTAGAAGTGTCATCGACACCATTTCGCGGGAACGTGGATCTCGAAAGACACCAACGATATCGACGCGATCGGAAGGCTCAATCCAATGGTGAACCGTACTTTCAGGGCTTACCCGTATGGAAATCGCACGGCCCTTTGTTTGCACTGCTTCGGCGAGTCGCTGTTGGCCCGTTTTAGTATGGATATGCGACCAGAGTAAGAGATCGCCTTTTTGCATGGAAACGGCAAGTTTACGGCCCCTGATTTGGGTGCGATTCATATCTTCGAGGGTGACCACACTTTTTGTGGCGAGGGCTTTGGGGATATCGCGTATGGCAACATTGTCGTTGCTGATGGTTTCACCTTCGGTCAAGTCGCGATTGGCCACAATCGCTTCAATCGGTTGCCAGCCTTCTGTAATATCGTCAGACCTTTTCTCAATGGCCAAATAAGCGACCACGCCGGCAAGTACCGCGAACACAGCGGCGAGCACCAATGGCAAACGTCCTTGCAGCATGTCTCTAACCTTCCTAAAATGCCCAAGCTTAAGGGATGGGCAAGGTAATCACCTGATGAAACGAATTGATGTAGATATCAAACACGTCAATCAGCAGTAAAATAATAGAGCGCCCATTGAATAAGGGCAAAAAAAGCGCTCCTAAAGCCAGGCCCACAATCAGCGCATATTCTGTAAGCGCCTGACCTTGTTCACTTTTTCTTCGTTTTAGGGTGTTTTTTCGTGTTGCCATAAAAGTACCAGCGCGGTGGCGATTTCAGGCTCACTGCGCTCTTCTAAGTTTAATTGTAAGAATGCTTGCGGGTTTTCATAGCGCAGCAGACTCTTTCCATCGCCTTGATGATAATCTGATTTTTCTGCGCCGGCCATTTTTTGGTTATAAAAAGCTTCGACTTGTTCTGCGCCAAAGGGACAGTCTAAGAAAACCAGCTCACTTTGGACAAGGCCATCAAGGGCGCCAGTATGGCTT
>JASMKV010000320.1 GCA_030749035.1 Myxococcota bacterium | reverse complement strand
CACCGGGTCTAATTCTTCTTGCGCGTAAGCTCGCTCCATCAGCAGAAGATTGCGCGTGACCATCATCAAATCGAGCTCAAGCTCCATGGCCTGCAAATCAACATCATAAAAACTCGGAAAAAGCTGAACCTTTTTATCTGAGTCAATAATATTGAGCAGCTGCTCAATGATTTGATAAGACTCCTCTACCCAACTCTGAGATAAATCCAGCTCGCCATTAACCAACATGGCTTGTTCGAGAGCCTTTCGATCTGAAACCCAATGCAGGGCCTCGGGTGGAACAATCTGCTCGATGAAATCACTCTCACCGCTAACCTGTTCAAAATATTTGCGCAAATCCACATTTTTAGAGAGTTCTAAAACCTTAGCACGCAGTGGATTATATTCCTCAGCAATGGCGCTAAAGGTTGAATCGGCATCTTCGTAACGCTTAAGGCGAACAAGAATATTACCAAAAAGTAATTTTGCTTCAGGCCGGATTTCACCAGAATCAACCGCCAATAAAAGTATCTCCAAAGCCCGTAATGCCTTTTCAAAACGTGCAGCCCGTTCTTTGGGTTCGTTCGTCTTGTCCGCTTCACGCACATAGCTCCAAGTAATTTCGTAAAGGGCATCATCAAAAAGAGGGCTCGAACGGGCAATATTCTGATAAACATCCATCGACTCAGCCAGCTTGCCTTCTTCGACTAAAATACGCGCCCTGTTCATGATGGAAAGTTCACGAATACGCTCAATATCGTCCGTATCCCCCTCAAGCGTACTCAACTCGGCAAAAACGCTGACGGCAGCCTGCAGGTCACCTTGCTTCACATGCGCGATAGCCTTGATATAACGTGCTCTGGCATAATATTCGTGATCATCAGGGATAAGCTTCAAGATGTTATCCAAGCCCTCAAGCTTGCCACGCATCACGTAACTCTTTGCAATATAATACGCCGTCAGTACCGGAATACTGCCCATCTCCTGCAGCATCGTAATATAGTGGTCAACCCCATCCCATTGCCCTCGACGCTCGGCAATATCAATCAATCGGCGCACCGCCTGTCCAACATAAGTACTCGCACTTTTCTGCGCTAAGTCACGAAAATATTCTTGAGCACTCGCATCGTTACCTATTTGGTAAAGTGATTCGGCCAAAAAGTACAACGCCTTATCATAATGCGAATCGGATTGTGCCCCGTTAAGACGCACTGCCTCACTTAGAACAACCGAAGCCCGTCCGTAATCTTCAAGTAAATAAAGGATTTCCGCATGCTCAACCCTTTGCCTAAAATTCGCAAAATCTTTGTTGGCAATGGCTGCATCCAGCTTGTTTTTAATGTTTCTAAATTTGAGACGAATAGGCGCAAAACTATTTTCAAGCGCAACAAACTTCTGCTGTGTACGCTCAACGTTGATGGGATTCTGGGCTAGAACAGCATTCTTAGGTAAAACAAAAGCCACCAAAATGAGCAAAAATATCCTATTCCACATAACAACCGTTTTTAACCGCTAATAAGTATACTTTTTGTGAGCCATTCTCTCGCACATCAGTACGCATCGACTTGCCAAACTCTATTCCTTTTTCTTTGCCCGTTCTGTTTCCACATCAAAACGTATCGAAGGCCTGTCTTTTAGTTCCGTGGTGATGCCACCTTTTTCATAGCCAACAATCCGAACATTGGTTATTTTTCCTGGCTCCGCATCGAATGTATAGGAAGAGCGCAGCTTAAACCGGTAATCTTTTAAATACGAAAAGATGCCATAACCGTGCCCCTTGTACTCCATAAAAACTGAAACCTTATGTTTTCCCGGAGCGATACTGCCATTAAAAATTTCGATATCTTCTTGCTCGCTAAGCGCTCCATCGCCCGTATCCACACGCTTAAAAATAGGTGCACCATCAAGTGCATATTGAATCCGCCACAACCTAAACGAGCTTCCCATTTCATCGCCATGGACCAACACGGCCTTCGCGCCGGTGATGGCGCCATGCAAAACAACCTCTTGCAACTGAATTAAACGTGATTTGGACTGAAATATTTTTTCTTTAAGGTCATTGACCCGCTCTTCAATTTCACGAAGTTTGAGGTTATAAGGTTGAGCTGCTTTTTTGGCCGGCGCGGCCTCTTCTTCGACTTCAGCACTTGGCTCTTCTTCTGCCGGCTCCGTATCAAGGACCGGGGGCAGCTCAGGCGCTGTTATCTTTGCGTCTTCACCTTCTTGTTGTGCTGTGTCCTGAGCCCAAAGCGGATGAGCGCCTAAAAGCATCCAGCATAAACAACATGTCGTGCCCAGCATGAACCAAGCATTTCGCATAAAAATCTCCCTTATTTCCACCACCCTAAACGCAGCCCACGCCCCACACATATGTGCAGGGATGTTAGTCAGGCCCCTTGCTTAGGTCAACACAATATACCGATTTTCTAGGTTTTTTTACGGTTTTGCCTGGGCAACATCAAGACGAAGTTCGGCTCTTTTAAAACGCGCCAACTCATCAGCATAAGCCGCATCAGAACTGCTTAAGCTCTTGAGCGCCTTGCTGGACTCCTCAAGATCTAATTTCGCCCGCTCGACATCGATTTCCTCAGCCGTTTCAGCCGTATCCACCAAAATAATAACGCGATCTTTGTCTACCTCGAGAAAACCACCGGTGATGGCTAAAATACTTCCCGCGTCGCCTGGCCGACGTAAATGCACCTGCCCGACGTCAAGCTCTGTCATCAAAGCACGATGCGTAGGCAATATTGTAATTTGCCCCAACATCGAAGGCGCCACCACCTGCTCACAATCCTCAAGCAAAAGCTCTCGTCGTGGGGTTAAGACAGAAACATTTAAGGCCATGCTAACTCACCATTTCATTGGCTTTGGCGATGGCTTCTTCAATGGTACCCACCATATAAAAAGCCTGCTCTGGTAAATCATCATGCTCACCGGCAACGATTTCTTTAAACGCTTTAATGGTATCCGCCAACTCAACATAAACCCCGGGCGTACCCGTAAACTGCTCAGCCACATGAAAGGGCTGGGAGAGAAATTTTTGAATCTTTCGTGCACGAGCAACGCTTAACTTATCTTCATCGGAAAGCTCATCCATACCCAAAATCGCAATAATATCCTGCAATTCTTTGTAACGCTGCAGCACACCCTGTACCGCACGTGCCGTATCGTAATGCTCATCACCAATCACCTGAGGGTCCAACAAACGACTGTTGGAATCCAAAGGATCCACCGCCGGATAAATACCAAGCTCGGCAATCGCACGTGAAAGAACCGTGGTCGCATCCAAGTGGGCAAAAGTCGTTGCGGGGGCTGGATCGGTCAAATCATCCGCAGGCACATAAATAGCCTGAACCGACGTAATCGCGCCCTTGTCCGTTGACGTAATACGCTCCTGTAACGCGCCCATCTCGGTCGCCAACGTTGGCTGATACCCCACCGCGCTGGGCATACGTCCCAACAACGCTGAAACTTCTGAACCTGCCTGGGTAAAACGGAAAATATTATCAACGAAGAGCAAAACATCTTTACCTTCGTCATCACGAAAATACTCTGCTGCGGTCAACGCTGAAAGTGCCACGCGCGCACGCGCCCCTGGGGGTTCATTCATCTGACCGTAGACCAAAGCCGATTGGCTTTTGCCTGGAATCACGTTGAAACTGCCATTTTCATTCACCACTGGGTGATCATGCTCATCTTTTTCAACCGCGATAACGCCCGATTCAATCATTTCCATATACAGGTCATTACCTTCACGGGTACGCTCACCCACACCAGCAAAAACAGAAAAGCCACCGCGCTTAACCGCGATATTATGAATAAGCTCCATAATCAGAACTGTTTTTCCTACCCCTGCACCACCAAACAAACCAATTTTTCCACCACGTGCATAGGGCGCCAAAAGGTCAATAACCTTAATGCCTGTTTCGAAGGTCTGAATCGCCACATCTTGCTCGGTAAATGTGGGTGGCAATCGATGAATAGGTCGATGCACCTTCGCACCCACTTCTGGCCCCCCATCAACGGGCTCGCCAACAACATTTAAAATGCGACCAAGGGTCTCGGGTCCCACGGGCATCGCAATCGGTGCGCCCGTATTCTTCACTTGTGTACCCCGCACTAAACCCTCTGTGGCATCCATCGCCAAAGTACGAACTGTGTTCTCACCTAAGTGGGCTGCCACTTCCAAAATGAGATTGTCCATGCGATCATCAAGCGTGGCATTCGTGACCGTCAAGGCCGTATTAATCTGAGGTAACTTTCCTGCGGGAAATTCCACGTCAACTGCGGGTCCAATAACTTGAGTGATATGCCCATCCGCTAAAGCTTCAGCAACCATTTTATCTTGCCTTTCCATCTCTATCTTTAACCGTTAAGCGCCTCTGCGCCCCCAACGATATCCATTAATTCCATTGTGATCGCGGCCTGACGCGCGCGATTAAATTCTAAGGTTAAACTGTCCACAAGCTCACCGGCATTTTTTGTTGCCGAATCCATCGCCGTCATACGCGCACCATATTCAGAAGCCAAACTTTCAAGCAAAGCTTGCCAAATACATACCGCCACATGCCGTGGCACCAGTGTGTTAAGGACTTCGGGGCGATTGGGCTCGTAAAGATAATCGTGTTCTTCACCACTGGGCAATTCACTCTGCACAATGGGTAATAAATCATGCAATACAACCTCTTGCGTCATGACACTTTGAAACTCGTTATAGAGTAAATACACACCATCCAAATGGTCATCCAGAAAGGCTTGACTTAAAGCGTCAGCAATATCAATGGCACGACGAAACGTGAGATCTTCGAAGACCCCCGGATAGTCGGTGACCGTTGACACATGCCGCTTGGCAAAATACTCGTGGCCTTTACGGCCAATCGTCGCGATTTCAATTTCCTCAAAACGATTGGCATTCTCACGTAAAAAACGTTCCGCACGGCGCAAAACGCTTGTGTTAAACGAACCGCATAAGCCTCGATCGCTGGTCATGACCACCAATAAAACCCGCTTTACCTCTGAACGCACCTTCATCAATGGATGCGGTGCTTTGCCCACTTCTTCCTGCATACGCGCCGAAAGCCTGGAAAGCAGTCCACCCAATTCGACCGAATAAGGCCTGGCCTGCTCCATCGACTCCTGAGACTTACGCAACTTTGCAGCCGCAACCATTTTCATGGCGCTGGTGATCTTTTGCGTATTCTTCACCGAATCGATGCGATCGCGTATGTCTCTTAAAGACGCCATTAATCATCACTCGCCGTAAAAGTGGTTAAGAATCCCTTCAGGGCGCCTTCAATCGCTGCCTTAATCTCATCTTTAATATCACCAACCTCTTCAATCTGCTTGTAAAGGTCAGGTTGCTGGGTCTTACAATAGGTATCGAGCTCTAAACAAAAACGTCCCATGTCCCCAACCGGCACATCACGCACCCAAGACTTACCACTCGCATCTTGTGCCTGTGTTCCTGCATAAAGCTGAACAACTTGGTAACCGACACTTTGCGGCACATACTGGCCCTGCTTAAGCATTTCGGTCAATCGCGCACCACTTTCTAACTGCTCCTGCGTGGCCTTATCCAAATCAGAACCAAATTGTGCAAACGCTGCCAATTCGCGGTATTGTGCCAAAGACAGGCGAAGTTGACCGGCCACTTTTTTCATCGCCTTAATCTGCGCCGAACCACCTACACGTGAAACCGATAAACCGACGTTCACCGCTGGACGCTGACCTGAGTGAAAGAGACTGGATTCTAAAAAGATCTGACCATCTGTAATTGAAATCACGTTGGTCGGAATATAGGCGGAAACATCTCCGGCCTGTGTTTCAATGATGGGCAGCGCCGTCAATGAGCCCGCGCCTTCAGCATCACTCATCTTTGCCGCACGCTCAAGCAAACGGGAGTGTAAATAGAAAACATCACCCGGATAAGCTTCACGACCAGGAGGTCGACGCAACAACAACGACAATTGCCGATAAGCCACAGCCTGCTTGGAGAGGTCATCATAAATGATCAATGCGTGCTGACCATTATCGCGAAAATACTCACCCATCGTCACGCCCGTATAAGGCGCCAAAAACTGCAACGGTGCAGAATCCGATGCGCACGCGGCAACAACAATCGTATAATCCATGGCGCCGTTTGTTTTGAGCTTTTCAACAACCTGCGCAACCGTCGATTGCTTCTGGCCAACCGCCACGTAAATACATTTTACGCCGGTATTCTTTTGATTAATAATCGTATCAATCGCGATGGCCGTTTTGCCTGTTTGACGGTCACCAATAATAAGCTCACGTTGTCCGCGACCAATAGGAATCATGGAGTCAATCGCTTTAAGACCTGTTTGCAGAGGCTCGTGTACCCCTTTACGCTTAATGATACCTGGTGCTTTGATTTCAATGGCTGAACGCTCTTTTGATGCGATTTCGCCAAGGCCGTCAATCGGCTCGCCCAGGGCGTTCACCACACGGCCTAAACAATTTTCACCAACATCAATTTCAGCGATGCGTCCGGTGCGACGTACTGTAGAGCCTTCTTTAATTTCAACCGCGTCACCCATAATCGCGACACCGACGTTATCGGCTTCCAGATTAAGAACCAAACCACGCACACCACCATCGAACTCAACCAATTCACCAGTCATTGCATTGCTCAAACCATGCAAGCGGGCAATACCATCACCGGTTGACAAGACAGTGCCTGTTTCAGCGACATCTATCTTTTGTTCGTAGCCACTAATCTTATCTTTAATGAGAGAACTTATCTCTTCTGCACGAATCTGCATTTTCTTGTCCTACAATCTGTTGTTGTTAAAAATGTTCATGGAGCGAATCCAATTGTCGCTTCACACTCGAATCCCAAACGTCATCACCAACCTGACACACCAACCCACCCAGAAGACCTGCATCGACATCGACACTGACGACAACCTGCGCATGATAACGCTCGCTCAACGCTTTTTCGATGCGTTGAACCTGCTGCTCGCTCAAAGGTGTTGCCGAGCGCACCTCTGCGCGCAAACGTCCCACATCCGTATCCGCCAAAACTTCAATCTGCCTGGCAATTTCCGGTAAGAGCCCAATACGCTCAGAGTCACTTAACAATTTCACCAGGTTTGCCGCCTGTGCTTCAAGGCCCAGCTTTTCAAACACATCGGTCAAAACCTGGAGGCGCTCCTGGCTCAGTCTTGGATTATTTAAAAGCTCACGCAACTCCACTGTCGTCAGATAGCTTAAGGTAAATTCCTGAACACTCTTGGATATCGCCTCTATTGCCTGATGCCCGCCTTGTTCGCGAGCCGCATCAATCGCCGCACGCGCATAACGCTTGGCTAAAGAACTCATAACTGTGCTCCTTGCGCCGTCGAACTTGCGACACCGATCCCTTGACTTGCGCCCAGGCCACTTTCAAGCTGGACGATGGCGTCTTCAGTTAAACCCTGTCGATCTGCATCACTTAACCCACTTCGAATCCATTCTTCTGCAAGATGAAGCGCCTTTTGTGCGACCGTATTTTTTAAACGCACATGCGCTTTATCAAGTTCTTGATCGATTACTTTTTGGGCATCCCGCCGCATGCGTTCACCATAACTTTTCGCATTTTTAATACGTGCATCGCGCTCAGTGATCCCCGCACTTTCGCTTTGCTCTTTGAGTTCTATGACTTCTTTTTCAAGCCCCGTATTCTTTTCCTGATAGAAACTATGATTTTTTTGCGCACCACGATAAGCCTTTTCGGCGTTCTCTATCGATAACTTGATACCAATAGCACGCTCTTTAAACGACTCTCCCACCGGGCGCTTGGTAAAATAGACAAGCAAACCAACAAAAAGAATGAAGTCAACGATAAACCAACCTACGGGCGGCGCATGATCATCCCAGCCCCACCAGTTGATATGCAGGTTATCATAGTCGATGGCATGCCCATCTCCACCAGCAGCAAAAGCTGTGCCGGCAACCAAGAGAGTCAATCCTAAAGCCACTAAAAAACGAATACACGATTGAGGCTTACTCATACGGCTTGCCCCTTTCGATGAACAATTTTATCCATCAGTTCTTTGGCAAAAGCATCAACTTCACTTTCAAGGTTTTTCTGGGCCTCTTTCTCCGCCTGCCGAATTTCTTCACGGGCTTGACCAATCAGTCCGGCAATGTCCTCGCGCGTTTCATTAAGAATGCGGCGCTCTTCGTCACGACCGGCCACACGATACTCTTCACGCACTTTCTGTGCATCCTTTAAGGCCGCAGTCATTTGCGTCTCGTATGTTTCCTTGTCTTCTGCAGCTTGCCGACTCAAGCGATCAATTTCCTGACGCATGCCGTGAATTTTTTCATGCCGCAACTCAAGTATCTGCAACATCGGGCGCAACAAGAGCGGATTTAAAATCAGCAAAAGCACGACAACTAAGCCAAATTGCAGCAAAAATGTGAGATCGAGATCCATATTCGTGTCCTACCAAGGTTAACACCGAGTCAATTTCGAGGCCTTATTAACCAAGAGAGCCCACCAGGTCAAGCCTCCAGACAAGGAAAGATCCCCACCTAATGCACTGAAAACAACGAGGTTTTGCTCTAACGATCTCAGATCTTCAAATGCCACAAAGGCGCGCCAAAAAATTGCCTCAAAGACCACTTTCCGCCACTCTAAAGCCACAATCATGTCCTATCGCTCCAAAGAAGCCCAAAAGATGTGGAAAATCGCCGGACGTTACTCGGCCGTTGGCATCGAAATGTGTGCTGCCCTATGTTTTGGGGTCTTTGGCGGGCAGTGGCTCGATGGAAAATTCGACACTGCGCCCCTGTTTTTCTGGATCGGCTTTATCGTCGGTTGTGGCGCCGCCACCAAAACCATTATTCGGATTGCCAAAACGA
>JASMKV010000319.1 GCA_030749035.1 Myxococcota bacterium | reverse complement strand
CTTCTCAAACCTCTCGTTTCAGAACATCCTCTTGCTTTTTTTCTGGTGAAAAACATCGGCTCCCTCACAACGTTTTATATTGTCTCACGCTTTTCACTCTTTCGTATTGGGCATGCCCTGGTGGGATTCAATGTGCTGGGTTATTTGTGTCTGGACATGTACTGGCTCATATTGCTTTGGCCGATTTGGATGGCTTAATCTTTTATCGCACAACACTTATTTCATCAAATTAAGACGCCGTTATTTGATTCGACTCAAAAGATAAGCTATGGCACTATGAACGCGAAAACGACGTAAAACATTGAGTCCGATAAAAATGGATAAGAAACAATCAGCTGAGCCCAGCTCCACCCCAACAGGCAGCAACTTCATCCAAACCATTATTGAAGACGACTTACGCAGCAACAAGCACGATGGTCAGATCAGTACTCGCTTCCCGCCCGAGCCCAATGGCTATCTGCATATTGGCCACGCCAAATCCATCTGTTTGAATTTTGGGCTCGCCAAACGCTATGGCGGAAAATGTCATTTGCGCTTTGATGACACCAACCCCGCCAAAGAAGAGGTGGAATATGTCAATTCCATTCAGGAAGATGTTCAATGGCTGGGCTTTGACTGGGGCGAGAACCTCTTCCATGCCTCCGACTATTTTGAAAAGTTTTACGAATACGCTCTGCACCTTATCAAAGAAGGTAACGCCTATGTGTGTTCTTTGAACGACGAAGAGATCCGCGCCTACCGCGGCACGGTGAACGAAGCAGGGAAACACAGTCCCTATCGGGAACGTCGTGTCGAAGAAAACCTTAACCTCCTTGAGCGCATGCGGGCTGGAGAATTTTCCGATGGGGCCCACACCTTAAGGGCTAAAATTGATATGGCGGCGGCCAATATGAAGATGCGCGACCCCCTGCTCTACCGCATTCGTCATACGCCCCACGACCGCACCGGTGACAAGTGGTGCATCTATCCGATGTATGATTTTGCCCACTGCCTTTCAGACGCTCAGGAAGGTATTACCCACTCCATCTGCACGCTGGAGTTTGAAAACAACCGGGAACTCTACGATTGGCTTATCGATCATGTCCCACTGCCCTACCACAAACCACATCAATATGAGTTTGCCCGGCTCAATCTCACTTATACGGTGATGAGCAAACGCAAATTGCTGCAATTGGTCGAAGGCGGCGCGGTCTCGGGCTGGGACGATCCACGGATGCCAACCCTCGCCGGTTTACGACGGCGTGGCTATACCCCTGAAGCGATTCAGGACTTCACCGAGCGTATTGGCGTCGCCAAAGCCAATAGTGTCGTCGATGTGGGTCTGCTCGAATATTCTCTGCGTGATGATCTCAACAGACGCGCTGCCCGGGTAATGGCGGTGCTTAAACCCTTAAAAGTCATTATTGAAAACTACCCCGAAGATAAAGTCGAAGAGCTGCAGGCGCCCGCTTTCCCCCAGAATGAAGCACGCAACGAAACCCGCAAAATACCTTTTTCCCGGGTGGTCTATATTGAAGCGGATGATTTTTCGGAAGTTCCGCCCAAAGGTTTTCACAGGCTCTCCCCGGGACAGGAAGTGCGGTTGCGCTACGGCTATGTGATTCGCTGTGATGAAGTCATTAAAGATGCAAACGGAAAGATTGAAGCATTGCGTTGCAGCTATGATCCCGAGACCTTAGGACGCAACCCGGAAGGCCGCAAAATCAAAGCGGCCATTCATTGGGTATCGGCGCAGCACGCTCTCAAGGTAGAAGTGCGACTCTACGACCGACTCTTTAAAGATGAGGACCCCGATAGCGCTGCAGCAGACTCCTCTCTTGAGGAGATTATCAATCCGGATTCTTCTGAAGTCCTTCAAGGGGTTCCCGTGGAACCGAGTATCGCAGCAGAATCGATGCATCCCTATTTTCAGTTCGAACGGCTGGGCTACTTTTTCGTCGATCCAGTCGACTCGCAAGACGATGCACTCGTCGTCAACAGAACCGTCAGCCTAAAAGATTCCTGGGTAAAGACAACGGAGGCGGTAAAAGAACAACCGGCCCGGAAACAAAAAAGTGTGGAGAAGCAAGACAAGCAAAGTGCCACGGACCAAAAAGTTGCAAAAAAAGAGGCCCGGGAACGCATACTGGGAGAGAATGCTGAGCTGCGCAGCCATTACCAGCGTTATACCAACGAGCTCAACTTAAATGAAGATGATGCGGGCGCCCTGGCGACCAATCCTGCATTAAACACGCTTTTCAACGCGGCTCTGGAACATTTTACAAAAGCCCAGCCACTGGCAAATTGGATGATTAACGAACTTGCAGGCGAACTCAAAGAACGCTCCGTAAAAGATTTAAGTTTCGGTGGCCAGGAAATAGCCAAACTTGTCGAACTCATCGACAGACAAACTATTTCCAGCAAAATCGCCAAAACGGTCTTTGCCCATATGCTCGAGCATGGCGGTGACCCAGAAGATATTGTTAAAGAAAAAGGTCTTGAGCAAATTAGTGATCCACAGGTGCTCTTGCCCATCATCACAAACATTCTTAGCCAGCATCCGGATGAAGCTGCCGAGTACGCAGCCGGCCAAACGAAGCGTCTGGGGTTTTTTGTCGGCAAAGTCATGGGACAAACCCAAGGCAAAGCCAATCCGCAGCTGGTCAACACTTTGTTGAGAGATGCGCTCTCGAACTTACCCAAATAGTTTAATACATGGGAACAATTAATTGTTCCCAAGCGCTGTTTCTGCATCATTTTCCGAACTATCCAAAATATCCGGATAACGAAAATCGTCCACCGAATAATTCACACTGAGAACATAACCTTGGCCCGGTATTAACTCCGTGAGGGTATTCAGAAAAGGCAAACCCGCCGGGTCAAAAAAGACAGACCCACCTGCATCATCAAAACCGGTTACCAATATCAAATTGTTCGCGGCAGCAAGTTCCGCAAAGGCCTCTACAGGCGTCATAGGCTCGTTAAGCCAATAGCCGACATGGTTTGCTCCAGCATTCAAATCGACACTAAAATCGGCGGACAGCGGCGCACCAACAACCGTCATTTGCACAGCCGCGTCAACCTGAACCAAATAGCCGAGTCCAGACTCTATATGCGTTAAGGTATTAAGAAAAGGCAAACCATCGGCATCAAAGAAGCCTTCTGCCCCACTAATCATGATAAGGTGACCTGCGTTAATCACCTCAGCGAAAATGACTTCAACCGTATTGTCTGCTGGAAGCACCGTCAATGAAATTTGGTTCCAACCAGGAGAAAGCTCTATCACCTGAGAATCCGTTTCCACTAAGACCTCGCCGTAATCAAAATCTTCAACCCCAACACTCACCGTGACCACATAACCCTGACCAGGCTCCATCGTTGTGAGAGTATTGAGAAAGGGCATGCTCTTCGGGTCATAAATGATGGGTCCACCAGATACATCCAATCCGGTGACAGAGACCAGAATGTTCTGCGCAATCAGCGCTTGGAACGCCTCTTCTGGAGGCATAGACTCACTTAACCAATAACCGATATGGTTTTGTCCCGCATTCAAATCGACACTAAAATCGGCGGACAGCGGCGCTCCGTAAACTGACATCTGCCCAGGCTCTATCACTTGGACCCAATACGCAACTCCAGGTTCAACATGCGTTAAGGTGATGAGGAATGGAGGAAGATCTGGCTGAAAAAAGCCTTCCTCACCGGAAACCATGATAAGATTTCCATCAGCAATAAGTTCTGCAAAAACAAGCTCAACCTGATTATCTTCTGGTGTTAGTGTGAAGGAGATCCGGTTAAAGCCGGCGTGCAGATGAAGAGTCTGCATCACACAATCATTGCTAGGATCATCATCACAGCTGCCGCACGCATCCTCATAGGCATCACCACCCCATGCACCGGCGCAGTCTTCTTCACAATCGTTCGTTGCGTCATCATCACAGATGTCACAGTTATCGACATAAGCTGAGCCACCCCAGGTACCAGCGCAGTCTTGGGTGCAATCATTGGATATATCATCATCACAAGTATCACAGTTATCGACATAAGCTGAGCCACCCCAGGTACCAGCGCAGTCTTGGGTGCAATCATTGGATATATCATCATCACAAGTATCAC
>JASMKV010000318.1 GCA_030749035.1 Myxococcota bacterium | reverse complement strand
GCACGCACCCCAATCCGGCCGGTCATGAAAATATTGCTGAGATGTTTTACCAGACCATTGCTGAATAATTAAAAAGGAAACCCCATGTATTACTTCTTTTCAAGAGCACTCACGCTGCTTTGTTTTTTTTCGGCTCTGGGTTGTCAACCAAGTCAACCACTTGAACTCCAACCCGGCTGCAACCCACTCCTTGCAGGTTTAGATTGCATACTGCCCTACCCTTCGGATTTTTTTCGCAGCGAAGATACAACCATGCCCAGTGGTTATCGCATTCTTCGTGAAGATGCGGCCAAGCTTTACACCAAAGATGGAGGCAGTGCAGATCCAGATGAATGGCTTCAACCTGACGGCTTTTCCATTGCACCAACCATTCTTGCCCGTTTTGGACAAGCCTTAAGTCGCGAAAATCTTGTGAATGTCATGGATGCACCAACCTTGAGTCAATCACCAAAAAGCAGCGCCACATTGATTATCGATACCCTAAACAAAACATTTGTTGCACACTATGCGGACATTGATCCAAGGGTTGAGGATTTAACACAACAGGCCTTAAGCCTGCATCCTTTTGCACCACTCGAACCAAGTCGCCGCTATATTGTGGCGATTCATCAAGTGCAAGACGCCACCGGCAACCCAATCTCTGCGCCAGAAGGTTTTCGCCGACTTCGTGACAAAGATCTCAAGGGTGACGAAATACTAGAGACGCTTGAGAAGAACTACAATGAAGAGATCTTTCCCCTACTCAAAGAGATGGGCCTTAAAAGAAAAGATCTGCAACTGGCCTGGGAATTCTCAACGGGTTCTCACGAAAACAAAACAAAAGACCTCTTTCGCATCAAAGAACTGACCCAAGGCTATTTAGAAACAAACGATATCCTCCTGGTCATCGAGGAAGATATTGAGCAAACGAGTGACGAATTGGTTTGGCGACACATCAAAGGTAGAATAACCGGGCCAGATTTTGTCGATGCACAAAACCCTAAAGTGCTCCTTAGAGACGAGAAACAAAATATTCAACAACAGGGTACAAAAGAAATCCCATTTTTTATATCCTTGCCCACATCACTTAAAGAGTCGACCTCCGCTGCACCAATGATAGCCTATGGACACGGGTTTTTTGGCACCCGCGAAGAACTTACCTACAGCGGTGCACGACATTTATCCAATGCACTTGGCGCACCCTTTATTGCCATCGACTGGTTTGGTATGCGGCTCTCAGACCGCATCTCTATTCTTGCCGACATCACCACCGACATGCCTTCGGCCGCAAGCTTTATCGATCGGGTACATCAAGGTATGAGTCATTGGCTCGTGATAAGCCATCTTGTCAAAAACAAGCTTTGGCAAGAGCCTGTCCTACAAAGTGCCGAAACGGGTAATTCTCTATATGATCCAGAAGAGTATTATTACATGGGCATTAGCCAAGGCCATATCCTGGGAGGCGCTCTGGCGGCCATAGATGAGAACTTATCACGACTTAATTTTCAAGTTGGGGGTGCCGGTTTCTCATCGATGATGTTTCGCGCCAGGCCTTTTATGTCGTTTCTCTTTGCACTGGGATTAATGCTCGATAATCCACTCGAAGAACGAAAACTGGCTGCCGTATTGCAGCATCATCTGGACCGCATTGACCCGTCAACCTATGCTCCCTACCTGGAGCAAACAAGTGATACCCGCCCCATCCTCATGCAAATCGCCCTGGGAGACGTTGAGGTTCCAAACCCTGCTTCATTTTTTCACGCTCGAGCCATTAACTTAAAAATGACAGGACCATCCCCAAAAGAAATCTGGGATATCCCTCTGGTTGACGACAGCATGCCCAACTCCGCCCTTACCCTTTTTGATTTTGATGAAGACACGAGCTTCTACCGAAATGCGCAAGCCCCTGAAGCCTTGAACGAAGTGCACGGCAATTTACGCATGCAGCCAGCGGCAACCGAGCAAATAAAAACTTTTTTCTCTAAGGATGGAGGCATTATTCATCCCTGTGATGATATATGTAATCCAAATTAGAAGATTTAAAATGTTAAATTTAATTCGTTCGACATTAAGTGCCATGCGTTCTCCTGGGCATCGTGTCCCCGTGCACTTTAGCGAGGAGAGTCAAACTTATATAAACACGCATGTCTATCGTGGTTTTCCCATGGCCAGCCTGGGCAGCGGTGGGTTCAGTGTCTCCACAAGCGGCGGCTTTGAAAATTATCGTATGCATAACAATTGGATGCAGCCTCTGCATTTTGCGCCTGGTTCTTTCTGGGCAATATCATGCACCAACCAAACACAATCATGGAACCATATACTTCGACAAAATGTCCCCAAAAGGCACAAAGAATACCGAACACTTAAACCCATTGAGCGCGTCACTTTCAAGGGTGAGCTTCCCCACTTTACACAAACATTCACCGGCACGATGCCCCTTGAAATCACCGTCAATGGATTTTCACCTCTTATACCGCATGCACAAAAGACATCGACACTCCCAAGTGCACTCTTTGGCATGGAATTTAAGAATCTCAGCGCTAAACCCTTGGACCTCTCATTTCTTTTTTCCTGGCAAAACATTCTTGGTCACGGCGGCATCGGTTGCGGCGGAATGCCCAAAAATAAGCTGGGTATTCCCGAGCTGATACCCGGCAAAAAATATAAAAACGTGAAGACCAATACACAGCAGAAAATCCAAGATGGCGACCTCTGGGGGTTATGTTTTAAGGCCGGCGATGCTTGGGGGGAGCAAGATTATCGTCACTCCTCCATGGGGTGCCATCTGCTTTTAGCCAACACAAATGCTTCATGGTCTTTTTCGCAAAGCGAATGCTGGGATCCCAATGAACCAGATCCGCAAATGTTAAATGACTTTAAGAATGCCGGCCAGGTTCAAGACTCCTATCCGCATACATCGAAAAGCAATGCTGCGGCCTTATGTGCAAAACGAACCTTGGAGCCTGGAGAATCTTCCAACCTTGAATTTCAATTGATATGGTGGACCCCTGGACACGTTGTCAAACCCGTTTCAAAAAATTCAAATTCAAAACAGCACTGCACGCGCGTTGGGCACTATTATGAAAATCATTTTAACTCCGCTAAAGACCTGGCCATATATACCCAAGCCCACAAGGCGACACTGCGGGCAGAGTCGAGCCTGATTGCGCAATGGCTCAAAACAACCTCACTTCCACAATGGCTCAAGCATATGCTGCTCAATGCAAGTGACAGCGCCACCTGCAACAGTGTTTTACCCAAATCCGGCGTTCTCCACACCATTGAAGCTGTCGACTGGCCATGGCCCTATGGCGGACTTACGGGCACGGCAGATCAAAGACTTATTTCGCATCCCTTTACAGCCTCTTTTTTTAGCGACTTTGACCGAACAGAAATTCATTCATTCATCAAATTACATAAGAATGGCAGCGTTTCACACGGCAACGGCAATTGTGACTTTGCCCTGGAGAGTTCTGATGTACCTTATGGGCGGCCCTTGGATTTGCACCGCGGCTTAAAGGAAAGCCATTGGCCCGACTTAACCATGTCCATTATTCTACAAACCTATCGTTATATTAAGGTCAACAATGACACGGATTATTTGGCACAAATATGGCCCGAACTTTTAAAAATGGCTGAGCACCTACGTGCGATATCTCCACAAGGCGTTCCACTTGGCGGGCATACATTTGATACATTCAAAATCGATGGTGTCTTTATTTATACCGCTGGACTCTACCTAAGTACCCTTGGTGCCTTAAAAGAGTTAGCGAAAATCATGAATGCATCACAGGCCGAATCCTTCTCGCAACAAGAGACGACTCTTTTGGACTATATTGAAACCCATCTTTGGGAGCCAGAACTTGGTTATTATAAAACATCGCCGAACCGCCCGACACTTTTTCTTGGCGCACTGGCCGGTGATTGGTTTCGACATTGGAGCGGCATTAAAGGGGGGCTTTCCATCGAACATACACGTGCGCACATCAAACGTCAGCACGATGTTTTAATCAAACACTTGCAACCCCGGCGCGGACGCGCAGCGTTCTCCTATATGGAAGCGTTTCCATCTGGACGCAAAAAAGCAAACTGGTTTAAGGGTGTTGTTTTTGCTTTTGGCTACGCATCTCAGGTCATTGCCTACCATGCCCTGGAAGCCATTCACCTTGGCCTCGTTCAAGAAGGGCTTGAGACCATTGAGCATCTCTACAAACGTATCACACGAGGCGCCTACCTCTGGAGTTCGGACCTCTACGGTAACGCTGGGCCCATCTATATGAGTCATACCGCCCTCTGGGCTCTCCCGAATGCTCTTTCTGGCGCAGTTTTGGATACACAAAGCCAGGTTTTAAAATTATCTCCACAACAACTGGACGCCGAAGGCGTACAACGCTGGCCACTTTGCTTCCCCAATTTCCTTGGACACCTTGATTGGGCACCTAAAACCAATCAAGCCACCTTGAGCATCTTTAAACATTTTGGCCCACCTTTATCTCTAAAACGCATTGAATTCTTTGACACAATTCATGAAAATTCCGATTCTCATCCATGGGTCCTGGAGTCTGGTCAGAGCTATAAACTCACGTTCGATCGCCAGCAATCCTGAGCGTCTTTCCCTGTCGCGATGAACTCTTGCTTTCCTTGTAAAAATGGATGAAAAGAACGTTTGTCCTTATTCATTAACATTTGAGAGAAAAACGTGAAGTTACTTGTTGTTGGCACATTGGCCTTTGATTCTGTTGAGACCCCTTTTGGCCAAGCAGAAAATGTTCTTGGAGGTTCCGCGAGCTACCTGGCCACAAGCGCTTCTTTTTTTACCCAGCCACAAATTGTGGGTGTGGTTGGCGAGGATTTTCCTCAAGAACACTTAGACTTTTTTGTCAAAAAAGGCATTGATTGCACTGGCGTACAAAAAACCGCAGGAAAAACCTTTCGTTGGGCTGGCTCTTACCATGGGAATATGAACGAGGCTAAAACCCACGAAACACAGCTTAATGTCCTGGAGTCATTTCGACCAGATTTGCCTGAGCACTACAAAAACACACCCTATGTTTTTTTGGGCAATATAGATCCTGACTTACAAATGCATGTCATCAGTCAATTGACCGATACCAAACTCGTCGCTTGCGACACAATGAATTTTTGGATAGAAGGTCGTCGTTCGTCTTTAATGAAAACTCTTGAAAAAGTCGATTTGCTCTCCATCAATGATGGTGAAGCAAAACTTTTATCTGGTGAAGAGAATATCGTCACCGCTGCCCAGGCCATTCGGCAAATGGGCCCCAAATATGTTGTGATTAAGCGCGGTGAATATGGTGCAATTTTGTTTACCGAAGAGTCCATGTTTGCTGCCCCTGCCATTCCTTTAGAAGTCGTCAAAGATCCAACCGGTGCCGGTGACACATTTGCCGGAGGCATGCTCGGCTATCTCGCGCATATGGATCGTGTCGATGACAGAACCCTGCGGCAGGCAATTATTGTAGGTAGCACCATGGCATCCTTTACGGTTCAGGACTTCAGCCTGAACAAACTACAAACGCTGCAGGAATCCGATATTCAAAAGTGCTTTGAAGAATTTGTTCAGCTCACCCAGTTTGAGCGAAATCTTTATGCGTCATGAGATAACAAAATCCAATTTAAACCCAAGGTTATCGCACTCAGAGCGTTCCTCGCTCACTCTGAGACATCTGCCTGTGCGCCGAAAAGCACCTCATGCTCCCAAATGGCATCGTTGATTCCCCGAATTTTCTTTATTCGCTGCCTTGATATTTTTTCACTTTTACCTTAAACATCAACCGCATCACCCGGTAAATCCGGGTTATCAGTAAAGACTGGCCCCAAACGAAATTCAGGCTTTAATCTCAGATTAAGCCAGCAGAAGACACACGGGGCAACGCAATGCCAAAAATACGGTTATATGTCGTCGAGACGTAAAACCCTTTGCGTGCATATTGTTTAAGTTCCGCAACAGAAAGAGAAATGCACGTGCTGGCGATTATCGTCATGTTTTGAGTATTTTTGTTCTGGGTGCATTCTGATGCGCTTATCCCACATCTGAGAAACATCATGGTTCATGAGCGCCCGGCATAATTTTCCGGAACGTCAGCCAAATCCAGAAGGGAAAAGAACATGCAAAAAAACTTCAAATACTTATTATTAGCCTATCTTCCAGCGATTTTCATATTCAGCGCTGGCGGCTGCGGAAACGATGAACTCGCTGAAACCCAAAATCTTCCAGCAAAAGCTGTCATCACCGGCGGTGATCGCCAAGCCATGAATAACACTTCCGTGAGTTTTGATGGTTCCAGCAGTTATGACCGAGACGGCATCATCACCAATTACGCTTGGGATTTTGGTGAAGGTACCAAGCTGGACTCTGCGGGCAACACCGTGGCCCATATCTACAATCAACCTGGCACATATCATGTTGTTCTCACCGTGATGGACGACGGCGGTGCAACAGACTCAACCGCAATCACGCTGGAGGTTTTAGCAGCGGGGTCAAATATGACACCAACAGCAAAAATCTGGGGCAGTGCGGAAAATATTCTCCCACCAGTCGTCATTAATTCTGCTGACGAAGTCACATTTACCGGTATCGGTACCGATACCGATGGCAGCATCACTGGCTGGAGTTGGAATTTTGGTGACGGAAGCAGTGAAGACACGGGTGAAGTACAAACTGATGGTCGCAGCAATATTGTCAAACACACTTTTATTAATCAAAGTGGGGAACAACGCACATACAGCGTCACTTTAACCGT
>JASMKV010000317.1 GCA_030749035.1 Myxococcota bacterium | reverse complement strand
TTCTGATGTTTTGCAGAAATTGTTTTAATCAATAGCAATGAGCATGGTGTAAGCAAGAGTAGAATATGGATGTCTTGCCAGGAGCTTTTTAGAAAAAAGAGAAAGTAGCTTAAAGGAAACGTTTGTGCATCGCCATAATTGGTGAGAGTAAAGGTTCCATAATCTTTGCGCAAAAAGATGTGCAAGAGATCATAGGGTTCTTTAAGGGCACGCCACGAAATGATTTCATTTGGATTGGAGATAAGTGCAAAAAGGATATAGATGAGCACAAAAATGAGGCAGGTGCCTATGAGGTAAAGCCAGCGTCTAGGGTTAAGTTCAGGCCATGCAGTACTTAAAGCCAGGAGAGCCTGTGGGAGAACAAAGATAATGGTATGGTGGTTGGCAACGCCAAGAGAGCCATAAAGGGCGGCCAGTAGCAAAAAACGAATCTTTTTTTCTGGCTTTGCCAAGACGGTGTAGAAACAAAACTCAGTACACAGGCAAAAGAGCAGCGTATTAAGGGCAATCACTTCAACATGCACAGCAAATTGCCAGAACACAGTTGAAAGGGCTAAAAGCCCAATACTAAAATAGGCCATGATGTTGTTTTTAGACGTCTGTGTGAGTAGACAAATGATACGAAAAACCGATTGTAAGCAGAGCAGCGAACACAGGGCGCTTAAAACGGCAACGCACCAAGCATCGGGTCCAGGTAATACCTTATAGAAGAGGTGTGCCAAAAAAGTATAGAGCGGAAAGCCCGGTGGATGGGGCAGGGCAAGCTTCATGCTGGTGGCTAGAAGTTCGCCCGAATCGCCAAAACTTGGAGTTCTTGAGGCAGTCAGTAGATAAAGAAGAAGAATTGCTGACCAAAACAACCAGCCATACTTTCTGTTTTTGTCAGTCATATTCAGAGACAGGTTCTTTCTTAACGCATATAATGTGCTTTGATGCGTCTAATTCCAAAATAACTTAACACCAAACCACCCAAAAGAAGATAGGCGAGGTGAAATAATATGTGGATATCCATTTGCCCAAAGACAACCAATTTCGAAAGCTTGACCGCATGAAAAAGTGGCGTAAAGTGGGCTATCTGACCCACCCAGGCGATGTTTTCGACGGGAAAAAAGATGCCGCTGAAGAAGTACATGGGCGTCAAAAAGAGGGTGTAATAAAAGGAGTATAGATCGATAAGTTGAATATAGGCGGTAAAGATAAGGCCGATGGCGCCAAAAAGAAAACTGGTGAGTAGGACAATCGGTAAAAGCAGAAAGATTTGCGTAAAAGAGATCAGCCCAAAACAGTAAATCACAAACGCAAAAACACCGCCGTAAATCATTCCACGTGTGGTGGCCCATAGAAGCTCGCCCAGCATGGCATCTTCGATATTGACCGGTGTGGCGATGATTGAATCATATTTTTTATCAAAGTGTATTTTGACAAAAAGATTGTAGGTCGTTTCGAAAGTGGATCCGTTCATGGCATTGGCAACAACGAGGCCTGGTGCAATAAAATGTAAATAGTCCATGCCCTGCATTTGTTGGCCGATATAGGCGCCAAGTCCTATACCCATACCGATTAAATAGATGACGGGTTCGAAAAAGTTGGGCAGAAGATTGATGAGCCAGGTGCGCTTGTAGATATAGACACTGCGGTACCACACGCGCATGGCGCAAGGCAGGGAAAAACTTAAGGCTTGTCCCTGGCTTTTCATGCATTTTCCCTAAGTTGATGGCCGGTGAGTTTGAGGAACACATCTTCAAGGTTGGTGAGCCGTGAGCGAATTTCAATTCCGCTGTAGTCGTGGTGCAATTGTGTGAGCATGGTGCCCGAGTCTCGGGTGTAGATGATGAGCCGCTGCCCAAGATCGGCGTGAAATTGTGTGCTGGTATTAAAGGTTTCAAGCAGTTTAGGTCGCTGGCTTGATTCGATAAAGATTTCAATCGCATTTGTTTCCAAATGTTCGCGAATAAGGTCTTTGGGTCGTCCCATGGCGATGATGTTGCCGTCATCCATAAAGGCGAGCATGTCGCAGAGTTGCTCGGCTTCTTCCATATAGTGTGTGGTCAGGATGAGGGTGTGGTCTTTGTCTTTGAGCTCACGCATTTTATCCCAAATCAAATGACGGGCTTGAGGATCGAGCCCGGTCGTGGGTTCGTCGAGTAAGATCATTTCAGGGTTGTTGATCAAAGCTCGGGCAATCAGAAGACGTCTTTTCATGCCGCCGGATAAAAAGCGTACCTGGGTATGTGTTTTGGCTTCGAGATGGACAAAATCAAGAAGCCGTTTGATTTCGAGACGAATGTCCACAGGTTTGAGGCCAAAATAGCGTCCATAAAGCTCCAGGTTTTCATAACAGGTAATATGATGATCGAGATAGTCTTCCTGCGGGACGACGCCAAGGCGTTGTTTGATAGAGCGCATATTCTTTTGGGCTGTCGATTCAGAGAAGACTTCAAGTGTGCCCTTTGAAAGGGGGGAGACGCATCCTATCATGCGCATGGTGCTTGTTTTGCCGGCGCCATTGGGTCCAAGAAAACCAAAGCATGTGCCTCTGGGAATTTCAAAAGAGATGTCGTTGACGGCGACAAAATCAGCAAAGCATTTTGTTAAGCCCTGGGCGCGAATGGCCATCTCTTGCATCACGATGCCTTTGGATGATTCTTAAAGTTGTTTATTGTTATGCTTTGGAGGAGAGCATTGCAAACATCTACAGAATTTTCTTAGCCGCCATGCTGTTCGGGATTGCTTGCGGCAGCTGAGCTTGTTTGTAAATCGGGGTCGTCCTCAAGATCGGCAAGAATCAAGACAGAAAAATATTGTGTGCTTGAACCATTTTTTTGTTTCGCGACCGCGACCCCAAAAGTTGAGATTTGTGGGTCGAGAATATTGGCTCGGTGGGCGGGGCTTTTGAGCCATTGCTTTAAGGCGTCTTCCAGGTTGCCCGAAATTGCAATGTTTTCAAGAGCACGCTTATAGGGAATACCGCGCTTGTAGAGTCGCTTACCTAAGTCGCCACGTTTGGGTGAGCGATGGGCAAAAAACCCTTCGTGCACCATCTCCTTGGCGTGTGAGCGGGCGGCGGCCGAGAGGGCGTGGCTGGAGCTGGGCAGGTCTAAACCTAAATTTTGACGCTCGGCAAGAATCAAATTACGCAGTGTATTTTCAAGATCTCGCGGTGTGCGTTCAAGCGGCTTGGCGGAAAGTTTTTTCTGTTTTTGTAAATGCTTTGGTGAGAGCACCATGTGGATGGGGAAAAGGGCGGCAATTTCAGGGCCCTTGCCACGTTCCAACATGATTTCAACGATGGATTTACCTGGCTGCAAGGAGCCTGGTAGATCCAGAGAAAAACGGTTTTTGTTTAAAATGGCCGGCGTGCGGCGAATTGTACCATCTGGATTTTGTACGACCAGTGTCAGATAGGGTTCAACCTGCGATCTTGTTTTAGGTAAATTGCGAACACGCCCTTGAATTTTTTGAGATCGACCCACCAGCATGCGTGGGGCAATCGCATCAAGGGCCAGAACATTACGTGAAAACAAAATAAGAAGTCGGGTTTGATAGGTGTCTTTTTTAAGCGCCAGCCCTATGCGGTTAAAGTGTACGTGACGCACACGCTCTTCAAGTTGTTGTTGCAAATGTGGCTGAATCTTTTCATCGGGCGGTAGACTTAAGTAGATGGCGCCAAGTTGTGCATCGGTGAGGCCCCAAGCTTGGGCCTTTTCCTGAAGTTTGGCCAGATCAAGCTCGCCCTCAACACTTAAGGGGAGATTGCCAACGTGGCTGTAGGCGGTACGTGTAAGGCGTGCGTCGAAAGAAAACCCATCTTTATGGCTTCTGGCCCATTTTTGAATGCTGCGCAGTATATTTTTTTCAAGGGTTGTAAGTGCGGGGCTCTCGATGGTGCGTTCATAGGATAATTGTGGGAGATTGTGTGGTGAAGCCCAGGCCGACGAGCCAAAAAGAACAATGGCTAAAAGGGTGGCAAAGGTCCAAACCCTGTCGCTAAATTGCTCATCCAGAGCTTGCCTGTTCGAAAGAGCGTATTTCAAATGCACCTCTGCCTAAGGACTCAAGGCCCTCTAAAATCTTTTCTTTGTCACCTACAATGACGGTTGATAGATTTTCAGGTTTGAGTTGCTCTCGCGCTACACGATTAACATCTTCAACCTGAACCGTATTTATTTTCTCCGGTAGTGTGCGATAGTAGACCACAGGTAACGCGTGGCCAAATATTTTGCCAAACATTTGTGCGATACCGCCAAGTGTTTGAAAGTAACCGGGAAAACTTAAGGTATAGGCATTTCTGGCGTGTTCGAGTTCTTCTGCCTTGATGCCTTTGCGATGCATGGTGGCGATTTCTAAGAAAATTTCGTTCACCGAAGCGGCAGTGGCATCGGTGCGAACCGATGTGGCGGCAAAAAACGAACCGCTTTGGCTCAAGAAATCAAAATAGGTGCGGGCACCGTAGGTGTAGCCCTTATCCTCGCGTAAATTCATGTTGATGCGGCTGTTAAAAAGACCGCCCAAGATCATATTGCACATCAAAATATTGTAGAAGTCTGGATGGCTGCGCTCTACACCAAGATGGCCAATGCGCAGAGCCGACTGTGGCGCGCCAGAGCGATCGACAAGAATACGTTTAACCTCTGGATTTTGCGGTTTCTCAGGACTTAAGGCGACAAGCTTATTGGCTTTCCAACCGGCAAACGTTTGGCGTACTCGATCGAGATTTTGTGCATCAATATCACCGACCAGGATGAGGCCCGCTAAATTAGGGCGATACCATTTTTGATAAAAGTTTTTAATATCTTTAACCGTGAATTTTTTAAGCGCGGAAGCATCACCCAAAGAGCTTGATACATAAGGGTGCTGCGCAAAAAGATGGCGCCGAAAGACCCTGCCCACCAGGGCTTTGGGGTTATCGAGAGCTTGTGCCAGGGAGCCTAAGCGCTGGGCGCGCAGGCGCTCGAGTTCTTTTTTAGAGAAGCTTGGTTGTAGGATAATTTCCGCCACAACTTCGAGGACGCTGGCAAAGTTTTCCTTGAGACAGGAGAAGCTCAAGGTGGTGGTTTCTTTATCGACGCTTACACTCAACGAGGTGCCGGCAAATTCGATGGCTTCATTAATTTCCTTTGCGCTGCGTGTTTTTGTCCCCGTGCGCAAGAGTTCCGCGGAGATGCCTGCCAAACCCGATTGACCAAGAGGATCGTTGCTCGAACCGCTTTTTAGAACCAGACTAAAGTTGATCAGCGGCAGGATGGATTTTTGGTGGCTTAGGAGCGTGGCGCCGTTGGCGAATACCTCCTTATCGGGTACCGGGGCTTTGGTGCTGACATCACCGCTTGGGGCTGGTGCTGTCGCACGGAAGTTCGCCTCGCCTTTGCTGCTTTGGGTTGCGGTGCAGGCTTGCAGGAGAGCAAAGACTAAAAGTGTGCGTAGGGTTTTCATGATGCATCTTCTCCTTTAGGTACGGTGAGGATAACCACCCGGCTTTCGGGTTTGATGAGGCGCTTGACCAGTTCCTGAACATCTTTGGCGCTGGCTTTTTTGTAGCGCCCCAGATCTTTGGCGAAAAATCCAGGATCGCCGGTAAATTGATTGTAGCGGTTAAGTAGATCGGCGCGGCCGTTAACCTGTTGCAGGCCGCTGACCATTTGGGTGAGGAGTTGATTGCGGGCGCGTTCGACTTCGCGATCCGTTGGTCCTTTGTTTTTGAATTCATTGATGACCGTGGCGATTTCTTTTTCGATGGTGTCCATCTCGACCCCTGCCTTGGCGGTGACATTGATGGCAAAAAGAGATTGTAGGGTGAGGGAGTATTGGTAGACGTCG
>JASMKV010000316.1 GCA_030749035.1 Myxococcota bacterium | reverse complement strand
CCATACCTCCTCACGGATTTCGAGCACCTTCTCAGGTAACCTTGTCGACATGGCCCGTTGTCGACGTATTATTGAAATCATCGAAAAAGATCTCCTCATCAACAATGCCACGAAGATGGGGCGATACATGTTGAAGTTGCTGGAGGATTTAGCAGGGCAATGGCCGCAAATAGAGAACGTCAGAGGCCGTGGTCTTTGGGCCGCATTTGATTTACCGAATGGACAGCAACGTGATGCTTTGGTGAAGGCTTGTTACGACGAAGAGTTGCTGATTAATTCCTGCGGAACACGTACTGTGCGTTTACGTCCAGCTCTTGATATCGATGCTGAGTCCTTGGCACGTTCGGCGGCACAAATGGAAGCCGGATTTAAGCGTGTTTCTGCGCAAAAAGCTGCGGTGTAGATATGGCTAAAACAAAACTTAGCGTGGTGGGCCCGCATGGTCGCCTGGGAAGTCGCATTTGTGCGTTGGCGACTCAAGAAGATTCGCTTGAGTTGGTCAGTGGTTTGATTCGTGCGTCCGGAAAAGAAAGCGACACGCAAGAGGGCCTCTATACCTCGGATACCTCTGCAGCGTTAAGTGTGGCGCAAGTCGTGGTCGATGTTTCAGCACCCAGTGCTTGTTTGGATATTTTACCAACGTGTATCGCGCATCAAGTGGCTTACGTTTGTGGTTCGACAGGTTTAAATGCGGAGCAGATAAGTGCTCTAAAAGCAGCGGCGCTTGAAATCCCGATTTTAGTGGCGAGCAATTTTAGTATTGGCGTGAATGTTTTACGGAAGCTTGTCGCCGATGCTGGACGTTTATTGGGCAATGATTTTGAACCCGAAATTTTTGAAATACATCATGGCAAAAAACGAGATGCGCCCAGCGGGACAGCAATGTCGTTGGGGCAAGAACTCAAAAAATCACGTGGTGACTTGGTGGATGTTTTTGACCGTTCGGCAAAAAGGGATGAGCGCGGCATTGAAGAACTCGGCTATGCGGCTTTACGCGGCGGCGATGTGGCCGGTGAGCATACTGTGTTCTTTTTCGGTGAATCAGAACGCGTTGAACTCACGCACCGGGCCACATCTCGTGATATTTTTGCTCGTGGCGCATTACGGGCTGCGTCCTTTATTCACACGCAAGAGCCCGGCCTTTACGGGATGCAGGATGTGTTGGGGGCACAAGCGTGACATGCTCTGCTGGCGCTGAGTGGAAGCAGGCCTATGTTGCTTTAGGCGGAAACCTTGGCGATGTTTTGGCCGCATTTCGAAGTGTTTTTCGCGATTTTGTGGCAGCCGAAGAAATTCGTGCGGTTCGTTTTTCAAGCGCCTTTAAAACAGTGGCCTTGACCGTCGATGGTTATTCCGAAGACGTACCCGCTTACTGGAATGCGGTTTGCGCCATGGAGACAAGGCACAGTGCAAAACAACTCTTGAGTGCATTACAGAGATTGGAATTGGCCCAAGGTCGTGTGCGACAAGGACGCTGGGAAGAACGCACACTGGACTTGGATATTCTGTCCTACGATAACGAGGTGGTGTGTGATTCGGATTTAAGTTTGCCGCATCCGCGCTTAGCCGAAAGGAATTTTGTTTTACAACCTTTTGCGGAAATTGCACCAGACTATAAAATCCCACAATGGAATAAGTCTGTAGGTGATTTATTGGCGCAGCAAGCCGATAAATGGGCAGGAATTGTGGAAAAGCGTGAAAATTGGTTGACGCGTTGATGCCTTTTTGCAGATAAGAGAACTATGCCAGGTACACGACTACTTATAGTTGATCAGGACGAAGAGTTTCGCGAACGACTTGCAAAAGAATTATCTGCAGAGGCCTTTGATGTCGAAGTTGCAGCCGATCGTAACGCAGCGTTGTGGCTTGCCGAACGTTTTCGCCCCGAATTGATGATTGTTGAGGCATTTGGAGCCGGTGCAGAAGGGCGGACGCTTGTCGAAGATGTTCGCGACAAAGAGCCATCGCGGCCCATTGGGGTTTTATACATTATACCGGAAGAAGCCGTTTCACCCGCAGTGCGTGAAGCGTTTATGGGTTTGGATGATTTTATCGTGAAGCCCCCTTTTATTTCTGAATTGGTAGAGCGTCTCTACACACTTCTTTTGCGTATGGTGCATATGCAGGATGTGGTGAATAACTTGGGCCAATTTATTACGAAGTTTGGCGGCTTAACATCGCCACGTCGTATGCGTTTGACTGTGATGTTTGCCGACGTGCGTGGTTTTACGAAGTTTAGTGAAAAGCATGACCCGGAAACTGTGGCGGCGGCGATCAACAATTTATCTGAATATATGGGCGACAGTGTGGTTCGCTTTGGGGGGACAATCGATAAATTTTTAGGTGACGGTATGATGGGGCTCTTTGGTTTAGACGAATACAGTGAGGACCATGAGTTGGCCGCCATGTATTCGGCGCAAGAAATCATTGACGATTTAAACCGGACCCACACGCTCTCACTCTTTGCTGGAACCGATATGGCCATGGGTATTGGTTTGCATAGCGGCGACGCGGTCGTTGGGCCTGTGGGGCCAGCATTTCGGCGAGACATCACAGCGATGGGGGATACGGTTAATGTGGCGGCGCGTCTTTGTTCAGAAGCCCAACCAGGAGAAATTGTGGTGAGCACATCAACTTTTGCCAAAATTGGCGAGCGGGTTGAGGTTTGTGACCAACGGGAAGTTTCCTTGAAGGGTAAACGTTTGCCACAGCAGATCTTTTCGGTGCGTTTGCGTTAGTTGTTTAAACTTTTTAAGGGGATAGCCCATGGTCTGGCGTTTGACCAAAAGCGGGTAGAGGCTTTGGGAATAGGCCTGTCAAGCATTTTAGCCCTTTTATTTTATCGGGTTTTTGATGTTTCTGCTTGACCTCCTAACGCAGGTTGATCTTTATAGGTATTGTCATAAATTCGCAGGAGGAAAGATGTCGACCAAGGTCATTCACTTAAACGATGTAGCCCATGCCAGGGCCAAGGAGTACTGTAAGGCCAATGGATTGCGTATGAGCGAATGGGTTGCAGGTTTGATTCATCAAGCGATGGATAATTTGGATAATCCAGAACCACAACCCGAAGTCCAGACCGCACCCAAGAAAAAACCACTGGTCAAGCTTGAGGAGAATTCTCAAACTGATGATAGTGGTGTGCCCGTATATTCAATGCCACCATTTTGGGCGGAGCCCACTCCATCCGCTGAAGCTGAGCCCGAAAGCGATAGCGAAGAAAGCTAGATTGCTTTTAAAGTGGCTGCTGGTTGTGCCAGAGGCCATCCTCGTTCAAGTCCAGAAAAATAGGGTTGCTGAAGGCGAATGGGTGTTTACCTGTGCGTTGGGATAGAAAGTCTTCAGGATTTGTTGCCTCAGTATTCAGTGTACCGCCGCCACCGCGAATAACGGGGAATAGATGTGTGTCTGTGCCCGCAACGCGAACGATAAGCCACGAGTCCTGACCATTGAATGTCGGCTGATCAAGACTGATCGAAATTTCTTTTTCGTAGCTGTAGTATGTCGCGCCATTATTTCGTGTCTTGAGTTCTTTTTCTATCGGGGTGGCTTCTACGAGTCGAGGTGCTTTAGTGCTGGCCGATGGATCGGCAAAGAAAACGTTGGCAACCACATCAACGCGGTTGAGTTCAAACCATGCCGGGGTTTGAGCCTTAATGACCAGGGTCATTGTTTCGCCTGAAGGTGTGAGAATATCTCCAGGGCTGGCCGTGGCGCCGGTTGCGTCTTTGAGCTCAATATCAAGCAGGGGGCCGGTGGTCACATAGGCAGCACCTTTTTTGAGATTGGCGACAAGCCCAGAGGTGCCCTGACTTCGTCCTTTCACCATGGTGCGTGGTGAGCCGGGGTAGGCACCTAAGGTATGGGTATCAGAGTTGCCGACCGCCACAATGCGCCGACCACTCGAGAGCATGCTCATCCAGTCATGGCCTTCGGCTTCGAGACCACTGTCATAAACCATGTCACCACTCACATAAGTGTAGACGCCATTCATGACTTCAATGATATCAAAGTCATCACTAAAATATTGAATGCCCTTGTCGTAACGTAAAAAATCGTTCGCAACAATATGATCTGCGATGTCATTGTATGGCATTTTTGTGTTTTCATCGAAAAGCAAACCTGCCCTGCTAAAATAGGCCGAATGCGCCAGGCCCCCACTGCGCGCGTGGTTCACCTGGACAAGACCGCCTTGTCTATGAATCACATCGAAGAGATCCTGCATTGTTGGTCGGTAGGTCTGGTCGACGTCGTATGTCCAGTCGGGGGTGCCACCGTTGGCATATTGTGTGTCGACAACAAGGGGGAAAGCACCAAAATGTCCAAGTTCAAAAGTGGTGACCTCTGCGCCCGGAATGGTTAAGAGCTCATCTTCAAGTCCCAGGGCTTGGATATAGGGGCTAAAGTCGACAACAACATCGTGCTCTGTGGAGGCCCAAAAATCGAGCCCTTCAGCGCTGATGGAAATGACTCTGTCTTTGGCGGGCACCAGAGAGTCCATGGAGAAAATCGAATGGATATGGAAGTCACTGGCAGCATAGTCTCCGGCATCACTTGCTCTATGTATGGCGCCGGTCAGCGTCGTCGACGCACCTTGCGAGAGGTCAAGCACTTCTTCAAGTTTGCTGAATTGTGGGCCCCGTGTGACCATTGCAAGATAACGGCCAGGGAGAACCTCGAGAGAGTCTTTGCAGGATTCAAGATAGAACATTCTGGCGACTTTTCCACCAGGGTCGCTTAAGGCGCGGGGCCCGATCATTTTATGTTCGATGGTTGAGCGTTGTCCGATGAGTGTCAGTCGACAGGGTAGGGCGGTTGTTTGGGTCGTGTCGAGATCATTATAGATTTGAATATCCACTTCGAGTTTTGTGTTGGCTTGAATGGACAACTCTACTGTGTTCTCGCTTAGGGCTTTTTGTTCGCTTAAGGGCCGGAAGTAATCACCGGCCATGGCTTCATAAGTGGTTTTGGGGAGCGTTGCGTTGCAACAACCGTCACTTCCGGTTGTGCAGAAGCCGGCAATATCATCGGCGGTTTTATAAAAGCCAACTTGCACCGCGTGTGCAGGTGTAGCTGACGTCTCGTGTGTGACACAAGCGCTGTAGGTGTCGAGTTCATAACCAAGACGTTGCCAGCCTTTTGCCAGAGCACTGGCCCCGCTCGCTTCAAGAACCACATCGAGGTCAAAGATGACGCTTTCGTTGGCGTTGAGAATAAAAGTGGGCTCTGAAGCCGCTTCGAGAAGATTCTCTACCCCAATCGCCAAGACTGTACCGATATTGGGGACCTGTAGACCGACGTTCGTCGGCGCCTGAATGTTGCCAATTGCTCTGGGCACGATGGCCAATCCGTAATCTTTTGTGGTCAGGAGTATTTGCTCGGCGTGATGATCATGCCCGAGGATATCCTGCAAATTCTCCACACTGACATCTTTGGAACCCTGCGCTTCAAAGCCATCGCCGGGTAGAAAAGTTTTTACGTTGCTGCGGGTATCGATCAAAAGCCCTAAGGGGACGCCGATGCGTTCGGCACCCGCATTGGTGAAGCTGTATTGAATATTAAGGTGCGTGTCGTCTGGCCCCAAGCTGTAGAGGATACGTATGTCCAGGCCCAAAGTCTTTTCCGGATTATGATAGAGCAAACCCTGCCCATCCGCATTAAAGGATATCAGATCCGGTGCTAAACCCATGAGGTTGAAATAGTTGTTGAGGACGTCGTGGCCGAGCGCTTCAATGATGGCCGGACCGTCATCCGAGCCATCGGCAATCACACGCATGGAATCGATGCGGATGGTGCGACCCACAGCCAATACCGGAATGAGTTCGCCGAAATTGTCGGTCCCTCCGTGCAGCGCAGCATCGATAAGGTTGCCACCAAAGGGACCCAGTGAAAGTTCATGGCCCGGGCGTTGAATGATGAATGCGGCCTGTTTGTTGCGCAGATAGTAATCTCCCGGGCGTGCTCCCCGAGTTTCGCTTTGGACGATAATATCATCAATATTGCTTTGTTTAATTTGTCCTGCATTGGGGGGATCTGAGGGTTTGCAGCTGGTGGTGAAAAAAAGACCAAGACTGCAGAGCAAGAGGGCATGTCTTTTCATGTCGTCAAGCATGGCGTAAAAGCGACAATCTTAGCAAGACAAAAAGTGTCAAAGGATGTGCCAAATCGGCTTTGGGCGTGCGATCTTGATTCGAAGACAATGTCGTTGCGGAGGGCCGTACATTGCGCTATGACCCCATGCATATTCCATTTTAAGTGAGGAGCTTGAAGAAAATGTTGAAAAAAGGACTCAATTTGTTTGGTGCGTTGCTTTTGGCGTTGCTGTGTTCCTGTGACCAATTGACCGCAACGACGTATATGGTGGGTTTGGTGACGAGCACGCCCGATGCCAGTGACATTCAAGGATTACCAAGCGAGCTTGGCTCAATTGTCCCGCTCGACAGCGGCACGAGCTCCTGGGCGACTTTATTTGAGCGTCAGAGTCTTCTCGATTCACAGCCACCGACTGCGATTACAGGCGCAGAGGTCGAGTTAACCTGGAATACAGAGCGTGCGACGCTTGAGGAAACTTCCGATATGGCCGAGGGCATGTATGTGGCAACAAGTTATCCGCTCCCCGGAGGGAATTCGACGCCAAGTTTAACCTATGAGTCTGGTGTGGATTACAAATTTATAGGCCAGACCGCGACCGCAACCTACTCTGTCACAGTTGAAGCGCCTGATGTGATTGAAGCCAGCGAAATAAGCTACTCTCCGGCTTTGACAGAAGACGGCTTTTTAATGAGTCTTGATACCCATGATGGTAGCGCTTTGACCATTTCCTGGACCGGTGATGCGGCCCGACCGATCGTCACGATGTTTAAGGTGGCGTACAATGGTGATGACGATGCAACAGATCTGATTGACACCAACAATTGGCAGCCACAAGAGCAGCCGGTCTACAGTGAGCCTGATTTTGCAGCAGGGCCTGCTGCGATGCTGGATTTTATCACCTCTACAGCCGACAACAGCGTCACCGTACCGCAAAGTGCATTTAGCGGCGCGGGGCTTTATTGTGTGCTTATTCAAACGGTGAAAATTGGCGCGGAAACTGCTGCTTCATCGAATGTTGCCCTGGGATCTTTGGCGGCCGCAGGCAGCGGCAATATCGCCTGTTTTTATGTCGAGTAACTTGGGCGTTTGAACCTGGAAGACGGGGTTTAAGAGATGCAGAGCGTTCGTATCGCCGATGTTGCGAAGTGTGAAGGACAAAAGGTCACTTTGCAGGGATGGTTGTACAATAAACGTTCATCCAAGAAACTCCATTTCTTACAAGTGCGTGATGGTTCAGCGATCATTCAGGCCATTGCGTCGGTTTCTGATGTGGGGGAAGAGCTTTTTGCAAAGCTTGGCGAACTTACACAAGAAACCTCACTGCGTGTGCAGGGCACAGTGGTTAAGGATGAGCGTTCACCGCTAGGTTTTGAATTACATCTAAACGATATGCATGTGGTCTCAGAGAGTCCTGATTATCCGATCACCAAGAAAGCACATGGTGATGCTTTCTTGATGGATCATCGCCATCTGTGGCTGCGTTCTAAAAGGCAACATGTGATTCTTCGAATTCGTCACACCATCATTAAAGCCATTCGTGATTATCTTGATGAGAATGATTTTGTGTTGGTGGATTCTCCGATTTTCACGCCGAATGCCTGTGAAGGAACCTCGACACTTTTCGATACGGACTATTTTGGTCAAAAGGCTTATCTGACTCAAAGTGGTCAACTCTATCAGGAAGCGGCGGCCTTGGCTTTTGGTAAGAGTTATTGCTTTGGACCGACTTTTAGAGCTGAAAAATCGAAAACCCGGCGTCATCTGACGGAATTTTGGATGGTTGAGCCCGAGGTCGCCTATATGGAGCTCGAGGGACTTTTAAATTTTATCGAAGATACTTTATGTGTGATTGTTGAGCGGGTGTTAAACAAGCACGAGAGTGAACTTGAAAATGTTCTCGAGCGAGATTTAACCTTCTTAAGGAAGGTGCAGAAACCTTTCATCCGTCTTTCCTACGATGATGCTGTGACTCAGATTAAAGCATTGCAAAACGAATGTGATGACCCTGAGGTTAAAGAGCTGCTTGATATAGAGTGGGGTATGGATTTTGGTGGCCGCCACGAAACGGAACTCACCAAATGCTATGATCGCCCGATTTTGGTCCACGGTTTTCCTACGGCCATTAAGGCTTTTTATATGAAGCGTGATCCCAATCGCCCCGAGGTTTCGTGTTCTGTCGATTGTTTGGCGCCTGAAGGCTATGGTGAAATTGTGGGTGGCGGGCAGCGTGAAGATCGATTGGATGTTGTCGAAGCGAGTATTGCTGAACACGATTTACCCCAAGATGCATTCGAATGGTTTTTGGACCTGCGGCGGTATGGCTCTGTTCCACATGCTGGCTTTGGTCTGGGCGTAGAGCGTACGGTGGCATGGATTTGTGGATTGCATCATGTTCGTGAAACGATTCCATTCGCCCGAACGATGGATCGCCTGGGTCCTTAAAATCATGTGGTCTTTGTTTTGACGCGCGCAAAATATCCTTTCATTGTTGGCTCGGCTTTACTCATTGTGGCCGCTTCTTTTTGGTTCTCACGGATTCCAGAGGAAAGCTGTTTTCCTGGGGGAATGCGAAGTTGCGAATGTGCTCTCGAATCGTCGGGTACGCAAACCTGTTCGATCGCCGGCGGTTGGGGTGAATGTTTTTGTGCGGCAGCCAGTCGTGAGCCGCCCGCATACCAAAAAACTTTTTTCTCTCCTAAATATCATATCGATAAAGAATATAAGTCGATGCTGGGGCCGCAAAGCACAGAGTCCATTCAATTAAAGCATGGTGATGTTGAGGAGCTTCTTTGGATAAGCGGATTTCATGCAACCATGATTTCTGCGGAAGCGGACGAAGAAATATCTCAAGAATTTATGTGTCACTCGAACCTGGATATCGATCCGCAAAAGCACAAAGATATTTTTGGATGGAAGAAAAATGCCAACAGACGTTTGTTTACCCTTTCCCAGGGGCAGCAAACAATTACATTTCCCAAGGGCTTTGGCGTTCCCTTAGTGTCTTCTGAAGTGCTCAAGCTCAACACGCAGGTTTTGCAGCTTAATTGGAAAGGTCAGCCAAGTGATGTCCGGCATCGTATTGGTCTTGATTATGTCAGAGGTGTCGACCTGAAACGTTCTTTAAAGCCGCTCTTTATGGTCGCTGCAAATGCATTGGTGTTGGTGGAGGGCGATGATGGTTATTTTAATATTGAAAAACCCGATGCGCAGATTCATGGTGAAGGTTGTTTGGTCGGGGCGGCTGCAACCAAACATGGGCGCATCTGGGAAGACCCTTACGGTAAAAAATTTTCAGGCCACTGGAAAGTTCCTCCTGGTAAGCAGGTTAATCATACCAATGTGACAGCGTATTTGGACATCCCATTTGATACACGAGTACATTATATTGCAGTACACCTGCATCCATTTGCGGAGTCTTTGGAGCTTCGCGATATCACGACCAATAAAAGTGTCTACACGAGTTATGTTCGTAACAGCACCGACAAAGTTGGGCTGGATCATGTCGACTTTTACAGCAGCGTTGAAGGGCTTCGGGTTTATCGAGATCATCAATATGAGCTCATTTCCACTTACCATAACACCTCGGATATAGAGCATGACTCTATGGCGGTCATGTTTCTGTATTTGCACGATAAGGAGTATCGGCTTTAAAGCTGGCGCATACGTTAATGCTCACATCAATCACAACCCTTGCCTTATCTTTAACGCTTTCTGGTTCAGCAATTTGGCTTGGCCCTAAACCACCACAAGAGGTTAAGCGCATTGTTTCGCTGGCGCCCTCGATGACAGAAGTACTCTTTGCCCTTGAGCTTGGTGAGCATGTTGTTGGCGTGACGCGCTATGCGACATGGCCTGAGGCTGTCAAAAAGATTCCTAAAGTGGGCGGGTTTATCGATCCTGATTTAGAAAGTATTGTCGCGCTTAAGCCCGATCTTGTTTTAGCGATACCCACAAGTGGCGGTGCTGATCGAATAAGACAAATAGCAGGATTAGGTCTTTCGGTGTTGGTGTTGCCAGCGAAAACGCTTGATGAACTTTGGTCTGCGATCACGTTTTTGGGAGAGTTTTTGCACAAGGACTTACAAGCCCAAAACTTAACAACTTCGATGCAAAAAGATTTGGCGGCATTAAGAACTCAAGCTTCGAGACGGCAACCGAAACGTGCATTGGTGGCTTTGGGACACAAACCTATGGTGGTGGCAGGACCCGGTAGTTTCGTCGATAGTCTCTTGAGCGCGATTTCTTTGGTGAATGTGATTGAGCGCGGTGGGACCTTTCCGCATATCGATTTAGAAGCCCTGGTGCGTTTTAAGCCCGATCTGATTCTTGATATGACCTTAAAGAGTGAAGCGGCAAGTCATGCTTTCTGGAAGAGCGTGCCGATGCTTCACATTCAAGATGGAAAAGATGTGATTGTTTTGCATGATGATGCGCTTCTGCGCCCGGGACCACGTTTGATTAATGGCTTAAAAGAATTGTTGGCGATTCTCTGGAGGGATTCTTGAGTCGTCGTTTACCAGTCTTAGGATTGCTTGGTGCGATTTTTGTTTTGTGCATGCTTCTTGCGTTAGGTGTCGGTACGTCGTCGCTGAATCTTTTGGCCTTTCTGCAGCCCGATGAGATTGTTTTACGACTGCGTTTGCCCAGGGTTATTTTGGCAGCTCTGACTGGAGCAGGTCTCGCGGCTTCAGGCGTGACTTTTCAGGCCTTACTTAGAAACCCTCTTGCCGACCCTTATATTGTTGGTGTTTCGGGAGGAGCTGCATTGGGTGGTATTGTGGCCTTACTTTTTGGGGTGACAAGCCATATCGTGTTGCCGCTTTTTGCTTTTATGGGTGCAGGGGGCAGTGCATTTTTGATTTTTAGCTTAGCACGCTGGAGTGGTCGCTCTGATGCTTTGAGTTTACTTTTGATGGGTGTTATTTTTAATGCATTTGCCGGCGCTGTCGTGACTTTCGTGAAGACCATTGTTTCGGCAACAAAAGCGCAAGAAATCCTTTTTTGGCTTATGGGTGTGATTGGGGTCGAATCAAGCAGCACACTTATTGGTTTGAGTATCTATTTATGCCTTGGCGCCGTGATTCTTTTATTGATGAGCAATGCATTGAACCTGCTTGTCCTGGGTGAGGAAAAGGCCCTGACCTTGGGCTTAGATACAGAGAAAGTAAGGCTTTCTTGTTTTCTTGCAGCGGCTTTGATGGTTGGGGCTGTTGTTGCTTTTGCAGGTATGGTGGGGTTTGTTGGTTTGGTGGTTCCACATATTTTACGTCGAATTTTTGGCGCAGACCATCGTTGGCTGATCCCGGCATCGCTTGTTGGCGGAGCAACATTTATGGTTGTTGCTGACGCATTGGCACGTTTGACTTTTTATTGTTTTGGCACAGAAATCCCTGTAGGTGTAATCACCGCATTTACCGGAGGACCGTTTTTTCTCATTTTGTTTTGTCGTAAAGACCGCTTGTTTACATTAAGTTAAGGTATAGAGGATTTTTTATGTCGCAGCATAAAGGGAAATTAATTGTTTTCGAGGGCATTGATGGTGCAGGAACGACCACACAGATTCGTCTTGCGGCAGAATTTTTACGACAACATGATTTTGTGGTTTATGAAACAGCAGAACCATCAACAGGTTTTATTGGCGTTAAGATAAGAGAAATTCTTAGAGGGGATACGCAAACAACTTCTGAGGCGTTGGCACTGCTTTTTGCCGCAGATCGCTTGGATCATGTCGATAAAGAGATACGTCCATATCTGCACAAGGGTGCCATTGTTTTAAGTGATCGCTATCTTTTATCTTCTTTAGCTTATCAAAGTCTTGATAACCCTTTGGATTGGGTTACAACTTTGAATGCCAAGGCGCAGCGGCCGGATCTCAATATCTACTTTCAGATTTCTGCAGAAAAAGCAGTTGCTCGTGTGCAGGCGCGAGGCGGGCCAGAGGAAATCTTTGATGCGCAGGCCAAGCAGGAAAAAATTGCCCTGGCTTATGAAAGTGTCGCTTGTAGAGAAGATATTGGTCCGGTGAAGACGATTGATGCAGAGAAAAACATGGATGATGTGCGTGCCGCGATCATCGCTATCTTGCGAACCTGTTTGGAGATTGATGATGATGCAGGCTAAGGCGTCAGAATTATCCAGCACAGCGGCTTTGCTTATTATCGGTGCTGAAGTTCTGGCGGCAAAGGTTGATGATCTCAACACACCTTATTTGTTGCGGGCGCTGCGTGAGCAAGGCGTGGAAGTGACTGAGGTTAGAGTGATTGACGATATCGTCGATGAGATCGCCGATGCGGTGTCGGCTTTGAGTCAGAAAGTGGATTATGTGTTGACGACCGGAGGTATTGGTCCGACCCATGATGATGTGACCATGGCTGGGGTTGCGCAAGCTTTTGGTGTGGAGATTGTTCGTCACCCTGAAATTGTTGCGGCCTTTGAAAGGGTACTTGGCGATCGTTTGCGGCCTGCCACGTTGAAAATGGCCGATGTACCTCAAGGTGCAGAAATTATCTGGAGTGAATCTTCGTTGACGCCAGTGCTCAGGGTGAACAATGTGACCATTCTTCCGGGTATTCCCAAACTTATGCGGTCTTGCTTTGAAAGTGTCAGAGACGACTTTCAAGGGGCCAAATTTGCAACCACACGACTGAAATTGAGCGCCTCAGAGTCGCAGATCGCCCCTATTCTTGAGAATGTCCAGCAAAATCATAGGGATACATCTATAGGCTCTTATCCTCAGGATAGGGATAGTGATTGTCGGGTCTTGGTGACCGTCGATTCTCGTAGTAAATCTAAGAACCAGGAAGTGTTAAAAGCACTAAAAGAAGGCTTGAATCCCGAGTGGATTATTGATTCCCTTGATGTCTAGGGACAGATAAAGAGCGATGCCAGAAAAATTCGGTAATTATAGTATTTTGCGGAAGATTGCCACCGGCGGTATGGCGGGCGTGTATCTGGCAAAGCACAGCGGCGTGGGTGGATTCGAGCGCTTGGTATGCATCAAACGCATCTTGCCGCACTTGGGTGAGCAAGAAGATTTTGTAAAAATGTTCATGGATGAGGCGCGTATTGCCGCCAATTTACTGCATCCCAACATTGCACAAATCTATGAGATCGATCGTGTTGATGGCGATTACTTTATTGCCATGGAGTATGTGCACGGACAGGATGTTCGCAAGATTTACAATCAAGAAGTGTCACGCGGTCAAGCGATGGGTATGGAGCCGGCGGCACGAATCATCGCAGGCGCCGCATCGGGTCTCGATTATGCGCACCAGCAAAGCAACCTTGATGGACAACCGCTGAGTATTGTTCATCGTGACATCAGCCCACAAAATATTTTGGTGACCTATAACGGACACGTGAAGTTGGTTGATTTTGGTGTGGCCAAAGCAGCAGGCAAGATGGCGGAGACACGTTCGGGGGTGTTGAAGGGTAAATATTCTTATATGTCACCAGAACAGGCGATGGGGGACAAGGTTGATGCGCGCACGGACATCTTTGCTTTAGGCATTACACTCTACGAAGTCACGACAGGCACCCGACTTTTTAAGAAGGAAACGGATTTAGAAACGCTCCACTCGGTCATTGAGTGTGATGTGACACATCCTTCGGAGATTATGCATGATTATGACCGTCATTTGGAGGCCATTATTCTCAAGGCTTTGGCCAAGGATCGAGATGACCGTTACGACACTGCGGGGCAGATGGCCGATGAGTTGGAAAACTTTTTAGGACGACGCAAGTATCCTTTGGGTTCGGGGCGTTTAGGGGAATACATGCAGGACCTTTTCGCTGATACCCTGGCCGACGAAGCGCTCTTTGGTGGTCGACTTTGGGAGGAAACCAACACCAAGCCGCGTTACGGAAAAGGGGGGACCCTGCTGAGCGATGTGGGGCAGCGCGGTGGGGAGCAGCAGCTCGAAGAGACCGATGTGACGTCCATGTCTGGTGAGTCCGTGTCTTTAACCCCGGGCTCAGAGGTTTTTGATAAAGGTTGGGATCCGAGTGTCACGCCGGCAACGGGGTGGAATTATCAGAACTCAAAATCGGCATCGATGACAGCGACCCAGGTTGAGATGGATCGTTCGGTACCAGAGCCACACTTGGGCGGGCAAACGGCGATTACCGCGCAGCGCTCACGCGGGTCCACGCCGCATTTACCGCGTCCGCATGAATTAACCCCGGCCCAACAGGGTTTGTTGGCGCAGCTTAAA
>JASMKV010000315.1 GCA_030749035.1 Myxococcota bacterium | reverse complement strand
TAAATCAGCGATACCTAAAGCTCCCGTCATATCAATATCATATTGTGGTTCCAGGTAGCCTCTGCCATTGCCATCGCGTCGAATTTTTATTGATGATACTGTGACGGTTGCATCAAGATCGCCCTCAAGCGGACCAGGGCCATAGGCATCACCGTCAAAAGAGACTTTGATTGGGGGAGAAAATCTTAGGACAGAGACATCGGGTGCAATCTTGCCGTTAACAACGTGCAATTTGCCCGTGAGATTGCCGTCAGGCACATTAAGGTCTAATTTGTATGCAACACCGATGCGATCGTTGAAAAGACCTTTTTCCGTGGTTAAGTCAGCCTTTGCAATATTAAAGCGAGTGCGGTTTAAGCCGAGCCGTAATGTCACCTGTGCCTTATCCAGAACACTGAACACTTCCATCGGATCAATAGAAAAATTAGGTAAATTTGTCGGAACGTAGGATTCAAGAAGTTCTGTTTCAGATAGATTTTGTGGTCCCTCAGTGAGTGTGGATGTATCGACCTCAAGCAGTTCCATCGAACCCGTATTGGGAATTGGCGTGTCAGGAAGATCGAGTTGAGGTAGACTGGCGACTTTTGCATCACCGCGTTCAAAGTCGGTTCTTAGAAATAAACCTTTAAGATTCAAATCAACTTGCGAATGAACCGTTCCATCGCCTTGCATTTGCACATCGATAAGAAGGCAGGTGTTGCCCGTTTCTGCATCAACATTGAGTCTTGCACCTTCAAGGCCAGGAATATTTTCGATATCGAGCAGAGCATCTGCACCCAAATCAAGTTTCAGGGTGGCATCCATGGTGGGCGAGACATCACCTTCATTCCAACCCATCGAGTGTACGGTCAGTGTGCCTTGTGTGCCTTTCTTGAGGTTTAATTCTGGAACATCTATGGTTTTAAAGTTTAGTGCGTCCAGCGTCACGGCAAATTCGGCATCGCCTTGAAATTCAGGCATGCGGCCTTTACCCAAATTTAAAGTGTCGAGTCGAAGGACACCATGGGTGTCGGTTGAAAGGTCCAGGGCCAGATTTGTCTCTGCCGGATTTCCTTTAAATTTTGCATCTTCGACATCGACCTTAAAAGTCCAGGGGTTGTCATCATCCGCATCAAGCTTGAGTTCACTGGTTCCTGCTGAGGAGTTTATGCTGATGGCTCCTGAGCCACTAATTATGGCCTCATTTAGACTTAGATTAAAATGTTCGCCTCCGACAAGCTCGATCACACTTTCATCTGTCGCACTTGCATGCCCCACTAATCTGGCATCGAGATCTTTGGTCGTTGCATCAAAGGTAAAGTCATTGGTGCTGCTGTCATAGGTGATGCTACCACGTAGATCGACGCCCTCTCTATTTTCTTCATGCAGACCATGTCCAATGAGAAAATTAGCCGCTTTGCCGTCTGCGTCTTTAATCTCGATGTCGGCGCTGAGCCCCTTCATGGAAACATCGGGGAGATTTAAGGTCATCTCCGGGTATGACTTCGCATAGTCGCGCGTGAAGCGTGCAATTGGGGTTTCATGGGTACTGCTGTTTAAAGCAAACGAATCGAGTTTGAGCCTATGCTTATTATTTATTCCGGGTGTTTCAAAATAGATGTCGTTACTTTTGAGTTCTGAAATGACACAATCGATGGTTTTGTCGGCGCTTCTGTCCAGTCTGCCATCCGCATGGCGCGCAGAATGGATTTGTGCGGCAATTTTAATGGAACCGTCTTTGGTCGTTAAAAGCGAATCTTTCGACTTCATTTCTAAGCTGGAAATATGCCCATCTAAGGTCAGATCAATATCGCCGAGCGTCCCGGAGCCTTGAACATGTGTATTGGGCGCAATTTGCAGATCCAATCCGTCACCAAAACTCATCGGGCCAGTTTTGAGTGTGCCGCTAAATTGCAATTGTGTTTCGGCAAAACGAAATGCATTTGTGAGACCGTTTTTGGGTTCAGATCTGGTCGAAGTGTTTCTGACGGGAGCACTGTCAGAGGTTCTTCGATTGGTGTTCGCGCCAAGCTCGTCTGTTGCACCCACATGATTAGGGCTTGTTCGCGCAGTACTTTCGCTCAGATTGGACATAGAATAGTCTTGGATTAATTCCTGCTTGCCAAGCATTTGGCCTTGTCTGTCGAGCAGTTTAACAAAGTCTTCTATCTTATCGGGTACCGCATCCGCATCTGCACCAAAAACCTGCTTGGTGATGTTGGGATCAGGAAAACAGGGCACATCCGCTTTCAGCTGCCCATCCGAATCGATATAAATTTGTTCTGCGTCCCAAATAAAAGGGCCGTCTAAATCAGTGCGTTCTCCGTTCGAGTTTTCAAAGATAATGCGCGTGTTTTCCCGGTCAATTTTGCCATTTTTGATGACCAGGTTGGCTTTAACGAAGGTATCCTCGCGCACCTTTGCAGGGCCAATACGATGCCCATTATTGAGTGGAATGCGTACCTCAATATTTCCATTTTGAACTTGTCCAACCGCACTGGCAGGATCAATCACGACTTTAGGGCTGCTTAAGGAGCCTTTAACCTGTAATAAATCGGCAGCAACACGGTCAACATTGGTTGTTGTGCCGGGCTCTGCTCGATGGCTGCCTGTGTTTGTGGTTTCAATATGGTCGGTTCTTGCATTTGTCGCGCTATTTGTTGATGCGGTATGGGTCTCTGCATTGTCGACATTGGCGGTTGAGCGTTCGCTGGACGACAGGGGAAGCCCTGGTCTTCTGACGCCTAAATCGCTCATGCATGTGCCCCCATTTTCCTGTCTAAGGATACAACTATCCCAGTATCGTATCACTATCTACACAGGTTATCGCCGCAAGGGTACGTTTGTTGTCCAAAATCGGTAAGCTACTGTAATTAAAGCACAAAAAAAGCTCAGCCCACATTTATATTTGACAAAAGGGGGAGATTGGGGTTGTCCTCAAAGAAGAGATGCCGAGCGTGGAGAAATATATTCAAGCCCCTGATGGAACTTCGATATTTGTCAGTATTAAAGGTTCTGGCCCGACCTTGGTGCTTTGCGATGGTTTAGGTTGTGACGGTTTTATTTGGCGCTACCTTGAGCCCATGCTTGCTGAACACTTTCAGGTGATTCATTGGCATTACCCGGGCCATGGGTTTTCACAGATGCCTTGTGATGGTGATAAAGTTGGTGTGGGCGATCTTAGGGACATTTTGAAAACAGTTCTGGATGAACTAGGGGCAGAGAAGGCGATTCTGTTTGGACATTCTTTAGGGGTTAATGTCAGCCTGGATTTTGCCGTGACATATCCTGAGCAAACGTCTGCTTTAGTTTTATGTTGTGGGAGTTATGCCGATCCGATTGCCACTTTTCACGACACTGAACTTTCAGAATATATCTTTGAAGGGCTCAACTTTTTTACAAAACGTTATCCTGAGGTCAGCCGTGGCGTCTGGCGCGGCATTTTAGGTTCGGGTTTAGGTTTTCATCTTGCGAAGTTATCGGAAATCAATGGCGACCTTTTACGCCCGGCGGACATGAAACCCTATTTTGAACATTTGGCGAAAATGAATGTAGAGCTTTATTTTCATATGGTGGCAAAAGCCCGCGGACACAGCACGGAAGCACAGTTGTCTTCGATTGTGCAACCAACCCTTATTGTGGCAGGAGAGAACGATACCTTTACACCTTGCTGGTTATCCCAAAGGATGGCGCAGCATATTGAACATGCGCAATTGCATGTTGTCGCTCAAGGCACGCATGTTGCACCCCTTGAAGACCATTTGGTCGTGAATCAAAGCGTCAAAACATTTCTTCAGGATTCAGGTTTTATAAAACATAGAGCCAGCGGTAAAACGAAAAAAAAACCAGTTAAAAAAAAGAAAGTAAGGAAAACAGTCTAATGGGATTGCGTGTCGATATTTCAGCAGGGGAATTGGTTGATAAAATTACAATTCTTGAAATCAAATTAATGTTTATTGAAGATGAAGCGAAGCGACAAAATATATCTAAAGAATTGACGACGCTCAATCATTCTTATCTTAGTGATGTTGGTGAAAGTTCAGAACTCTTGGCCCTTAAAGAGAGCTTGAAAGGGATAAACCTGGAGCTTTGGAAAATCGAAGATGATATTAGAGAATGCGAGCGTCAGTCAGCTTTTGGTGATGAATTCATAAAGCTGGCACGTTTGGTTTATCACACCAATGATAAACGTGCGGCTTTAAAAAAGGACATTAATACCTTAACGGGCTCTGAGCTTGTCGAAGAGAAGTCCTATGCGGCCTATTGAGCTACTGTAGAACGGTGACGACCGGTTTGAGTATTTGGACAACTCGGGTGCGGATATCAACGAGTTGTGAGAGTTCTCGTCGTTCAACAATGGCGATTGCCCCACGTTTTTGAGAGACAAGGCTGCCTGTGTCGTATGCACGATGCACAACTTGCAGCGGCAGACGCTCACCCATAATCATCAAATTTTGCCAGTGTGCCTGTAATTTTTCCGGTCCTATCTCAAGCACATCTCTGTAGAAGCGATATGCGCTCTCTTTGACAATAGGGCGCAAGATGGGGTGAATTCTTTGTCCATCAGGCCAATGCTCGAGCTGTCCAGTATAGATGTCCTTCAAGGTTTGGTGATCAATTTCAGAAATTTGTACGCCCGGGTGCACAATGGCAATGAGCTCAAGACCTTCATTGCTTGCTTTGGCGTCGTGCATACTGGTGACATGGCAGAAAAAAAAGATGCCAAGAAAGTAAGCTAGAGCGAGGGGCTTTGTTTTACACATTTAATTTAACTCCCAAAAATATGCTGCAGATAAGATATAACTGGAGAAAAGAACCGATTGATTATTAAATTTGACTCTGTTGTTGCAGTACCCGGCTTTAACAGCAATTGCAGGAATCGGTTTTAAGATCATTCCAAAAGAAAATTTTTCAAACCCCCCATCTTCTGAACGTCCTGACTTGCTGTCGCCACCATATTCGATCTCAGCAATGGTTTCAGGGTTCTTGTAGCGGTCATAGGTGATATAAGGGGTGACAAGGCCGAACTCGGTTTCCCATGTATAAGCCAAGCGCATTAAATAGGATGTGACTTTGTAATTCGCCTTGAGGGGAATGTTGTCGTTTGTCGTGGTTGGGATGCCATCAAGTCCAAAGCGCTGGAGCTGTGTGGGGTTTAAGTAAGCTAAGGATTCCAGGCTTTGTATTTGCTCTACATCACGTTGCCCCTTATGGTCGGAGCCCCAGTATTCAACTTCTAAAAGAAAACCAATATGCTTGAGACGCATATAGGCGCCATAGGCATTAAATTTATCTTTTTCCATCCAATTTTGAACTGGGCTCTCTTTGAGTTCTCCTATTGTATCATTGGGCGCGACAGCATTGCCGCTTGAAGTGTAATAGGATCCCCCAATGCGTAAAAAATTATTATAAGCATAGTACATATCGAGTCCGAAAGGACTTTGGCTGCCGGCCCGCAAATCGTTTCCGGTGGTCATGGCATAGCGGAGCACATGTCCGCTGGTGTTGATGCGCCCATGCAGCATCACATTGGTTGTGGGCGAAATGATAGGGTGATGAGAATCAAGATATTCAGGAAGTTCTATGGATAACCTGCTGGTGACACTGTCTCTCACTTCGTTAAAAAGACCAAATGGTCGATAGAATTTACCCAATCGGAGCTTTAACATCTCTCCGCTAAGGCCAATTTCAAACCAAGCATTTTTGACCGCAATGGTTTCAGAGTCATCGATGTTTAAATTCAGAAAACCATTGAAGAGATCACCTTTTGAGGTTTGTAACATCAGATGCGCATGGGGAAGTCCGAATTGATGTGGATCGCTGCTGTAGGTTGTGTCGCCAGCGTCACTGATGCCTGCAGGAGAGCCATTGGTTTTATATAAATTACTTTCAATCACGCCATAAACATGGCTTTCATTTTCAGGTCCTGAAAATTGATTCAAGAGGTACTGATAGATACCGGCATTTTCGTTGAGTTGAGGTGCTTCATTTTCAGCATGTGCGGTATTGGGTAAAAACCAATGTAAAACGCTGCATGCGATGGCGAAAAATATTGTCTTGCGCATTTATTCTCCCACTCGAGTTTAAGGCAGTGCTCTGGCTTGCTTTGTGACCGATGAGAGGCAAAAAGTATGACCAAAGCGTTGCTGCTCTGGGCACAATTCTAAGCGGAAATCAAAATCAATCAAGATAGCGGCAACTTTTCTTTAGAAAAGACAAAATGCTTTTAAATTGGTGGGTTGCAAGCTTATTTTACAGGTGTGCCTGGCTCTGGAGAGCCATCAGGCGCCACCAGTTGAAGAACATTTTGCCCATTGGCGGCCAGCAGCATGCCCTGGCTTTCAACGCCCATGAGTTTGGCAGGGGCCAGGTTGGTCACGACGACAACATGTTTGCCGATGAGGCTCTCCGGCGCATAGGCTTCTTTGATGCCGGCAACGATTTGGCGCTCTTTGGGCTCACCCACATTGACCTGAAGTTTTAAAAGGCGGTCACTTTTGGGTATCGCTTGAGCATCGATAATTTGACCGATTTTCAATTCGACTTTTTGGAAGTCACTAAATTGGATCTCCTGGCTTTGGGGTTTGTCCTTCTCCTCGTTCGATTGAGAGGTGGATTCTGGGTTTGACTCCATATGGCGTTTTTGTGAGATTTCAATCAGGGTTTCCATGGCTTTTTTATCCAGTCTTTCAAAAAGTCGTTTGAATTCACCTATAGGACGTAAACGTTCTTGAAAAAGCGTTGAGCTGTCTATGCGATTGATATTACTCCCCAGGATCATGGCCGCTTCCTTAGCAAAGCGTGGCACAATGGGCCACAGATACATGGCCAGCGCATGACAGATATTGAGCGTCATGGTGATGGTTTGCCTGGCTTTTTCTGGGTCTTCTTTGAGTTCATCCCAGGGTTTTCTATTTTGCATGAATTCATTTCCGATTTCGGCAATATGTGTGATTTCACGCAATGCTCGCGAAAATTTTCTCGTGCGATAATAATTTTCTGCTTTTTTGGCGGCTTGCACAACCTTTCGCGCTATTTGAAGATGCTCGTCTGTGCAGGGTTCGTCATCTTGTGCTTCTTGAGGGGAAAATGGTAAATCCCCCAATTTTCCATCAAGCTTGGTGAATAGGAACTGTGCTGCTCGACTAAAGAGATTGGTGTGCTTGTTGACAAGTTCGCTGTTAATCTTGAGAACAAAATCTTCGATGCTTAGATCAAGATCATCACTTTCGGCATTGTCCTTTGATGCAAAATAATAGCGAAGCGCTTGTGGTTCTATATGTTGCGCAAAGTCGGATGCGCTAATAAAGGTGCCACGGCTTTTAGACATTTTTTTGCCATCGACGGTAAGCATGCCGTGGACATGGACGTGTTTAGGGAGTGTATAACGTGATTGATTGAGGACGGCTGGCCAGAAGAGCGTGTGAAAATAGACAATATCTTTGCCAATAAAGTGTTCAATTTGCGTCTCTTCACTTTGCCAGAGACTTTCAAAAGAGATCTCGTTTTTATCGGCCCATTCTTTTGTGGCGGCGATATAACCTATGGGTGCATCGAGCCAGACATAAAAATATTTATTAGGGTAACCGGGAATTTCAAAGCCAAAATAAGGCCCATCTCGACTGATGCACCAGTCCTTTAAGCCGTCTTTAACCCAAGTCCGGACATAATTTGCGACATCGGTCTGGAGTGCGCCACTGTCGAGCCATTGCTCCAGGAAGGCTTGATTGTCTTTTGTACTTAGAGAGAAAAAAACATGATTTGAGGCTTTAATCTGTGGTTTTTCGTCACACTGCCCAAGTTTTGGACACATTACAAAATATGGGTTTTTAAGATCTGTTGGCGTGTATGTGCTGCCGCAGGCCTCACAGACATCGCCGTATTGGTTCTCAGCATTACATTTGGGGCATGTGCCTTTCACAAATCGGTCGGGCAAGAAGCGTTCACAACCACCACACCAATTACCATCAATTTCTTTTTCAAAAATACTTCCAGATTGTTTCAACTCTTCAAATATTTCTTCCGTCAAATCTTTGTTTGTCTGATTATGCGTGAGCCCGAAATGGTCAAAGTGAACATCGAATTTTTCGAAATCGGTTTGATGCTCATCATGATATTTCTGGACCAGGGCTTCAGGGGCAATGCCTTGTCGCTGTGCATTTAGCTCAATCGGGGTGCCGTGTGTATCGCTTGCGCAAATGTACAGCGCATCCTCACCCAAACGATTGAGTGCCCTTACATACATATCTGCCTGACAGTACTCGACCAAGTGGCCGATATGTAGACTACCATTGGCGTAGGGTAAGGCTGCCGTGATGAGGCGACGTTTTTTCATCCAAATTTCCTTGAAGATTTCAACTTGTAGATTGCATTACCCGATTATTCACGTGGAACAAAGCAGAATTTAAGAGTCTTTTTCCCTAAAATGTTTTTTTCTATCCTTTGTTTGTTTTTTCCCCTTTTCTTTTTTTGGGTTCGTGTTTTCTGGTTTGTTTTTGGCGTTCTGTTTCAAATGAAGTTGATTGAGTTCTTCTTGGGAGAAGGCCTGCACATCCTCGGCAGGAAAATACGCCAAAAGGCCCTGTTTGAGAGCGACGCGCACTTCTTGCTTGAAGATGGAAATGTCGATGACTTTACCGTCGCCCTGGGGTGTGTGGACGCGTTTGCCCACTTTAGGTAGGTTCTTTTTTAAGTCCTGATAAACTTCATGCTCATAGGCGAGGCAACAGCGCAGTCGACCACATACGCCTGAAAGCTTTTGTTGGTTGAGGGTCAGATTTTGCGTTTTAGCCAGTCTTAAAGAAATAGGTTTGAATGTCGGCAGCCAAGTCGAACAGCATAGTTCTCGTCCGCAAATGCCCAGTCCGCCGGTATGGCGCGCTGCATCTCGAACACCTATTTGTCGCATTTCAATGCGGGTGTGAAAGCGCTTGGCTAAATCTTTGACGAGTGCTCTAAAATCAATACGGTTGGCGCTGGTAAAATAGAAAATGGCACGTTTTCCTGAGTGTGCAAATTCAACGTCGACAAGTTTCATTTTGAGCTTATGTGCAAGAATAAGTTCCTTACAGAATGCTTTGGCTTCTTTTTCTCTAACCTGGTGGCGCTCTATGGTGTCATGATCTTGTTGGTTTAAGTTGCGAAGAGTTTTGTATTTAGGTTGTTGTGCTGCTGGGGGCAAATCGGTTTGTAAAATGGTTGCGAGTTCTGGCCCTTTATCCATATCAACAATAATGTTTTGGCCAGCTTTGAGGCCGTCAATCTCGTTGAGCATTTCTCCCTGCTGGCCAGTCACACGAAAACGTACGATCACGCGCCCTGATGCTGATTCGGAATCGATTTTTGATGATTTACCCTCCATCACAGGGATTGTGCCGCAGAAAGATCCAAAAGTACACTTTCAAGTGCCATGGGGCGATTTAAAGCGATATTCTTATAGGCTCTTAATTTTTGAAGAGCTGCAATAAGATTTTGCAAGCTGCTTATTTCCAGATTGCAATCGATAAGTGTGGACTCTGTATAGAGAGCGTCTTGTTTCGCGCCAAACCGGCGTGCAACTTCGTCGCGCACCATGACTTCGAGAAGAGAAAGACAGAGCACAAAGCTCTCACGGGATGTGGCCAGATCGGCAATGGTATGGAAAATATTTTTATCCTTTGGCTGAAGGCATTCTTTTAATTGTTGGAAAATGCTTTCAATGCCTTGTTCTTTAAGGTGCTCGGCTTGTTCAATATGGTTTGCGCTCAGGGTGGCGATAAAGCTTCGTACTTCTTCATCCAGATTCTGCTTTGTGCACCATTCTTTTAATTCTGTTGCGCGTGAGGCATTCACATGAATGCTTTGGCAACGTGAGCGTACAGTAATGAGAAGCCTTCTGGGCTGTTTAATGGACAGTAAAAAATGCGTATTTGCTGGTGGCTCCTCAAGGGCTTTGAGGATAGCATTTTGGGCCGAGGCGTTCATGGTGTCGGCGCCTTCGAGTAGAAAAACTTTCCTTTTGGCTTGTGCTGAGCTTAAGAAAAGTTTTTGCATATGTGTACGAACCATATCAATGGTGATCGTACCTTTTTCATTGGGCAGAATGTGGAAAAAATCTGGATGTTTATGCCCGAGAAGAAGTTGGCAGTTTTGACACGCGCCACAGTGGTTTCCCTGGGAAGGCGAGTCGCAGAGTAAACTGGCGCTATAGGTTAGCGCGAGGGTTGTATTGTCACTTAAATGCGGCCCGTGAAAAAGGTAGGCTTGCTGTATACGATTTTGTTCGAGGGAGCGCAGAAGGTTGTCCACGGGATGAGGAAACAAAGGTTGCAGCTCAGATAAATTCACCATAACGTTTCTTATATCGTACGAATAAAAGTTCAAATGAGAAAGTGCCAGATTCTGGGATGAAACATCTTTGTGAGCAAATAACAGAAAAGAGAAGCTTGCGGGCCAAAGAGCGCCGCATGGATTGGTTTGATGTGGATGATTTAACCTGGCAAGATTGGCGCTGGCAGCAGGCTAAGCGCATCAGGCAGAGCGATGAACTGGAAAAATATATTGTTTTAAGTGCGGATGAAAAACAAGCTATTGCAGGGACTTCCGCGTCTTATCGCATGGCCATCACACCCTATTATTTAACCTTGATCGATCCTTCCAATCCTATGGATCCAATTCGGAGACAAGCTGTCCCCAGTCTGGAAGAGCTCCATCTGGAGGATGATGAGCTTGTCGATCCACTTGGAGAAGAGGAATTTAGTCCGGTGCCCGGGGTTACACATCGCTACCCAGACCGTGTCTTGCTTTATACAACACATAATTGTCCTGTCTATTGTCGGCACTGTAACAGACGCAGAAAGGTTTCCATGCCTGAGACGATGCCGGCACGAGATACTTTGTCCATGGGGGTCAACTATATTGCAGAGCATGCGGAGGTCCGTGATGTGTTGATCTCTGGCGGTGATCCTTTAACTTTTTCTGACAACCGTCTTGAAGACTTAATTAAGCGTTTGCACGCGATTAAGCATCTTGAAATTATTCGTTTGGCGACACGTAATCCAGTGACTTTGCCGCAGCGGGTTACGCCTGAATTTGTTGAAATGCTGCAAAAATATCACCCCATTTATATCAGTACCCATTTTAATCATCCTGCAGAATGCACACAAGAAGCCGCACAAGCTCTAAGGCGGCTCGCGGACGTGGGATGTGTGATCAACAACCAAATGGTTTTGCTCAAGGGCGTTAATGATGATCCCCATGTTGTTTCTCAGATGAACCAGTGGCTTTTACGCCATCGATGCCAGCCGTATTATATCTTTCAGTTGGACACAGCCGAAGGGATCTCGCATTTCCGGACGCCTCTTGCCAGCGGCGTGAATATCATTAAGGCATTGCGTGGCTGGACAAGCGGTTTAGCGGTACCCCATTACGTGGTCGATTTACCTGGCGGTGGCGGTAAAGTGTCTCTGCAACCCAATTACCTTGAAGATAAAAATGCAAGCACCTATCTCTTTAGAAATTATCGTGGAGATTTATTCGAATACAAAGAGGGGTCTTAAACACTGAGTTCTGTGAGCCAATGTTCAATGGCGGTGAATGAATCGACGCTGCTTTCAGAGTTCATATCAAGCACTTGATGCATGCCATCGGTATAGCCATAGCGCTTTGGTGATGTTGTTAAAAAGATACCGGTTGTCGGGGTATTCATGGCAACACCGATATGCATAGGGCCAGTGTCGCACGCCACAATGGCGGCAGCATGCTGCATCAGCAAGGCAAGCTCTGGGAGAGTTGTGGCTGGGGCGAGAAGGCAATCTTTTTCAATATGGGTGATGGTCTGGGCGAGCCCTGATTCGCTGGGGCCGTAGGTCAAAAGTACACGAAAGTTTCGTTCCAATGCGATTTTAGCGATTTGGGCATAACTTTGGGCATTTAAGGACTTTTCGCTTAGGCGAGCCCCACAATTGATCAGCAAATGTTTTTCTCGGCGCATGGCTGAAAGGATGGGGTCAATATTTTCGTTGGAAATGTTTGGCGCAAGATCACCAAGGCTCGTTTTGCGTAAGAGTTTCATTTTGGGGATGGCCTGGAGCAGATCTAAGCGCATATCAATTTCGTGATGGAGATTTGAATCGAGTTTGTGTGGGCATGTATAGAGTCCAGCAAAAGGACCGTGTGCAAAACCTAAGGTGTGTTGTCCCCCTGAAAACCGTGTCAGTATACTTTGTGTGGTTGATGGATCGGTGGGGTTACCACCATCAATAACGACATCGAATTTTTCCCGGCGTATTCTTAAGATTGTTTTAAACGGACCATCCTGCCTCCATAGCGCTTTTTTGCGAAAGATAAGCAATTCATCCAAATCAGGATGATTCATGAGGATTGTTTGCGCTGCGGGCTGTGCCACAAGTGTAATATGACATTTTCCAAAATGTTGTTTTAAAGAACTCAAAATTGGCGTGAGCATAATCAAATTCCCAACGCGTTGATCCAATCGAATAATCAGGATTTTTGGTGCTTGAGGTAAATCCAGTTTTTTTTTAGGAGCGCGCAGTGCAAAAGCCAATACTTTGGTGAGCCACAGTCTTCCCCAGCGCTCAAGTCGCTTAAGCATTATTTTGCTGGTGTGTTGATGTCGCGGGTTGTGACATCGATGAGACAAAAGCGAAAGTGTACTGAATGGCACTGGTTATCGAGAATAAAATAGAAATGCCGATGACCCATAGGCCTAAAATATGAAAGCTTAAGGTAAAGCTTATAAAGCCTAAATCGAT
>JASMKV010000314.1 GCA_030749035.1 Myxococcota bacterium | reverse complement strand
GCACCAACACAAAAACGGGCAGAATCATGAAGAGATAGACCAAAAAGACGCGTGCGATCTCGACATAAGTAAAACCTATTTCCATTGTCTCTAGGACTCCTTAATCCTCAAACTTTTCTTGCTTAAGTCATAAATCAGAATTTCTTATGAGTCTATCTTTATGGGATACTCAACAACCTGGGCTAGATAATCGGCGCCAGATGATCTAGAATTCGGAATACTTTTTGGAGACGATAACGTGAGATTATCCATACATGGGTCATGCACAGCATTACTCTTAGGCCTGACGCTCAACCTCGGTGCCTGTGCAGGGCAAGATATCGAACCCGATGATTCACTCTTTGATCTTCATCACCTGCTTGATGTGCGCATTGACATTGAAGAAGGTGATTGGGATAGCCTACGCTTTGAACGCCGCTCGCTGATTGAAATTTTCGGCCCCGGGTGCCATGAGCCCATCCCCGATGCCTTTAACTACTATCCTGCCAATGTGCAAATCGATGGCGAAAAACAACAACATGTCGGTCTGCGCGCCAAAGGCCTTCTGGGATCCATAAATCCAGCCCGGCCTTCCTTAAAAGTCAAACTGCAGGAATATGAAGAGGACCTGCTTTATAAAGGACACAAACGCTTCACCTTCAACAATCAAAACCAAGATGTCAGTCGCCTAACCACCTGCCTGGCCTATCATATCTTTGAAAAGATGGGCGTGCCCGCTTCGCGCTGTAATTTTGCTGCGCTTAGCATCAATGAGGAGGATATGGGGGTTTACGCCAACGTTGAACCCATTAAGAAGCCTCTGCTGCAGCGCCTCTTTGGGGATGATTCGGGAAATCTCTACGAAGGTACCGTCGCCGATTTACGCGATGGCTTTACCGCACGCATCGAAAAGAAGACCAACGAAGATGATGATGACTGGAGGGACGTCGATGAACTGGTGGCCGCTATTGAATCGGACGATAATGTATTCTTAGAGGAAATCCGAAAGGTCATCGATCTTGATGCCTACATTCGCTTTGCTGCGGTCGAAGCCATGATTGGTCACTGGGATAGTTTCAGTGGCAACGCCAACAATTATTATTTCTATCATGATCCTATCAGCGACAAATTCTCTTTTCTACCCTGGGGGCCCGATGGAACCTTTAATTATCGTCAAGGAGCCTTTACCCAACGCGATGATGCCGAGCCTCAGGTCGCCTACGGAAATTCCTTACTCGCCCGACGGCTCTACGAACATTCAGAAATCCAGGAACACTATCGCGACACCATGCGCAGCATGCTCGAGGAACACTGGGACACAAAAGAGCTCCTGGATATCGTCGACCAAATGTATGGCCTAACAGCGAATCACGTTTTGAACCCAAAAGAAGATGAATATCTCGACAAAGTCGTCTCTGTACGAAACTTTATTGAAAGCCGCAAAACAATTCTCATGAATGAACTTGACGCAGAGCCCATTGCCTTTGTTGAAGAACTTTCCGAAGAGCCTTTCTGTATGGAAAAAGTCGGCGACATCAGCATCGAGCTCAGCACCACCTGGGGCTCCCTCGGCGCTGAAAACCCGTTTGCTGAAGGCAGCGGCAACATGCAGGGCAATTTGGGTTCCTGGCCCATCGATATTGAATATTTAGGCCCCACCGCCGGCATTGAAAACGAAGGCGAAGATATAGACAGCTCAAGCGGCGTTGCCGTGATCTCCGCCCTAGGTGCCTTGGGCAACGACCGATTTATCGTGCTCTACCTGACGCTTCCAAAAACGGATATCTCTGCTGGTGCCGTTCTCTCAACCACCGATGCTAAAGTGAATGCCTATTTTCTCTATGTGGATGATTTTGAAAGCTTTGTACCCTTAGGCTGGGTTGGTCCTGGTCAAATTCGCTTTTCGGATCAAACATCGACCGAAGATGGTGCCCCCTTTGAGGCAAATATCGAATTTGAACTTTGGGGTGAAGGTGATTCAGAGGATGAATAACATAGAGCCAGCCCTTGGGGTGTCACGATAAATTCAGCGTCTAAACTTATATCGATAGCTCAAACCCAAAACATGTTGCAACGGGTTATCCGCAACCAAAGACTTGTGCGCATGATAAAACAATCTTATGCGATGAGTTTTTGTTGCGCGCCATATCAGCGCCGCTGTCATACGTAATTTCTCCGAAGTCAAACCCGCGCTTTGAATATCTTTAGAAAAAATCTCCAAACCAAGATCTGGACTTAGCATCGCTTTTGCATTCCACCCCAAACGCACTTGATGACGCGCAATGGTCTTAAACGCTTTTGACTCTTTAATGCGATGCTGTAGACGCAATCGGTAAACGATCCCCAAAAGCCCAAGCTTTTGTTTGAAGCGCCCCTGTACATGGCCACGATGTGCGAGCGCTGATATCTTAAGTTTTTCGTTTAGCTCAAAACGATAACCCGTTTCCAAATTAAAGCCCTGCCATACCCTCCAAGACAAAGAAAAATCTGAAATCGTTGCATCAAAATCTCGTGCGCTATTTTCCAAACGCAAATCCTCTTCAAACCCGATTTGAACCTTTTTGGAAAGCGGGTAGTTGAACCCTGCCGAGGTCCAAACCTGCACCTTGCTTTTGGCAAAAAGTGGTTGTGCCAATGACACCACCATAAGAACAATCCCTAAACGCCAATAGTTCACGGTCTCTCCTGACGTTCCACATACACAATGCTTAAACGAGCTGTGTCACGCAAGAGGTCAAACCGTTCAACATGCACACGCTTAACATCGAGGCCGGTGCGTTTGTTGAGATCGGCGAGCAATGCTTGTTTGTCCCCAGATCTCAAAAGCTCGAGGTTGTCGTAGATCACCAATTGTCGCTTTTCATGACGTAAAGCAGGCACGCTTTCTAAAAAAGCCGCTAGGCCAACAATCGCACCATTAACCAACAGGACTTCACCCAAAGAAACTTTTTTATTCACCACCGCATTAAGAATAGCGATGCCAATAACCACGAACAAATAAGTGAGATCCGGCGTTCGAATGGCTTCAGTGCGATAGCGCAGAATGCCAAATACGGCGAACAAGCCCAAGGCGAATCCTAATTCAATGGGAACTTTGCGCAGGAGAAAACAAAGAGTAAAGGTCACCACGTTGAACATAAAATAGGTAAAAACAAATTCAGTGCGACCATAACGACGCACGTATACCCACAACACTACAATGCCAGTAAAAAAGAGGTCCAAAAACAATCGAGATCCAAGCTTGGCAAAGTCTTGATAATCAATCATGGATGGGTGCAGTCCTAAAATCTCACTCATGACATACTCCTCAAAAGCCGTAATGTGGGTTTGTAACGCTGTAAAGAAACGCCCGGTCGAACAAGCATCGAGCCTACACAATATTTACTCATGGAATCAATCCTTCGCCCATATTTCCGTAGCAACAACATCATCGGCGAGCGAGCCACAAACCGAGCCTGTTTTAACTCTGCAATCACCACATGGGGGAAAGTCGCCTGCCTATCCCCCTCTTTGGCCCGAAAATTAATATCAAAGGTGGCGCGCTCCATCGAATCGATCCCAACAAGCATCAGGCGGGAAAACTCTATACCTAAGCCCGGCTTTAAAAGTGTCGCATCCATGGCAGAGCAGCGCTCAACCAGTGTCGTTTCTTTTGCCCCTAGGTCCTCTTGTCCATAATCCACCCGCAAACGTGTTTTACGGGTTCGATTCGCCGGTGTTTTGGCTTTGACTTCGAAATACGTTTTCTGCCTGTCGATATAATGCCGAAAACGAAATTTATAACGCGGGCGCCGACCTCGGTGGTGGTCGCTTAAGCACTGCAAATCTTTTGTGTCCCAATAACGGGTTCGATAACGGGCAATTTCTCTATCTTGCGCTTTAACCAACGCATAGGTTTCTTGGCAAGCACTTAAAACATATTCAAAATCATCGAGCGCCACTAAAAACTTTGTATCTACTCGCTTTTGTAATGCGCGTGCCTTGAGCAAATCTTGCGATGCCGATAAGAGGTCAAAATGAACGACCATATTTTTCACGGTTTGTTCTTGCATATCTTTCAGCCAAGGTCCTGGAACAAGTCAGCCTATAATAGACCAGCAGCGCCCCGCAAGTATTGCTTCTGTGTCGGGTGCAAGATCGACTTGAGCGTAGTTCATGCTGCCAACGATCGTGATTTGTCCGTAGCACGCCGAATTGCTGGATACAAATTGTTTGC
>JASMKV010000313.1 GCA_030749035.1 Myxococcota bacterium | reverse complement strand
GTTGTTCGAATTGTGATGGAGTGCAGGAGCATTGCATTGATATAGATGGCACCCCAGCCTGTGTAAGTCAGGCCCCCGGCACATGTACAACCAGCTGGTCAGATGGTGACGCCACAAGAAGCTGCACGTGCAATGACTTTTACCAGGGCGAGAAACAGGACGGTCTCTGTGCTCCGGCCTGCGTACATCCTGTCTTGGGTGAGAATCATGTTTGTCTGGTCGGGGCTGTGGATTCGGATTGCAACAGCGGCAGCGGTTGCGCGGCCGGCGAAGTGTGTTTCAAAAAAACTGGCAGCATCCATATTTGTATTAGCGAGTGTGTGAGCGGAATGAGCGCGCTTTGCGCGAGCGACGAGGTCTGTATCGCCGATCCTGACAATCTGGCGTCACGCGTCTGTGTGCCCAAACCGTTTTGCGATACAGGCAGCGGCGCTTTGCGCTGTATGTGCGCTGAGGGCTATGGTGATTGTGATGCCGATATGCGCAGCAACAGTTGTGAAAGGGTGGTCGGTGATTATGCGATTGAGCGTTGCGGCGCTTGTGGGATGGATTGTTCATTGGGGGCGGTTGGTCTTGAATGTGGTCCATCACTCATGACCGGTCTGACCACGCCGGAGGCTTATGCGGGATGCGAGCCGGGCGCGGTCGATTTTGGTGGTTATGATTTCGTGAACGAGAATGTTGCTAAATTTTGCCCACTGGATGTGGATGCGGCCTTTGCCTGTGACAGCACGACCCATGTCCTTTGGACTGAAGGCACCGGTTTCCTTGATGCCAGCGGCAATTACAGGGGCTTTTATTGTTCTAATGCCCCTTATAGCGCCTGTGACCCGACGATAGTTAATGTCTGCGGATCAGAAAACGAATGTCTGGCAAGGGATAGTGGGCAGGTCAGTGTTGCCGAGCATATTGGCAAATGCGATAATGGTGATGCCTGCTTCGTGAACATTGATAACGTGTCCGATACCACATGTACAGTTCAAGGCTCTTGCGAGGTCCCGAATACTACTTTCGCTGCCGACGAATTTGCGGCGAGCTGTATTGATGCGAGCAGTGATTTGCGGGCCAGCTGGGCCAGAACCGATGCGACGACACCTGGAGGGTCTTATGGGGCCAGAAGTGGTGCTCTGAGTGCCACGGGCAGCGGCTCTTCGCCAGCTTGTATAAGTAACGGAACGTATATTAATCTACCCAACTTTGTTGCTGATCTCGCTTTAAATTCCTATACCCGTCAAGTCTTAAGGGTGAAACAGGATACCTATTTGGTAAGCTCTTCGGGGGAGCTTGGCTTTAGTTGCGATATGGGAGGAGCGAGTTGCGAAACCGACTTAGATTGCGCAGCTGTTTATCGCTGTCCGGATTTTTCAAGCTGTACGAGTGGTGAAACCTGCGGCGATGGTTCAAGCTGCGAGCAGCAGATAGATCCCTGTGTCGGCGAGACCGTATACCGCTGTTCAAGTGGTGATGCCATATGCGACCCAAACGATGAAGAATCATGTTCAGGGACCTGCCAGCCTCAGGCTGGAGGTGTTTGGATTGTTGATACGGCCCTGCCAAACTATTGGCAGATAGCAGATGGGGTTGCGGCAGCACATATGGCCTACGATTTAAGTAGCCCAGAAGACGAAATAACCGTCTTCTGGGCCGAGCCCTGGGGCCGCTATGGAAGAATTTATTATCGTACCTTCTCTAAGGTCATGACCCCTTCGGTCTATTGGGATGTTGCCAGTTCAACCACAGCGACGATTTTCGACGAAAACAGTCCCTATTGGCAAGAGGGTATTCGTCCACAGCAACTTAAAGTGGCTCGCCATTGCGCCGATGTGGACGGCTGTTCTTCAGCATGTCTGGAAGGAGAAGTTTGCGCCTATGTGAACGAGAGTTTTTCTTGCGTTGAGGAACTTTTTGCCACCCCCTGCACCGAAGATGAAACCTGTCCTGGGGGAGGCAAATGTCTGGTCAGCAACAAGCATCTCTACTGGACAAACTGGGGTGTGCATCCACCTTTTGGACAATTCTATAAAACCAATTTTGCAGATAGCCCAGAAACGAATCCAAAGTTCGCCAACACCATGGAGTGGATGGTCAGCGACCGGGGACGAATCATGGATTTCGAAGTCTACGGGGCGTACATTTATTATGTCTCCAGCCCGGCGATGCTCAGCGATTGGGGCGATGAAGGAACTTACTCAGCTGCGGCGGCCTCAACAGGACTTTTTCGTACGCCCCGGTGGCCGGCAGGACACCATACCAGAAGACTCATGCGGCCCGAATTCCCCGATGTGCTGGGTGGCACCTATCCTGGCCCTCCTGTACCCATCAAACGTTTGATGAGTTTGGATATTCATAACGGTTCTATCTATATGAGTGCCCATGGTTGGGGGCCGACAGACAACCCCAGCTTAGTATGTCAAACCCAGCGGGACTGGTGGCATTGTGGCTGTTATGAGCCCGGCTATGATTACGAAACCCCAAATGGCTCGAATGGCCTTATCCCCTCGTATGGGGGGGTTTTGCGCACGGATTTACCCGACAACACGTTTTAATCAAAGAAAGATTCTATGTCGCGTTTTAGATTAAATTTGGGTCACTTGTTCCTCTTGATGGTGACATTATCGATGGGCTGCAAACCCAAAGCCCTTCCTTGCGCAGATGACAACAATTGCCCGGATTCGAAGGTCTGTTGCGCCGGTGAGTGCAGGCGTTCCTGCAGTGCAAGCTGCGGCAATGGTGTTATCGAAACAGATGAAGCTTGCGATATGGGTGAAAAAAACAGCAGCACAGAGGCGAATGTCTGCCGAAGCGACTGCACTTCGCCAGGGTGCGGTGACAGCGTCAAGGACATGGGTGAGGCTTGCGACGGGGCGGTGTCGGTGGCCTATGGCTCTTGTCAAAGTACCTGCGTCATTGCCTGCGCGACCGGCTACAAGAAGCAAGGTGATTATTGTGTTGATGATGAAAGTGTCACCACTTGTAAGCAGGACCAGGCGGACCTTAAAACGTGTGTTGAGCATGCGACCTGCGCTGACAGCTCCGGCGTGGCTTTATGCGTTTGCGATTCAGGCTATCAAAACACGGGTGGTGCGTGTGAAGCGGTTCCTGATGCGTGCACAAGTGCAGGTCTGAACTGTGCTGAAAATCAGCATTGTTTGATCGAAGCAAGTGCGCCGACCTGTGCATGCAATATGGATTATGTGTTGGAAAGCACCGCCTGTGTGCATGCAAGCACCACCTGCACGGAGAACGAACTTCAGTGCAGTGCAGAGGATAATTTTATTTGTGCAGTCCTCGAAGGCTTGGCGCAATGCGCTTGTGAAGACGGTTATTTGGCACAAGGTGGAACATGCGCTTTGCCTTCGGCTGGTGATGACGATGATGACGATGATGACGATGATGACGATGATGACGACGATGATGACGATGATGACGATGATGATGATGATGATGATGACTTTCATTGCGGCAGTGACGCTGAATGCGGTACGGAAGGTACGTGCAATACGACAACCGGCGTTTGCAGCTGCAACGCCGGGTATCAAAGTGATTGGGGACCTTGTGCGCCGACCTGTGAGACCGCCGGCTTGGCAACTTTAAGTGAATCGTGTCATGGCCATGGCACCTGCAAATACAATACAACAACAGGCGTACCTTATTGCGAATGCACCGCCGGTGAGGCTTGGGATGGGGCTCAGGCATGTGAATATTGCGAGTCCGGCTTTGTGTTGTCGCAGGATACGACCGAATGTCTGACATGCCCAACGTGTGGCGCCAATCAAAGTTGTTCGTTGGCGCAAAGTGGCGAGGATGTCGAATGTATTTGTTCCGCGAATTACGGTGACTGTGACGGCGATAGCAATAATGGTTGTGAGGCGGATATTACCCAGGACAGCCTTTGTGGTGAAAGCTGTGTCGATTGCGCTGACCATTTTGAATGCCGCATGTCGGCAGGGGAAAGTGATTATACGTGTACCGATGACTGCAATGCTGCTTGCAATTACGACATGAATGAAAACTGTGTGGATTCGGTCTGCACTTGCGAAACAGGCTACGCCGATTGCGATGGCGACACCACACCCGGTTGCGAGC
>JASMKV010000312.1 GCA_030749035.1 Myxococcota bacterium | reverse complement strand
AGAGGCAGGAAGAAGAACGTCCTGTAGATATCTTGAGAGTCCTTCACCCATCTTGTTGTACATCATCAGCTTCTTTAAGAAATATTTCTTATCTTCATTCATATCCTTAATGGATTCCATAAAGACAAGCATAAGAACATCCATGATGTTGCCGTGAGGGAACTGCTGCATTAATGCATCCATGCGTTCGGAAAACTCCTGACCCGTATGTGGGTTTGGGTTATTGATAAAATCGATAAAAGTGCTGGTCGTATCAGGCAATCCTGGCGCTTGCCCATCGACATGAGTCAAATCCAATTCGCCTAAATCTGCCCACGCCGCATAACCATTAACCGCATCAGAAAACGACGCCAACTCATGGCTCGACCAATCTGAGCTAAAATAGGTTTCAGAGTTAAAAGCAATTTGATCAAAATTTGAGTGAAATTCATCCATCGTCAGCAAAAAGACCCCATCGTTATCACCATTGCCTGCTGGCTCACCCACCCCCCATGGATTTCGAAGCGCCACCATCATTTCACCCTCAACCTCAACCAACCCAAGAACAGTATAAGCATGGCCGCCAACCAATCCTTCAAGGTCGCAGTCCACCATGGAGCCGACACATACATTGACCCCTTCATCCGCCGCCGAAAGAAGATCCATAAGCCATTCTTCCGAGCTTAATCCTCCCCCCCAATCCTCACCGATCATGGTAACGGGGCTCCAATTGTGCTGCTCACCGGTTATAGATATCAGGGCGGTTTCCATGAATCCCCCCTCATTAAGAAGGTCATAGCCCGAAGCATTGTTGGGGTCGATATCACCAAAAAAAGGCGGTTGCCCTTGCTCCTCCGCAAGGGCGTTCATCTGGTCGACATATAATGCATAGGCTTTTTCAATGAGAGCCACACCAATTTCCCAGACGCCATCACCATCCGTATCGGTCATGCTCGCGCCAACATCACCGTAACCCAAAACCTCACCGTTGTCGTCGTATATGACTTTTTGCAGGAGTTCATCGTCAATCACAATTTCAACCATTTCGCCACTGGGAACAACCGAACCACTCTCATCGTAAGCGACCCCAGCAAAAGTCACCGTATAAAGGTCTGTCTCTGGGTCATAAGAGATCATGTTTTCGATAGCCCCTGGATCGCTGAGGGCGATGGAAGCCAAAGCACTCAAAAAATAACAATCCCCAAGATCGTTCTGACAAATTTCCGAGGCATTGATTCCAGAGCCTCCCCATAACTCCACGTTCCACATCGAAGATGCATCGACCTCTGCCCAATTGCCAGCATCTCCATACTGAGACTCACCGTTGAAGGCCGGGTTTGTTTTCAGCACTCGCTGATCGAGATTAAAACGTGTGGCTATTGCATCCCAGTGCCCGCGTGTCTGCTTGGAGAAAAAATTATTGCCTAAAAGGCGACTCAATTTATTCTTGTACTCTAGTGACCACGTGTTCGAACTACTTGTTGGGGCAAATGGGTCAATAAGGACTTTGAGTTCGGTGTCTTTTACATCTGTTGTCGGATTTTCTAATCGCTGTCTATACTTGCCCTGCTTGACGCCTTTGGCATAACCATCTTTTTTTACCGGTAGAGATGCCTCGTCTTTTGTGTTTGCACGGACATCGACTTCAACATTTGAATTCACCGCAGAACTTTGGACTTCCCCTGCGTAATGATTGTTGACTCCCTTTCCAGGAGTGCCTGTGCAACTGCTCATGAGATATGCTCCACCAAAATATTTGTCTTACCTAATTATTATTCTCGACTGATTAACAGGCCAACATGCCCGATTGCAGAGCAAAACGGTTTTGCAACTCTCCCGCACTAAAGCCTTGGGCGCCTCGCTTTTCTTGCTTTCGTTGAGATTCAATATCGGCGCGTTCTTCAACACTTAAGGGGATCTCTTGTTCCATATTCACCTGAGAATAGGCCTCCCAACTTTCCCCCCTATCCATTTGCGTACCCGCCGCCTCAACACTTTGGTCCATACGTTCGTCACCACTTTGTGTCGGATTGTTTTCCTCTGGGGTGCTTATGTTAAGAAGCGCCGAGACCACATTCTTGATGACATCAGGATCCGTTTCCTGCAAAGACGCATCTAACTCCTGCAGTTTTTCAAAAAATGCATCGTTCTGTTCTAAATTCTCTTCCCGATTGTCATCAATTTTCATGAGATACTCCTCAACGTTTGTGGAGATAAAAATATACTGGCCTTCTCTTTTTGCGTTCCCTTCCTATCTTGAGCACAAATCGCGCCAAAGAAGCCACACGCTAAGTTGCTGTTAATAAACGTCTTCTTTAAGGGGGAATGAACCCTTCGCCTGGGGAAACAGATGCACCGGTGGGGCTATTCCCACAGCCAATCTTTGCGTTAAACATCATTTCCCCGCTTATAAGCTGTACTTTAGCCATAGGTTCACGCTTAGCCATGTGCTATTTTTGCCTCCAGGACATAAACACGTGGGTATCCTCCTGTCATGAATCCGCATCCAAACAATTTGGACATATACGAGCGACACACAGCGCTGCATGATTACAGTCAAATTCATGCGGGCACAGCACATTATTTCGAAATCTGTCCGAAGAACATTGCTGAAGCCTCTGCGGCGCTCAAGTATGCGCAGCAAACACATACCCCGGTAAGAATACGTGGAGCGGGACACAGCATGAATGGCACCTCACTCCCACGC
>JASMKV010000311.1 GCA_030749035.1 Myxococcota bacterium | reverse complement strand
TTTTACATTTGACGCTTCGCACCGATGGCAATGCCTTGGTGCCGCCGGATTCCCCTGAAGTTTTAAGCGATGCGGCCATCCGCAAGGAATTTGGCATAGAAGATCAAATTGCGGTGGTTGTCCAGACAGAACACAAAGATGGTATCTATAATGTCCATACGCTTGAGCTGGTTAGAAAACTCAGTCAACGTTTTGCCGAACTTCAAGAACTTAGGCCAAGCGCGATTGTCAGTTTGGCCACGGAAAAAGGTTCGCATACGCAGCCAGGCACTTACAACTTTTTGCCTTACCTTGAGCCTCCACCACGTACATCCGGCCGCTTATCATGGCTGCGTAAGCGCTTAGGCGAGCTGCCTCTTTATGCAGGCACACTTATTTCTTTCGATGCATCGGCAACGGTGATTCTTATTGATGCGCCCGATGGTTCATCAGGGGTGAGTCGCTTAGCACTCCATGGGCAGCTCAAAACGATTGTTGAAGAACTTCAAGTCGAAGGCAATAAGGTGGTGATTACCGGCGCCCCCATTGCCGAGAGCCTTCTTGGTCAGCACGTTATGCAGAGTCTTTTAAGGCTCTTGCCCTTGGTCATTGTCTTGATGGCGCTCATTTTATTTCTTGTCGGCAAAAGTTTTTGGGCGGTGTTGCTGCCTTTGCAGGAGGTTTTGGCGGCTCTTGTGTTTACCTTCGGTCTGATGGGGTGGTTTGGTGTGCCGGTCTATTTAACCACCGCCATTTTGCCGGTCATTTTGACGGCCGTTGGTGTGGCCGATGAAATTCATATTTTTAATTGTTATCGGCAGATCTTAAATCAGAACAGCACAAATGTTCGCGAGAGTCTTGTGCAGACCATGCGGGAAATGACGCCGCCCATTGTCAAGACATCGCTGACCACGGCGCTGGCTTTTGTCTCCTTTGCTTTTTCCTCGGTGCAGCCAGTACAGGCATTTGGTTTATTTATGGCCATAGGCGTCCTTTTTTGTCTTGTGTGGTCATTAACCGTCATTCCTGCAGCGCTTATGCTTATCCCAGCAGAGCGTTTTTACTCAGGTCAACAAGCGCAAGGAACCGTTTCTTTTCGCTTATTAAAAGCTCTTGCTACTTTGGTGATGAAGCGATCTCGTCTTGTTTTGATTTTATTCATGGGGTTTCTTCTCGGCGCGTCTTTGGGGCTGCCAAAACTCTTTATTCAGGATTCATGGTTGGATGGCTTTTCGCCACAGAGCGCTTTTCGTCAGGAAACACAAGAAGTGAATCAGGCGTTTAAAGGCATTCACCAGCTCCGCTTTTGTTGGGATGCGGCGCCTGTTGAGGTGAGCGGATCTTTGGTGCCGACAAGCATCAAGGCGCATTCTCTTTTGGTCTCAGGAGATCTTGTTCAAGAACCTCGCTGGTTACGTCATTCTCTTGTGCATTTGGATTCATCTCCTGGACACGGCTTTAGAATACGCGCAGCGCGTTTTGAGGGGGAAAACATCCGGATTGAAACGTTGGAGGATGATGGACCCATGGTCTTAGACGTGCCGACGCAAGGTACATCTTCTGCGATAAAATTTCGCATTCAACCAGCCGCAAACAGGCTTCTAGAAGCTAAAGAAATTGATCGTATCAAGGAATTTGCCACATTTCTTCAATCACATGCCTATGTGGGCGGGGTAACGAGCACCTGGGATTATTTAGCTGCGGCCAACTTTATTGGTACAGGGCACCGTGCAGGCATGTATACGCTTGCCGATGAAAAGTACAAGACTCCCAAGCGGGCTTTAAGTTTGATCAAAAGTATTTTGGGACAGGAGCGGCGCAATGAGCTGATGAATAAAGCAAACCATCGCGCTCTTTTTACATTGCATCTTAAAAATGCAAATTTCCTACAAACCCAGGAACTTTTGCGCGCTGTTGAGGCTTACAGCGAAAAAATGATTACCCCGCATGGGGTTCGTCTTCGTTTGGCGGGGGATGTGGCGGTAAGTCAGGCGATGATTCCAGCATTGGTCAATACGCAGGTGGCCTCTTTGCTGTTTTCTTTGGTGTGCATATGGCTTTTAAGTTTGTTGCTGCAAAAGTCATTGTTCTTTTCGGTTCTCGTCGTTTTACCAAGCACTCTTGCGATCTGGCTGCTCTATGCGCTGATGGGACTTTGGGGAATGCCGCTGGGTGTAGCGACGTCGATGTTTGGTGGTATTTCGATTGGTTTAGGGGTCGATTATGCCGTGCATTTTTTGGAACGTTATCGACAGAACTTATCGAGAGGTTTAGTGCTTGAGCAAGCGATTATTGAGGCGATGGCTTCACGAGGGATGGCGATTGTTTGTGATGCGCTGACGATTGGCTTGAGCTTTGGGGTCTTACTTTTTTCTCTGGTTCCAGCGAATCATGCGCTTGGCAAGGTCGCCGGGCTTTGTGTGTTGATCTGCTTTTTGGCGACAGTAACGGTTTTGCCCGCCCTGATTGTTTTTATGGATAAAATCTTTCCACATCGGCAGAAAACCTCCTGATGTGATTGATTGCGAAGGCCGGTCTTTTTGCGCTATGCTTTAAGCCAAGAGGGTAAAAATCTGATGTTTATTTTAAGAGACGTGTTTAGAGTCTTTGGCTTTCTGGCTTTGTTTTGGCTCTTGAGTCTCTATGGGTGCTCTGGTTGTGAGCGCGTCTCGCCATCATCTGCTTGTAATGCACATGCTGAGTGTACAGCGCCGCAAATTTGTCTTGCAGGAGAGTGCATTGCGTATTCGTGCTCTGAGGATAGACATTGTCCTGGCGCCTTAATTTGCGTTGATGCGTTTTGTGCGCCGCATGCTTGTGGGAGCGATACCGATTGTGGTGGTTTGGAACTCTGTTTGGATGGAACGTGTCTTTGGGGCTGTGAGCAGGCGCAAGACTGTGAATGCAATGTTGATGGCGATTGTCAAAACAACTTCTGTACAGGGGATACGGTTTGCGATTTAGGGCGTTGTGTCAGTGATGGCGATCCATGTGTGCAATTGGGGTATGACTGTCACGAAGAAACGGCCCTGTGCCTTTCCCGGGGTACGGGAGCCTCCTGTACACTTGAAGCGCAATGTGATGATGGGCTGTTTTGCAACGGTCAGGAGCTTTGTGTCGACAATACCTGTGTCAGCAAAGGCAATCCGTGTACTTACTATGCGCCTTATTGTGATGAGGAATTTGACACCTGCGGTGCGAAGCCCTGTGCCCTGGACAATGATTGTGCCGACAATATCTTTTGTAATGGCGTAGAATATTGTGTCGAGGGTTTTTGTAAGGACAATACAGACTATCCATGCTCTGGAGATACACCCTACTGCGATCCTGATGTGGATATGTGTACTTGTTTAACCGGTAGTGATGCCTGTGTGAGTTGTCAAAGCAGTACCGATTGTCCAACCCCATATGAGGGTGGATGTGATTGTGGACATGTGTGCGTTGCTGAGGCTTGTCATCTTGTCTGCCCTGATTGTCCACCGCCACCATCAACCTGCTCGGTGAACAGTGATTGTGATGATAGCCTTTTTTGCAATGGTCCAGAAAAGTGTCGTAATGGTACCTGCGAACGACCGGGCTCTCCTTGTGGCTATACGCGACCTGTCTGTGATGAAATTTATGATCTTTGCCGCTGCGCACCCGGTGACGCCGGTTGTCCTGAATGTACTTTTGCAAACGATTGCGCAAGCAATGATGTGTTTTGTGATGGCTATGAAATTTGTGTGCAGGGAACCTGTGGTTCGACTGGTAATCCTTGCTTAGGCATTGGCGAATGCGACGACGATCAAGATCGCTGCGTTGGTGACGATGACGATGACGATGATGATGACGATGATGACGATGATGATGACGATGATGATGACAATAATGGTGGCGGTGGTGAATGTGATAACCATGCCGATTGCCTTGACGATTTTGTTTACTGCAACGGTGATGAGCTTTGCGCGAATGCTCAATGCGTGCACAGCGGCAACCCTTGTCAGCAGCCAACGCCAAGTTGCGAGGAAAGCACGCAAAGCTGCACAGGGGATGACGACGATGACGATGACGACGACGATGACAACGATGACGACAACGATGACGACGATGACAACGATGACAACGACGATGACAATGGTTGTCAGACCAGTATCGATTGTACGGATGATGGACAGTATTGTAACGGCAATGAGTATTGTCCTTTCCCAGGTTCGAGCTGTGCGAGTACGGGTAATCCCTGCTCGGGAACGAATTCGGTCTGCGATGAAGCAACAGATTCGTGCGTAGAGAGCGTGGACTGCGAAGGACGCAATTGCGTCGGGACATGCAATGAAGGTTTTCCCAATACCCCGGCGACCGAAAGCACGCCATCGATGGGTAAGTTTATTATCAGCATTGAACACCAAAAGTTTCATGAAGCGTTGGCCGATGCAGGTTTGCCCGGATATCTGGCGCAAAAGAAGCGCCTGACCAGTGAGGTGCTCTACGATGGGACGACGAAAATAGCGCGCAGCGCTGTCTTTTGTGATTCAAGTCCGGAAGATAAAAATGGCATTGCCACCGGTGATGGCGGCAATGGTGCTGTCGTCAAAGACAGCGATCACCCGGAAATCCCCGAAGTGTGTTTTACCGACGGACCGGCGTGCAGCAGAGAAATCCATACCGAAATTGTCGAATTTAATATGAAGCAAAATGGTGTCGTCGATGGACAGGCGGTTCGGGCTGGCACTTCACGGGAGTATGCTGAAGAAACCGGACAGCCGGGAAGTTTTGGCGAAGTTGAGTCAAGGAATGAAACAGGCGATTGCACGAAGGATTTCCCGGCCGACAGCTTCTTCAATATTTTTGTCGAAATCGTGATTCCCCCATTTGGTTCGGTTGCTGAACAAATTCTTTACAATGAAGAATACGAGCCCATGGTGGTGTGTAATGCTTGTTTTGAGGATACCGATGGCGATGATGACAAATGTGGTGACGATGATGATAAACTGCTGACCTCACTGCCTCCATCGGTCGTTTATAAGCACGAGGGCACCACCGCCGTACCGGTGCATTTTTATACCGATGGCCCTGAATTGGCCGGCGCCAACAATGCCGATGATGATGATGATGACGATGATGATGATGGACCAGCGCGCGCTTGGAATAAAGGCGATTTGGCTGGCTATATGCGCCTTGCGGGACATGGGGTTGGTGACGATGATGATATATTAGAGATTTTAACGAAGGTGATGACCGGACCTCTTGCACCTTGCCCCAATTGTGCTGGTGATGACGACGATGATAACGCAGGTGATGACGACGATGATGACGCAGGTGATGATGACGATGACGATGACACCGGTGATGACGATGATGATAACGACGACGATAACGACGATTCTGGCCCTTGCAGTGTTGATGCAGATTGTTCAGATCCTTATTTGGGCGGCTGTGGTTGTGGTAATCTTTGTATGGGTGGGGAATGCATCATGGTTTGTGCGGTCTGCACTGGCGATGATGATGATGATGATGATGATGATGATGATGACAGCACAAACAGCTGCAACGTTGATACGGATTGCCCGAATCCCTATTTAGGGGGCTGTGATTGCGGGCATATTTGTGCGGCGCAGGAATGCGAAATGGTTTGTGCAGAGAATTGCACTGGCGGTGATGATGACGATGATGACACCGGTGATGATGATGATGATACCACCGGTGATGATGATGATGACGATGACACCGGTGATGACGATGATGACGATGACACCGGTGATGACGACGACGATGACGACGACGATGATGACGACGATGACGACAGCGGAGGCCCGTACGACCAATGTATTGATTTAAGCATTGATGCGCTTTTGTTGGCGTTTAGCGAGGATAATATTTTTGCTTTTGCTTATGACAATGCGCCGGTGGGCACCTACACTTTATCTTATGTGAGCGGGGCGTTTGAAAATGGCAATTATTTTGCGACCACCATTTATCCCTATTACAGCTCAACGCTTTACGACACGATGGTGATGGGTTTAACTGGGGCAAACAGTGAAGCGCAGGCAAGCTCGAATACAAGCGCTGCGGTGAATGCGAGCCTGACTTTTGATCATGACGGCAGCTCTCGTATCTCGGTTAAAGTGGTCTCGTTAACCGGTGAGTCCAGCATTCCTTATTCGAATTTGACCTATCGTTTATGTCCCTCGGAAGCAACCGCCGGTTGCTCTCCAGATCCCGGCGGGCAAGTTTGTTACCAAACGGGTGATTGTAATAGTTTTCAAGGGCCCTTTGGCACAGACAACTGGTGTGATGGCCCACAGGTTTGTTGGTGTGATCGTTGTACTTTGCTTGGTGCCATCTGCGACGGCGCATCCTGCAATGAAGCCGAAGATCGCTGCGAGTAGTTTAGAATTGGCGCGTTTTGCGGGGCGCTGATGATGTTTGTCAGTGCTTCTATAGTGGCGTCCAGATAAAACGGTGTAGTCAAAGAGCATACATTTCATTTCGCCGACCATATTGGTCCAAAAGCCCTGTTTTTTCGACAAAACTTTTCTTGTGCAATGGTGAAATTTTCTTCATACTTGGAGACAGTCGATTTTGACTTTAGGGGAATCATTGAGGAGTTTTTATGGACGGACCGGAATCTGATTCACTTTCTGCGCCTTCACATCGTAAAAATGGTCGCCATCGTCTGGTGTTGGTCGTTTTGGCTGTGGCTGTCTTTTTGTTTAGCATTACCGATTTAAGAGAACTCACGGGTTTGGCCATTGGTGACGATGAAGGGGTCGGCTTTGGCTGTGGTGGTGAGGAGTCTCAGACCACATTAAGAACCCGGGCGTTGCGTCAACGGCACAGCCAATGGGCCTTATGCCTTGAAGATCCAGATCATTGCGATCAAATCAACGAGGTTCTTGTTAAAGAGTGTGCACTGGGTGATCCAAGTTGCAGTTCAGGAGATATGGGCGAGGAGAATCCGGAAGTGGTCCCCTGTGAAGACGGTGGGGATTGTGACACTGATCATCTTTCCGGCTGTACCGATTCTGAGGCCTCGAACTACGATTCCGCTGCCACAGACGATAACGGTAGTTGTGAATATGATACCGATTGTGCTGCCAATGAAGATGCCGATGGCGATGGAAGTTGTGATGTTGACGACCCCTGTCCGAACGATCCGAATGACGATAGCGATGGGGATGGCATTTGTGGCGATGTGGATGAGTGCCCTGATGATCCGGACAACGATGCTGATGGGGATGAAGAATGCGGGGATACCGATATCTGCCCTGATGATGCGGACAACGATAGCGATGGCGACGGAGTATGTGGCAATGAAGATCTATGTCCCAATGATGCAATGGACGATATCGATGAGGATGGCATTTGTGGCGATGTGGATGAGTGCCCCTACGATGCGGAGAATGATGCAGATGGAGACTGCTGCAACCATATAGGTTGCGTTGGTGAAGGCGAAGGTGAAGGCGAGGGCGAAGGCGAAGGTTGCACTGATTCTACGGCCACCAACTACGATCCCGATGCCACAGAAGATGATGGCAACTGTGACTATTCCAATGATAGAGGAAAGCCGACCGACAATCCGTGCCCTGAGGGTGATTGTGGTGATCCAGCTGAAGGCGAAGGCGAAGGTGAAGGCGAAGGTGAAGGTGAAGGCGAAGGTGAAGGCGAGGGCGAAGGTGAAGGCGAGGGCGAAGGCGAAGGTTGCACTGATTCTACGGCCACCAACTACGATCCCGATGCCACAGAAGATGATGGCAACTGTGACTATTCCAATGATACTTTAGGCTGCACCGATGAGTCGGCCTGTAATTATGATCCAGCAGCCACAGACGATGACGGTAGCTGTGACTATTCTGAGGGCTGTGGTGGTGGTGATGATGATCCCGGGGGTCCATGTGCTGATGGTAATTGTGATGGACCCGAGGATCCATGTGATGGTGAAGATTGTGACGGTCCCGAAGATGATCCATGTGATCCTGCCTGCAATCTGGACTTAAATGAAACGTGTAAGGATACGGGGGAAGGTTTTGCCTGCGTTTGTCCTGATGGTTTTGAGCGCGTTCAGGACGGGGGAGCGTGTACAGATGACCTGGACAGCGATGGGTTGACCAACACCGATGAAGAGGGACGTGGTACCGACAAGAACAACCCGGACAGCGATGCCGATGGTCTTTGGGATGGTGATGAGGTGAATACACACTTGACCAACCCGTTGAAAAAAGACACGGATGATGATGGTCTTGTCGATTATGTCGAGGTTACTCAGACAATCTATGGACCGGAAAAGAATACGGCAACCGATCCCAATAAGAAAGACACGGATGGTGATGGCTTGATGGATAAAGAGGAAATCATGACCTACAAGACCGATCCAACCGAAACGGACACGGATGGCGGTACTGCTAGCGATGGTGAAGAAGTACTCGAGCGCGGTGAGCAAGGTACTAATCCGTTAAATCCTAACGACGATGTAGACCCTGATCTCTGCTGCTGCCCAGCCGATGGGGGGGATGCGGCTGCCTACGTAGAGGTCACTTCAACATATGCGCCGGACACTGTTGTTGCCCAATGTGAAGGGCTAAGTGGGTATGTGTACGGTGGCGCTGTCCACGAAGCGTTTATGGAGACCTACAATGCTGTGGTTTTTGCTGCTGATGGAGCCTATCCTGCAGGCTCTTGCGGTTGCTACAAAAACGCTGAAGGTTATGACGATAATAGTGATGGCAATAATTCCCCCGTGGGTACAGGAACGGCGAGTGCTGCTGAGCAGGAAGGCTCAGGAGGAGACCGCAGCGGTGCGAATGAGGATAAAAAGAAGAAGAAAAAATAAGTTTTCTTTGTAGGCAACAAACGTTGTCGTTTAAAAGTCCGGAACCAAACTATCGAGAAGCGATTTGGGTTTGCCATCATCTTCTGGCGCTTCTTGTGCAGCGGGCTCTGGTGTTTCTACTTTGGGTTTTTCTGCAGCGGGCGCTTCGCTTTTTAATGCACTGTCCTCAGCCGGTTTTTCCTCAGCACTGGGTTCTGCTTTTGCAGCATTGAGCATGGTAAATTCAACCCGGCGATTCTTATTCCGACCTTTTTGGGTCATATTCGGCATAATAGGCGCATTCTGTCCGTAACCGCGGGCCTCGAGACGGTCTGCAGCGATGCCTTTTTCGACGAGGTAAGCGATAACGGCGCTGGCCTGTCTTTGTGAGCGGAAAAGGTTTTGCATGCGCTTGCCTTCGTTGTCGGTATGGGCGCCAACTTCAATGCGTAAAGTCGGTCGGTCCTTGAGCAACTGGGCCAAACGGTCAAGAGCGGGCAAGGCGTTTTGAGGTATAGGTCCGGCTTCTGCGCCAAAATCAATCTTGGTCTTAAGGATGATCTTGTTATCCTCAAGACGCAGCAGCTGCTCGCTGGCGCAACCATCGAATTCTTTAACCCCGGTTTCGTTGGGACAAAGGTCGTCAGGATCGTTGATGCCGTCTGCATCTTGATCTGGGCAGCCGTAGCTCTCAATAGGACCAGCCACATTTGGACATTGATCTTTCTGGTCATCGATACCATCGTCATCGCTGTCGCTATAATCAGGACATCCATCTTCGTCTTCGATGCCGTCCATGTCTTCAGGTGCTTCAACGCATTTGTCGAATTCATCAAGAACGCCATCGCTGTCTGTGTCCGGTCCAGACTCTGGGCAGCCATCTAAATCTTCGAAGCCATCGTTGTCTTCGGGCTCATCGATACAAACATCAATCGCATCGGCAATACCGTCACCGTCTTCATCGGGCGCCTCATCGGGACAACCATCTTCATCTTCGAAATTATTTTGGGTTTCAAATTTGAATGGACATTCATCCATCACATCTTCAACGCCATCTTGATCGTTGTCTGTATCAGGACAGCCATCATCGTCTTCAAATTCGTCGAAGTCTTCGGGCGCTTCGGGGCAAAGGTCATCCATATTGCGGAAACCATCGCCATCCGCATCACGGGGAAGGGGTTGAGAGGTTTGCAGGCCAATAAAAGCGCGCATATCCGGCGTGCCGTGGCCGCCAATAACGCCAACGCCCATGGCCGTGACCAGACGCATTTCTGTGTCGTGGCGCACAAGCGGCTTAAGGAAGTCGGGGAGTCGGTAGGAAGCGCCGAAGGAGAACTCGAGTGGCGTTTCATTGCGTTTGGCGACGGGGTTAAGGGGGTTTAGTCCGCCGGCAATATTCATATGGGCCAAAAGTGGTAATGTGGTCAGCGGCTCAAGGGAGTAGCTCATGGCACCACGATAGAGTAATTCGTCATCGATGCTTAAATCTGCCAAAGCGCTTTGTGGTCTGGAGACGTAAGCCAAGTTAGCGGCAATTTGAAAATCCTTAAACACAAAATCACCAAATTGTATGCTCGGCAAAGTACCACTTAAAGCGATTTCAGGGGTGACGCTAAGGCCTGGTTCACCCAGGTAAGCTTCGGCGGTTGTGGTTGGCAGCGTCAGATGAACTAACAAAGACGCATCGATATAATGGGCATAGCTGTTGAGAAATTGTGTTTTTGAAACAACGCGCATATCGCCAAAGCCCGCAGAGCTTAATTGGCTCAGCTCCATATTGAGCACATCGACTTGCGAGTCACCTTGCTGCATCATGATCATCGGCAATTCGATACCGATTTGACTCCATTCAAAAAGTCCAAGGGCAGCATTCAAGTGACCGGTCACGCGATTACCCAAAAGCGTGGCCAGGCGTTTGGTTTCACTGGTGGTGACTTGTGAGAGGACAAGAGAGTCGTTGCTGTAGGAGACCCAGAGTCCAACATTGAGTTCGAGGTGGCTAAGCATCTCGCCGCTTTCGACATCCATGAGGCCTTTAGAGTCTGTGGTCAGGCGCAGACGCTCCAAATCAAACGCGCGATTGCTTAAGTCAAGTTCGTAACTTTGCGCAAAAGCACTTCCAGAGACAAGGCTAAGCCCGGTTAAACATAGAAGCGTGTAGAAAAATGTCTTTATTTTGTCCATTGTCGTCGTCGCCTATACCACACTTTGAGCCATCCGATGAGCCCAAAAAGTAAAAACCATTGTTGAAAATCATTGAGGCTTCGACAGTTACAACCACCGCCGCGTAAACTTAAATATCCTTCTAATTCCGTAAGGTTAGATTCTTCACAGGCATCGCCGATCCCGTCTTCATCTTCGTCGGCCTGGTCTGGGTTGGCAATAATGAGACAATTATCGCTGCTGTCGGGGATACCATCGCCATCGACATCCGTTTCACAGACCGAAGGCTCGCCAATACAGATCCATAAATTCTCCGTTTCGCATGTGTCACTGCAACCGTCGGTGGCCACACTGTTTTCGTCATCGCAGGTTTCTGTACCGGCAATTATCCCGTCCCCGCAGATGTTGTAACAAAGGGCCGGTGTGCCAAAGCATTGAAAACCGGTTTCGACAAGACAACCCGAAGAGCAGCCATCACCATCGACAATATTCGAGTCGTCACATTCCTCGCCACTTTCGAGCGCGCTGTTGCCGCAGGTTTCTGAGCACACAGAGGGTTCATTGACACAACTCCAGCCCGCTTCCCGTTGACAAGCGCTGTTGCAGCCATCGTCATTTTCCGCATTGCCATCATCACAGGTTTCATTTCCGGCAATCATGCTGTCGCCACAGCGCGTCGCGCAGATGCTGGGGGCGTTTTCGCAAAGAAAGCCGTATTCAACAGCGCAGGTGTCGGTGCAGCCATCATCGTTGACAAGATTGCCATCGTCACAAAATTCACCATCATCGAGAATGCCGTCGCTGCAAGTTTCGCTGCATAGAGAAGGGCTGCCGGTACAAGAGTAACCCGGTTCAAGCATGCAAATGTCGCTGCAGCCATCGCTTAAGGTAAGATTGGCATCATCACATTCTTCACCCGCATCGAGTGTGCCATTGCCACAGTTTTCATTGCATATGGATGGTTCACCGCTACAGCTCCAGCCACTTTGAATGTCACAATTCACACAGCCATCTTCTTTCGTGCTGTTGGCATCATCACATTGTTCATCTGGATGGATAACGCCATCGCCACAATCTTCGCTACAAACACTGGGTTCTCCACGACAACTATAGCCGTCCTCGACCAAGCAGCCTGAAGAGCAACCATCTTCGTTTTCAATGTTATAGTCGTCGCAGTCTTCGCCAGGATCTAAGAGGCCATCCCCACAGCTTTGGGCACAGACACTTGGAACATCGTAGCAGCTCCAGCCATCCTCTCTTTGACAGTTGTCATCGCAACCATCACCGGTGGTGATGTTACCATCATCGCAGGTTTCACCATCATTGAGGATGCTGTTGCCACAGGTCTTGGTGCAGATGCTGGGAACTTGGTCGCAGCTCCAGCCCGATTCAATAGTACAAACGCCGGCACAGCCATCGCCATCGAGGATGCCCGCATCGTCACACGCTTCAACGCTTTCGTAAATATAACCATCCCCACAGCTGGCATCACTGCACGAATCGAGACAAGCATCATTGTTCAGCACATTGGCATCGTCACAATCTTCGCTGCCGCCCGCCTCATTCCAGGTAAAACCGTCACCACAGGCGGCATTGCTGCAGATGTCTAAACAATCATCGTTGTTGTTGCTGTTGGCATCATCGCAGTCTTCGAGGCCGTCGGGCGCGCTGGTGCAGCTTAGCGCATCGGAGCAGGTATAATTGTCACCACACGACGCGGTTTGGCAGCTGTTAAGACAAGCATCATTGTTAGAGCTGTTGGCATCGTCACAGGTTTCGTTGCCGCCATCACTGTTCCAGGTAAAACTATCGCCACAGCTTGCGCTGACGCAGGTGCTTAAGCACGAATCCGTATTGCTGGTGTTGGCATCGTCACAGTCCTCGACGCCATCAGGCATTTGTGCGCAGGAAGTACTCTCTGAACAAGCAAAGCCATCGCCACAACTGGCATCGTCACAGGTATTTAAGCAGGCATCGTTGTTGGAGTCGTTGGCATCATCACAATCTTCAAGGCCATCTTCGGTGTCCGGGCAGGTCTCTGTATCGGAGCAGGTGTTTCCATCGCCGCAGCTTGCCGGAACGCAGGTGCTTAAGCAGGCATCGTTGTTTGAGATGTTGCCATCGTCACAGGTTTCAATTCCGCCTTCGGTAAAGAGGCAGGTGATGATGTCGGTGCACAAAAACCCATCGCCGCAAGTTGCAATCATGCACGTGTTTAGACAAGCATCGTTGTTGCTCTGGTTCCCATCATCGCAAAGTTCAATACCATCAACCGCATTGATACATTCGATAGGATCGATACAGAGATAACCATCACCGCAGCTCGCCAGGCTACAATCACTCAAACAGGCATCGAAATTTGAGTTGTTCGCATCGTCGCAACCTTCAGTACCGCTTTGCGTATTCCAGGTGAACCCATCGCCGCAGGTTGGGCTGACACATGTGTCTAAGCAATCGTCGTTGTTGTTGCTGTTGGCATCGTCGCATTCTTCAGCGCCACCGCTGACATTATAGATGAATCCATCCCCGCATACGGCCACAACACAGGTGTCTAAACAACCGTCGTTGTTGTTGTCGTTGGCGTCATCACATTCTTCGAGTCCCGCATTGGAACCAGGGCAGGTTGTGCCATCGTCGCATAAAAAGCCATCGCCACAGGTTGCGTTAAGGCAGCTGTTTAAGCAGGCGTCACTGTTGCTTACATTAGCATCATCACATTCTTCGTTTTCGCTGTCGGTTGCACTGTCGCCACAGTAAGAGGTTTCACCGGCCGCGTTTTGGCAGTTCGCATCGCAGACGGTGCACTCGGTTTGCCCGTAGGTGCAGCTTTCAGTGACGGTGTTGCCATCGTCGCATTGTTCGCCGTGCTCGGCCTGTACCTCGCCATTGCCGCAAGTTTGGGCGCAGACGCTGGGTTCACCCGTACAGACCCAGCCATTTTCGCGATTGCAAGAACTGTCGCAGCCATCGCCATTGTTGGTGTTGCCGTCATCGCAAACTTCCGCGCCCAGGATAACGCCGTCGCCACAAACGGTGGCACAGGAAGAGGGCTCGCCAGAGCAATCCCAGCCATCTTCTTCCTGGCAAGATGCGTCACAGCCATCACCATTGGTTGCGTTGTTGTCATCGCAAGTTTCGCTGCCACGCACCAGGCCGTCGGGGCAAATGGTGACGCAGGAAGATGGTTCGCCAGAGCAATCCCAGCCGGACTCTTCCTGGCAGGAGGAGTCACAGCCATCGCCACTATCGATATTGCCGTCGTCACATTGTTCACTGTATTCGGCCTGTACTTCGCCATTACCGCAAGTGCGTTCGCAGTCACTGAAGGTATAATCTCCGACGGTGGTGAGTGTGCATTGCCAACCCGCTTCGATTTCACAGGCCGCATTACAGCCGTCGCCATTATCCGAATCACCATCATCGCATTCTTCACCGAGTTCTTCTTCGAACTGTAAGTTGGGACAGTTGGGTGTGGTGATGACGGTGGTGACCGTACTCTCGTCGTTTGTGTCATTGGTGTCTTCCCAACCATTAAGCACATCAACTTTGGCGGTATTGCTTAAGATGCCCGTGGCATTGTTGGGCACGGTGGCGTAGGCATCAATGGTGATATAACCGCCCGCATTGATATTACCCCACGAGACATCGATGGTGTGACTTTGGGCACTGGCATCACACCAACCGTCTTCGGCGGTGGTGCATGACCACGTGGGGCTTTCGAGGTCTTCATCTAATTTGTCTGTGACCTTGAAAAAATTACCCCAGCTTAAGTCTTCCTGGCCGATGTTGCTTACGGTGATGGAATAATGAATGATGTCGCCAGGGTCGATGCTCTCGGGCGCGGTTTTAACAATTTGTAGATCGGTTTGCCCCGCCAGGACATTCACATTGACGGTATGGGTTTGGGGCGAGCCGCTGGCGTCTAGGCTTTCAGAATAGGTGACCACCAGCGTTTGGTTTTCCTCGACCTCAAACCCGCCATCACCATTAAAGCCGCCTCCTGTGCCGTACCAGGTCCAGACCCAGACATTGAATTCACCGCTGTTGGTGCCATTTTCTTCGACAATAGGGGTCTCGGTTTCCAAGGTGGTTTG
>JASMKV010000310.1 GCA_030749035.1 Myxococcota bacterium | reverse complement strand
CGGCTTGGCACTTAGCGGCTTGGCGCTCATCGCATTAAATGGACAAACGGCTGTTGTTTTTTCAGGGCAACTCTCTATCGATCCTTTGGGTATGCTTTTTAAATGGCTCTTTATCGCTATTGGCGCCGCATCCCTTTATACGAGCATGCTCTCCAAAGAATTACCCGACAGGCATATGGGCGAATACTATATTCTACTCGTCTCTATTCTTTTCGGCATGTTCTTGATGGCCTCTGCCAACGATTTACTGATGGTGTACCTGGGCCTTGAAATGGTATCCATTCTTAGCTTTGCCATGGCCGGCTACCGTTCTCACGATAAACGCTCCAGCGAAGCAGCGCTCAAATATGTGATCTACGGCGGCGCAGCTTCAGGTCTTATGCTCTTTGGGATTTCATTAATCTATGGGCTTTTGGGCACAACCGAATTGTCTGCGCTGCACACAACACTGGCAAATTGGGCATCCGAACACTTTGCCACATCTGCAACCACGAATGAGTCCGCATTTCCCATTACATTACTGACCAGCATCATCTTTATGTTCGCAGGTATTGGTTATAAAATTGCGGCCGTTCCCTTTCATATGTGGTCACCCGATGTTTACGAGGGCGCCCCTACCCCATTTTCAGCATTTCTCTCTGTCGGACCGAAAGCTGCAGGCTTTGCCCTATTGATGCGTGTCTTCATCGGAATTTTTGTACCCTTCTCACATGATGGTGTGCTTGCCGAAAAAGGCTTTATTAGTGATGCTGATGGCTTCATGACGCTGGTCATGGATCTTCCTTTACCAGCCGTTCTCGGTATTGTTGCCGCATTAACAATGACCATCGGAAATTTAGCTGCGATTGCACAAAACAATGTCAAAAGACTGTTGGCTTATTCATCGATTGCGCATGCGGGCTATTTGCTTATGGGCTTTGTGGTTTTATCCGAATCCTCCATGCATGCGGTTATTCTTTACACCATATTCTATTATTTAATGAACTTGGGCGCCTTCACGGTTGTTCAAGCAGTGCGTGATCAAACCGGCGGTGAGATGATTGACGACTTGGAAGGCCTTGGTGCACGCGAACCGCTTTTGGCCGTTGCCATGGTTGTTTTTATGCTCTCCCTAACAGGTCTACCGCCACTGGCCGGCTTCATTGGTAAATTTTATATATTCGCCTCTGTACTTGAACGAGGCGGCTTTTGGTTAACCGCTCTCGCTATTCTTGGCGTTGTCAATAGTGCGATCTCGCTTTACTATTATATGCGTGTTGTCAAAGCGATGTATTTATCCGATACGGCGGACACACAACCACTGGGTGTACATCGAGGCTATGTGCTTGTGACAACACTCCTGGCGGTACCCACCTTGGTCCTTGGGTTATACTGGAGCCCCCTAAGTACAACGGTTCGCAACAGCTTGCAAATTCATCGTGGCGAAATCATGCAAGCGATGATCGACGCACCCCAAAATAACTTAGCGGCCGTCAAACTTGAGCCGAACACGAAAAGATAGAACTTCTTTCCTCTTTAAAAGCATTTCAAGAAAAGTATTACTTTACAGTCGAAACATTAATCGTCACACTTAAACTATGGCCACTATCCAGGCGAACCAAGAAATTTCCAGAGAGCGCTCGAATGCAGCGCGGGTTCCTGTTTTCGCTGCGCTCTTTCTGATTGTTCTAAAACTTTTTGCTGTCGTCATCACTGGCTCCTTAGCCATACTGGCGAGTCTTTTTGACTCCGTGTTGGATCTCGCCGCATCAAGCATCAATACATGGGCTTTGCGACACGCTGAAACCCCGCCCGATCAAGAACATCGATTTGGACACGGCAAGGCTGAAAGTATTGCGTCAATGCTGCAAGCTGCCCTGATTTTGGGCTCAGCGGCTGCCCTTGTTTGGCAAGCCTGTATGCGCTTTATAGAACCCAGAGAAGTGCACGAATTGTCAACGGGTCTTGCTGTCATGCTGGTATCACTCTTTGCCAGCGCTCTTCTAAGTATGTATCTCATACGTATGGGCAAGCGCTTTAACTCGCTTGCGCTTAAAGCCGATGCGCAACACTACCTCTCAGACGTTATCTCAAACAGTGCGATTATTCTGGCCCTCTTACTCATCAGCGTTTTCCAATGGCACTGGATAGACAGTATTATTTGCCTCATTGCGGCAATCATTCTTATGCGTACGGCCTATAAACTTGCGCTGGAGTCCTTAATACAACTCATGGATCAGGAATTACCCGAAGCTGAGCGTAAACGTATCGCTGAAATGGCGCTTAATATTTCTGATAAAATTTTTGGCATACATGAACTGCGCACAAGACAATCCGGCTCAACAACGATTGTTCAACTGCATCTTGAAATAGACTCCTCACTTAGTTTTGTCGAAGCACATGACATAAGCGCTCTGGTTCAAAAAACAATTGAGGCGAATCTTGCTGAATGCATTGCCACAATTCATGCGGACCCTTATGATGCCAATGAAAAGAAGGTCAGGGACCTTTGCCGCCATGATACGCTTAAATTAGAGGGAAACGACGTTTCCGAATAAGGATCTGTTATGGGCACATTTCAACTCAAAGAGAGCACACATCCCAAAGTCGAAGGACCACTCGTGGTCGTGATCATGGACGGGGTTGGCGTTAGCCCAAGACACGAAGGCAATGCTCTTGTCCAAGCCCAAACTCCAACGCTAAAGCGACTTCAAGAGCAGCATTGCACGACAATCCTGCAAGCGCACGGTCATGCAGTCGGCATGCCAAGCAATAAAGATATGGGCAACAGTGAAGTCGGTCACAATACACTGGGTGCCGGGAGAGTTTTTGACCAAGGGGCAAAACTTGTAGAAGAGGCGATAAAATCGGGTCAAATCAGCCAAGCACCTGTGTGGAAAGAAATCATGGGTCATTGTCGACAACATGGCACACCTTTACATTTGATTGGGCTGCTTTCGGATGGCAATGTTCATAGCCACATCGAGCACCTCTTTTACCTGCTAAAGGAAGCCAACAAAGAAAATATAGAAGAAGTCTATATCCATATCTTGCTCGACGGACGCGATGTTGCACCCCAAAGTGCGCATGAATTTATCCAAAATACAGAAGATGTCCTCGCTCAAATCAACAAGCAAGCCAAGCGACGCTATAAAATTGCCTCTGGCGGTGGTCGCATGAAAATCACCATGGACCGCTACGGTGCAAACTGGAAAATGGTTGAAGATGGCTGGAAAACACATGTCTGCGGCGAAGGCCAGCACTTCTCAAGTGCCCTGGATGCGCTAAGCCATTTCAGACAACAAGAACCCAACATTTGCGATCAAGATATTCCAGCATTTATTATCTCAGAAGACGAAAAAGCGGTTGGCCCTATTCATGACGGAGCGGCCGTGATTGGCTTTAACTTTCGTGGCGACAGAATGCTGGAGTTATGTCAGGCCTTCGAAGCCGAACACTTTGAGTCATTTAAGAGAACAAACCCGCCACAGGTCTTATTCGCCGGGATGACACTCTACGATGGTGACACACACACACCTGGAAAGTATTTAGTTTCTCCACCTGAAATAGAATCCACATTTGGAGAACTCTTAGCCGAACGAGGGCGCAGGCAATTTGCCTGTAGTGAGACACAAAAATACGGTCACGTGACTTATTTTTGGAACGGTAACCGAAGTGCTAAATTTTCCCCAAAATTAGAATCCTATCAGGAGATCCCATCCCTAAATAGTCCTTTTGATGAACATCCTGAAATGCGTGCTGCACAAATCACAGAGCACATTCTTCGTGAATCGCAAAAACAACCATTTGACTTTGCACGTATCAATTACGCTAACGGTGATATGGTTGGTCATACCGGTAACTTCGAAGCCACCATCAAGGCGGTTGAGGCCTTGGACCACAACCTTCACGTGCTCGTCGAGAACATCTTAGCGCAGCAAGGTGCGCTTATCATCACCGCTGACCATGGTAACGCCGAAGAAATGTACCACTTTGATGGCCCAGAGTTCAGCCCCAGAAAAAACGCATTGGGGCAGATCGTGCCTAAGACCAGTCACTCCCTGAACCCGGTACCCTGTCTGATTTGCCTACCTCAAAAACTGCGTTCGACCTTTAAGCTTAAACACTTAGAGCACCGGGGTCTTGCCAATATTGCATCGACGGCGGCAATGCTTATGGGTTATACGCCACCAGAAATTTACGAGCCAAGCCTTCTTGAGTGTATTTCAGCATAAGCGATTTTAGGAAATCCGCATATCTTTTAAATAAATATGGCAATCACCGAGCTGCTCGCGCAAATCTTCGGGTGGACAATCTTTACTGAACTCCTTATTAAACTCATGCAGCGCAGCATCGCGGCAGGCTAAATCCTTTAAACTCTCTACAATAAATACAAAATGCCCTGAGTCTTCCGGGATCTTATCCTCCAGCATTATCGCAAATCGCTTAAGACACTCTGCCTGCAAGCTCCTATCTTCCTCGAAGAGGCTTTGACGACGATTGAGTCCACTCAATGAACTCAAAAAATCGACCAAGCCATTCATGAAACCATTCAACTCTTCTTCATTTTGCCAATCACCTTCTTGCCATTTTTCCAAAGCCAAGCGATGCTTCTGCATTTCAAATCGGTCTCGAGCACGCAATTCAGTATAGATACTTTCCTGGGTTAATTTTTCAAACGAGCGTAACATCTCCTGAATCAAAAGCACTTTGTCACTGGTTCTGGCTTGGACCGTTTGTTCTACCATCTCAAGGCAACGGTCACGAAAACCAAAGAGGGCCCGTCTTATTCGCTTAGCCTTATGCAATTCACTGTTTTCAAGACGAAGCACTTCATCAACATGATCAATCTGGAAATAATTCAAACTGAGCAGGCTTGCCCCCCAAATAATTTTGATCAACTTCTTTTGTGCTTCTGAGCCCTCTGTAATAAGACTCCACTTTGACCTTTCACGTCGGCTTTGATGTAAACGCAAAACAAGTGAGCTTATTTCTTCACACCATCCCCTGGTCAATTTTGCGATAGAAATTTGCTGCGCACTCTGCTGTAGATTTTCACTGCTCTCCCCATGAAACAATTTATCGATATCCTCACAAAAGGAATCCATTTTGGGCTTTGCCATGCCATCGACAGCCCCCTTGGTTTCCATGTCCAGCTGCGTTGAAGTGTGCAACCACAACTCCTCATCGTCATCATAAACCTCAACGCCGTCTAAATGGTCTGCAAAATTCGCCACATAAGGCAAAGTTTCGTTAACGGCCTGAAAAAGTCTGGATATGGGGCCGCCAAGCATGAGCCGAACCGCCAATTCAGCCTTTAAAGGCTCGTATCGTCTAAAAGAGATGTTGTTGTAGAGTCGCCAAAAATACAAGATGCGCTCAAAAACAGCTCTCTGGGCCCCTTGCGCATCCAGCTGCCGGTGCAAAATTGCTTCAAATTGGCGATCCTGTGCAATCATGAATAAATCCCCTAGTTAAGAAGCTTCAGTCGTCACAAGCGACGGGCTCTCGAGTTTTGCCAAAGTTTTTTGGCAGCATAATCTAAGAATATTTGTTACACTAAAAATATCAACTATTCTCAAGAACCAAGGTTAATATGCACGAAAAAGAGTCCATTTTAGTGTTAACACGGGAGATTCTTGAAGGATCCATCTTTGAGCTCAAAATCGATACCTATTCGGTCGAAGAGAACTTCAAAAGCGGCATGCTGCATATCGACTGCGATGTCCATCACGCACAAAATGGTGAAAAATATGTGATTAAAGGTGTGGGTGTGGGTATCGTGGATGCTTTTTTTCAGGGCCTGATAAGCATGTACGCCGAAGATTATCCTTCCTTGAGCACCATTCGATTCGCCGATTTTACCATTCAGGCCAGGATTGAGACATCACAAGCCAAGACCGGTTCGGACTCTGCTGCTGAAATCAACATCCAAATCGCCAATTCCGAAAATCATGAATTCACCTTCAGCCACACCTCGCGGAGCTTACTCCGCTCATGCCTGCTCGCGGTTCTCGATGGCGTCAGCTTTTTTATCAACAGCGAGCGTGCCTTTATCGCTGTCACCAAAGCATTAAATTATGCGCGTGAAAATCAGCGACATGATTCAATACAGCGCTATACGCGCCAATTGGCGACACTCGTCGAAGCCACATCTTACAACGAGGTTATTGATAAAATGGATAAAGATTAAAAGCATCCTCGGTTGAAATCTTTACATTTCGCATTTGCATACGCACCAAAGAGAGGTAAAGTATTGACAAAGATTAGCGATGCAGGAACCAAACGATCTCCAGGAACTTGAGGAATTACGCGGCGTAGATCTCGCCATGATTGACTTGGCCGCCCTGGACCTCGACAAGCCGCCCACCAATACAAGGTGGGTGGGCGTACTGGCACGCATTCTCGTTTTGCTGGCTTTTGGCTTTCTTGTCTGGTTGCCTCAAAGTGAATATTTTCGTTTTCATCAGAATAACAACGGGCTCTTCTTTAGTGTCTGCATTGGTGCCATTATTTTGGGCGCCACACTTGGCCGCTGGTTATGGATGTGGCTTGAAGAACGTGCCAAAAAAGCCCCTTTAACGCGTCAAACCAAGTCCAAAGAACCCCGTATTCCCCATATTGCGGTGCGTATTTTAATGCTCCTGGCCGCTGCGGGCATCATGATATGGATTTTATTTATCTTACCCAATCAAGGCTCTTTTAATCGTGGACACGGCTACAGTCAAAACTGGTTTATGGCCTTGGGCGGCGCAGGACTCGTGGCTCTCTTACTCTCCCGCTGGCTTGTATACCAAGCTCAACGCCCCGTAAAAAAACCCAAGAAACCCATCCGTATTGTCCTCCCGCCTTGGTTCAAATGGCTGACTTTAATTGTGATTATAGGACTCGCCCTCTTTGCCGCTTTTGGTGCACAACTCTTTACCAACAGTGGCAGCATGGAAGTCGAATTTGGCTTAGGCGCCACAGCTTTAATCGTAGGGATCAGTGCTGCACTTTGGATCGCGGGGAGATTTGATGAAGCAGAAGCACGCTTCAAAGCACAAGCTCGAAAGAAAATCCCCTGATTTCAGTAACTTAATGGATTTATTGCACACGATTGATCGAGAATAGTCTCTCTTTTCAGGGACATAGACGAAATAGGCTTGACTTTTTACACCCCATACTTCAAATGAGCCGCTAGAGAGATTCTAAAGCAGTTCAGAGGCGCAAAAGACCTCTTGATGGCTACAGACATCGAAGGGAAATAGAATTATGCCCGCAAAAAAGAAAACCAAAGCGACAAAAGTCACCACTAAAAACGTCGTCAAAAAGGCGTCTAAAAAGACCCAAACGTCGTCCATCAAAACCGCTTCTAAGAAAAATAAAACGACAAAGAAAAAAACAACCAAAAAGAGCAAGAGCAAGGGCAAGGGCAAGGGCAAGGGCAAGGGTACGCCTGACTTTAACTCCAAACCCATCGTGCTCACACCGCAAACAAAAACACATTCAGAGTCGCCCTTGAGAAAATCGACTTCTAATCTTATTGCGGCGGTCAAATCGGCCCAAATAGCACAACATGCTGATCATGAAAATCGCTATGATGAAGTGCTCGATCGACGCATCATTGAAGGCATGCTGACAAATCGTGACGACATTATGAAGGAATTACGTCGCGAAGGCATGAGTGAAGCCGATATCTTGCGGCGATCTGCCGATCTGGGCATATCCGAAGCACTTATTCGTCAAGTTAAAGGCGTGGCGGCTGACTTAGCCGGCGATCGCTCATCCAATCGTTCGGCTCCCCCCTCACTTGCGGCACGCAATTGCCTACAATGTGATCGGGTTTTCCTTTCAACGGGGCCCGGTAACAGACTGTGCATGCGTTGCCGTGGCGGTGATGCTGGACTTGCCGTCCTCTAACTTGAAAAGCTTGACAGCCCCGCTTAACCGAAATATGCCAGACTCTGAACTGTGGTGGGCGTAGCTCAGTTGGTAGAGCCCTGGTTTGTGGTACCGGTTGTCGCGGGTTCAAGTCCCGTCGCTCACCCCATTTCTTATATAGTCTTTCATGCCTGCACTTATTAACATCTGGGGTCATTTTCTTTTAGGCATCGTGGTCGCTTATTTGGCCCGCCACCAGCTTTTGCGCCCTAAGGCTCTCTTAAGCCCTGCCTTAATTTATCTCCTGGCTTTTCAAGGACTTCTGTCAATTCCCGTGTGCACATATTTAAGTCACTTCTTTCCGCATTGGACTTTGCTTTATTTTTTCGATCCACAAATTTTTACCCGCCTCTACCATTTTCCCGGCATTCTTTCATTTGCCCTTGTCCTCTTGAACACCTTGGCTGCTTTTGCAGGATTTTTTATTTACCGACACGCGCTTATGATTCAGCAAAGAGGGGTTTGGCTGGTCCCGACTGGCCTGAGCACCATATGCATCTTTATTGTGTTTTTTCGCTACTACCATCGAATCTTTTTTGTCGGTGACCACACAACTTACTGGCAAGGCGAAGCCTATTTTTGGCTCGCGCATATCAGCGGATGGCTTGGCCTAAGCATGATCATGAGTGCAGCGATGCTGCTTTCTTATCTGCATCGAAAATCGATACTGCGTTAATCTTTAGTAGCGAAACGTACTGGATAAGAAGACATAAAAAAACGATTGCACGTATTCGACCCGTTGAAAATCCTGTTCTGCATCTATAAGCCTCTCAAGATCATTTTCGGGCAGAACATCATGTCCTGCACCAAAGCTATATACAAAGCCAAGACGACTCAAAGAGTGCTCAGCAACATAACTTAGCGCCATCGTTAAACCCAGTAAATCAATTTTTGGAAGCTGCTGCGATACTGGTTCGCGCAAAATATCTGAGGCGCTTGAAAAATCTGAAAAAACTCCACCTGCAATGGAGACTTGTTTAATCACCCAGAATTCCCCCCCGAAATTGGCATTCATCACCGCTTCACGCTTAACCTCATTTGTAAATGGTAACGATTTGCGTAATTCTTCTGAAACCTCACTAAGTCCAATCAATTTATAATTTACGGGCCAATGATAGGATAGATCCAGCGACAAGGTATATTTTGATTCCTCTGTATAACTTGCACCCACACGCAATGCTGGAGCGTATTTTGTATGCGACTTTGCCGTATCCAAAGCGATTTGCTCAAATGTGGATTGCGTACCTTCATCAAAAACATCCTCGACACCACAATCGACGGCAGTAGGACATCCCGGTATGGATTGTCCCCGTGTAAACCGCAACGATGATCTTGAATGCAATTGTAAGGACGGTGACTGCAGATTCAAGCCTAAAGCGATTTGCTTGGTTGGCAAATATTTAATGCCACCCATCATGACAACACTACCGTTCACCAGAGAAATTTCATTAGACGCGATCTGAAAAACATCCACATCGCTTTCCCCCACCATCGCATTGGTCGCAACATCCTCACTATCCTTAACGCTGCGCAGCACATAAAAACCCGAAATTCCCAAACGCAACGATGGTGTCAGCTTGCGTGCATAGCCCACGCCGGACCAAAGTGTTCTATCGGTCACGTGCCGTCGATAACTCTGTGCTTCTTCGACCAGCAATGGGGTCTCTGGATCATCCGCATCCTCATTTGATGTGCCACTCACGGTTGAATTTGAACGGAAAGAGGGCACGAGTACACTCAGCGCATAGGCCTGTTTGTGTTGACCATATTCGTCCTTTTCACCAAATGTTTTTATAAATCCCGCACTGGCAGGAACAATAATGAGCTCTGTAAAGGCAATATTTAAATCCTCAACACCTGGAACAGGTAAGTAAAAATCTTCCCGGAGTTCACCGCGCTCAAAACCATAAAGGCTCGTGGAGACCTGTAAGCGCAATTCTCGCGAATCGACAATGCCTGCTGGGTTGTAATAGAGTCCCGATGGCTCACTCGAAAGACTTGTGAACGCACCTGCAAGTCCTAAGGCCCGACCCCCAACAATAAAGTCCTGATAATGCGTGTCATCGGCATACGCCAAAGATGACATCAAAAGACAAAGCGAGAAGGCAATCGTACCCTTTTTCATGATTACAACGATCGACAGAAAAGACTTCAATTAAGAGCCACGTGGTTTATCTTCACGGTAATTTTGTGCACCATAGGCTGGCGCCGTCCCTGCCCGCCCCAGTAAGCCTAAAAGATCTACCCGGCCCAATACGGCGTCTTGGCGATTAAGAAACGCGGGCGTATGAAGTCCAGTATCCATTCGAATGGCATCCTCGGGGCACGCCTCCACGCAAAAGCCACAATAAATACAGCGCAACATATCAATTTCAAAAGCTGCGGGATATTTTTCTATTTCATCATCGGGCGACTCGTCAGCGACAATATGAATACAATAGGCAGGACATGCCGTAGCACACATATAACACGCCACACACCGCGATGAGCCGTCTTCGCGTGGTAAAAGTCTGTGCTGACCACGAAAACGTTCGGGGTAAAGACGTTTCTCATCGGGATACCTTAGCGTTTGTAAAAGTCTGGTCTTGCGATTACCGAAAAGATTGCCGAAAAAATGCCGCAACGAGACGCCCAAACCTCGAACAACTTCAGGCAAATAGCTGCGCTCATACATAGAGTATTCAACTTTTTTCCTAACTCGAATAGCCATAAGCTCTTTTCCTAATGCTCCAGTGCTGAGACTTTTCGCGGTCCCGCAATCACAACCATGATAAAAAATACCATTAAAGCCACGCCAAACCAAGCCAATATGCCAAGAGATGGATCTGCCCAGACCAAAACCCCCGTCACAAAAATGTTCACCAACGCGCAAGGCAGCAATATCTTCCAGCCCAAATGCATGAGTTGATCGTAGCGAAAGCGCGGTAAACTCCAGCGCAATTGAATTTGTAATGCACAAAGCAAAAAGACTTTAACGCCAAAAATAAACATCCCCAAAACCCCGATAGCCCATGACGGTAAATCAAAAGCAAAGATCCCCAAACTCACACTGCTCTCGCCTATAATCCACGGCAATTGCCAACCGCCCAGGAAGAGTGTCGCAAAAAGTCCTGATAACACCACAATCTCGATAAACTCACCAAGCATAAACAGGCCGAATCCCATCGAAGAGTACTCTAAAAAGTAACCAATAATTTCAGACTCACCCTCTGGTAAATCAAAAGGTGCACGTTTCGTTTCAGCCATCGCCGCCACAAAAAAGAGGATGGCTGCAAAAGGTTGCAACACAATACCCCAGCGTGGCAAGAAGCCCAAAATAAGGCCTTCCTGGGCATGCACAATTTCAGACAATTCGGTCGAACCGAAACTCATCAACACACCCACAACGGTTAAACCCAAAGCGATTTCGTAAGAAATCGCCTGGGCCGATGCACGGATACCGCCCATAAGCGCAAAACGGTTATTGGATGCCCAGCCCGCCAGAGCAGCGCCATAGACGCCCAACGAGCCGAAAGCAAAAACGAACAAAAGCCCTGAATCGAGACGAATAATTTGTAACGGAATAACGTGACCAGCAATTGTGATATCGGGACCAAAAGGAATCAGGGCCAAAACAATTAATGCGGTCACGAAACCAATTAAAGGCGCCACTCGGTGCAATGCGTGATCTGAACTGTCTGGCGCAAAAGATTCTTTAAAAAACATCTTTAAAGCATCTGCAACCGGGTGCAGCAATCCACCTAAAACAATCGGCTTGCCAAAAAGTGTAAAGAGATGTGCTCTCGTTGGACCAATACGATCCTGACTGTAGGCACTCTGTCGACGTTCCATCCAGGTCAGCAGCGTCGCCAGCGGCAAAGCAAACAATAAAACAAAAATGACAAATTTAATGATGGTGCTTAAAACAATAATCATAACATTTCCCGTTAGGATATTTCCAAACCTTGGTCGTCAATTTGCCCCAGCTTTATATTCTTTAAAGCTTCTGTATTGCTTTCCAATTCTGCCCGAAGACTTTCGAGATCCTCCCAGGCAAAGCGGTTATCCAAAGCCGATGCAATATCCGCAAACCAGGACAATGCCCCTCGCGTGCCCCCATCACTTGCCAGAGCTG
>JASMKV010000309.1 GCA_030749035.1 Myxococcota bacterium | reverse complement strand
AACGGCTCGCACGGCTATCGAATCGAACTAAGCCTCAACCCCATCAAGCAAATCGCGAAAATCGATATAGCCCTCTAAGGGCGGAACCATCTCAAGCTCTTTAAAGCGTCGGGCCATGAGCAGAAAAATCTCTTCAATATCTTCGGCCGGATAGCCTTCGGTTTGCAGCGACTCGACAAATTTCACCGTATTGGCCGCCGCCGCTTTATCCCAAAGCTCTTCGGAGGAAAGCTGCGCCACATGCGCCTGCCATTCTTCAAGACTACGGGGATGCGCAACCGACATTCTTTTAAGCGGCCTGTTGTTTGTCGGCGCGTCTAAAGACCGGCGGCTTCGAGCGCGTCAGATAGGGGGAAAGCATAAGCTCTAAAGTATGTTCGTCGAGGCGGGAGAAAGACGCATAATCCTTATCCAGTCCAAACCACTCTTCGCCCAATTCCGTGCTCTGTGACTCTTTGATGATCTTATCGAAAAGCTCGCCTTCGAGAACCTGATAGTGAGAACGGATTTCATCCAAGGTCGCATCGAAATCGTTGCGCGCCTCGGGGTAGACCGTATCGAGAGTAATTTCATGCACCGGCTTCTTCTGCCCTTGCCGCCAGAGTCGGGCGGTACGTTGACGCATATCCTCAGAGCACCAGGTATCCCGGTCAAGCTGCATCACCGTATCAAAGGCCTGCAAATTTTGTCCCTGCTGATAAACCTGACCCTGCATCGAACAGCTGGCCACATCCCGATTCGGCGAAATGAGTTCGTTGAGCACAAACTGTTGCCATTCGTTTTTGAGATATTTGCGGTTGGTGCGCATATTGGCTTTTTGACTTGGATCTTTACGGTACTGACGCGGCGTAAACGGTACCCGATGGCCTTTAAATTCAGTGAGCTGCTGACCATTCTTATAGAGATAGATCTTATCGTTCAAACAAGCCGCATGCACCTTCATCGGGACTTTAAGCGACATCTGCCTGGCCGACTCCATGACAAATTCCTTGTCATCGCTAAAAAGCACGGCGCGACTGGCGCCCTTGCTCGAGGCCAACTTGCTCATCAAAATTTCGCCCGCCCTATCGAGCTTGGGATAGCCGGCGCCCGGAACAATTTTTTCCGGCATATTGGCCAAATCGTTGAGCTGCTTGATGGCGTTACGGAACTTGATACCAAACATCTGCGGAATACGTTTGTCTTTCGCCAATGGATTGATTTTGGTTTTGCCATCTTCTTCGATGAGCAATCCCTTATCCCGATACATCGAGACCATGCCCTTCATCACCTGGGAAATCTGCCGGGCCGCTGAGCGGTAGGCTTTCTCCACCTTCTTGTCCATATTCAGGACTTCGGTTTCTTGCGTGAGTTTCGGCAACTTGAATTCTTCCACATCGCGCTTATCCGCATAGAAGATATTGCGCTTGACCCAGGTGTTTAAGTCGCGCCTGGTGAGAGGATCTTCTTTCACCCCTAAAATACGACCACCTAAAGTCTCGCAAAAGCGTTCCTTAAATTTACGCATCTCGCGGCGATAACTCTTGCCCTCAACCCGGTCTTTTAAGTTGATGTTGTTGGCGATGGCGCTAAGCACGTAGGCTTCCATCGGATTGCGCTCCATGGGGGAAGCGGTGAGTAAAATCTTATGCGGGTTATCCCAACCCAATGCGGCCTGCGTGGTTTTCGAACCTAAGCTCTTCATCGCCTGCGCCTCATCAAAAAAGGCGCCCGTATAACCATCGCCGGACCAGGGCTTGCCCTGAAACTTGCCGGTGCGCATAGCGCTGCGGAATTGTCCATAGGACATAATATCCACCCGCTTGTACAAATCTTCGGCCGCATCCGGCTCTAAGAAGCGAAACATTTCTTTGGGCAGATTACCGCGCAGGGATGGTGGGCAAACATAGAGAAAGCGGCCGTTCGAATCTTTGGATTCGTGATAACCATCGCGCATCATCTTGCGCATCATCGACACCGCAACCAAAGTTTTACCAACCCCTGTATCCAGCGCACAGACCCCGTTGTTGCCATTGGCTTCTAACCAGGCCAGAGCTTTTTTCTGCACGCTTAAAAGACGGGCTGGAATTTCCGAGCCATCGGCCAAGGTCAGCTTGTCTTTAAAGCCGCCAATCGCCTGCATCGAGTAGTGCTCAAGGTTGGGGCCTTCGGTGGCGATATCGGACTCGGCCAAATCTTCGAAGTAGTTTTGCAAATGCTCCATCGAGGATTTTGAAAGCGAAAGCCCCTGCAAAGCATCGCTGACCACCGCAAAATCCTTCGCATCAAAATAAAACGAGGTGTTGCGCGAACCGGTCTTGTATTTGATCGATGGGATGGCTTTCGAGAGCTTACGCACCGCCTGACGTATTTCCGTGGCTTCGCCCTGGAAAAAAGGCATCTGCAAAAAGAGTTTGTCTTTGAGCTCACCACGCTCTTTGACTGTCGCCATGGTCACATAGGGTTCGCGTTCGCCTGGATTATAGCGTACTGGCCCTTTGCTGCCCCGACCTAAGCGGGCGTTAAAAGTATAGGAGGTGCCTTCGATCAAGCGCCCTTGGGCGTTGACCAAATCATCGAGCATCACCCCTTCAAAACGACCATCCACGATAACACGCTGACCTTGGTGCCACATGGTCGGATAGATGCGGGTAAGCTGGCCCATCTTCGCTTTGTCGTCGGTCAAAGCCACATGCTCAATATCACCTTTGAGCTTGCCCAAGGCGTCCGCATCAATCGTGCGTAAATCTTTTAAGGGCACTTCGGTTTTGGTCGGCACTTTGGCGAGCAATTCGCGCGCATCGAGAAAGTTCTGGCGCTTTTCGACATAATCGTTGAGTGGTAAAATATCGCCATCGTAATCAAAAACGTATTCTTCTTTTGTCGCTGGCTCTTTACCAATCGTCACCACCCGACCAAGAATATTGGCCTGGCGACTTTCCATGCCATTGTCGGCCACAGATTTTTCAATGGCCTTTTCGATACTCTTGTAGGTTTTACGGCGCAGCAACAAGAGCGCATAGGTTTCTGGATCTTGATCCTTAATCTGCGCGACTTCTTTTTCCCAATCGGACATGGCGCGCAGCTGTGGCCAGCCATCCTCGCTCGAAGGCCTGGAGGTGATGAACACATTCCGGTCTTGGGCCACATCACAAATCAGATTTCGGTAAAGCACGGCCAATTCGTTCCAGCTTGCATCCGGATTTCCCTGACGCGCGATTTTGCCTAAAAGGTCGGCCATTTCTATTTTCGCCGCGTGAATATTGTTGATCACATGCGGTGAAATACGTTCGCCATCAACGGGGCTTTCAATGGCGCTAAGTTGCTTGACCGCCGTATCCATGCGTCCAACGAGATCGCTATCATCGCCTCGTCCCAGGGCTTTATCACGCAGGGCGACAAAAATTTCGAAGAAGGCTTGCGCTTCCTGGCCTAAAGCCTGCTCAAGTTCTTTGCGCACAGTCTGCGAGATGGCGTGCTCACTCTTAATCTCATCGATATCACTTGGCTTGGCAAAATAACTTAAAGTCACATCGGCCTGGCCAAGTTGCTTGATAAGCTGTTCACATTTTCGATCGGAAAGGCCGCGGCTTTTCAAATGCGGCAAAAGCTCGCGCAGTTGATTAAGGACAACCTCATCGCCTGGCTTTCTCGCCAAAAGACGCATGGCTGCCCGGCGCACCCGCGGAGAAAATCCCGCAAGCTCTGGGATGGTGCCGCCTGGAGCCAAATCGTTTGCAGCAGGCATCGTGTTCGCCTGAGTGCGTAATTGCACCTGCGCCAGGGAAGCGGTTCCGCCGCCACCGCGCATACCTTGTCGCTGCACATCCTGGGCTGAGGTGCTCGAAACTTTGGCCAACTCTTTTTGTAATTTGCCGAGAGATTTTTGGTCTTTAAAAAGATTGCCGCCATCGAAGAGATCTTCAACCGCCTTGGCTTGGGTTTGATCTAAAGCCCCTGATTGCACCAACTTGCCGACTTCAGCCTGAAGCACGGATTTCGCATCCTTCGTACTTTTGGGCTGGGTCTGCGAAAGCGCAAGCAGTGAAGCCTGGGCCTGTGGATTGAGTTCAGATAATTTTAAGGGCATGTGGGCGTGAGGCCTCCTACGGCAGTGGTGAAAGCATCATCGCTTTTGCGAAGTGATTCGTCAAGGTTTTGCCTGGTCGTGGCCAAAAATGGAGAATCTGACTCAAGAAGTTGAAAAGACACAGATAACAGGGTCTTAGAGCTCCATAAGCATCGACCATCACAAGAGTAAGTTACTGGAATTAAAAGGGAAAGAAGTTTTCCCCATAAATGAGCTCGCCGCCCAAATGGGCACCGTAGCCAACCAGAATTCCGGCCAAACACAAGAGGCCCAAATAAAGATAGGTTCGGTGCTCACGAATTTGATCGCCATACTTCATCCTTAGGGCTGCGGCCATCCCCACCAGGGCAAAGCTCATGAGCATAATATTGCGGTGTAAAATGGCGGCTGGGTCTTCGGGCAACGCATCCATGCGGAAATAACCGCTGGAGGCGGCGGGCAAGAAGCTCAACCAGGTCAAAAAGGAAAGGCTTTTGCCCACCCCTAAAAGAGCCATCTGTCCACCGATGAAGGTCAAGGCATCGACAAAAAGGAGCAAAAACAGCCAGGCAATCGGAAAATGAATCAGCGCTGGATGGAAACGGCCAAAGCCTTCGAGGAAACCCAGGCTTTCTTCCTGCGCCCCATCGCCCGCCTCAACCACTTCAAGGCCTTCAATATCCTCGAGCTCTTCGATCTCTTCAATGTCTTCGATTTCTTCAATCTCTTCGATCTCTTCGATCTCTTCGATCTCTTCGATGTCTTCGACAGCTGCGGCTTTGGGCTCTTCTGCGCGCAAGGTTGGATGCGCAAGCAGGCAAGCGATGAAGAAGAGTGAAAAACTTTTATGTGTTGGGCAAATCGACAATAATTTTTCCGTTTTTCAAAGTTGTTGGATAAATCTCTAAAGGACGCGGTGCCGGTCCATCAAGAACCGTGCCCTTTTTAATATCGTAAGCCGACTTATGACATTTACAAAAGAGCAAACCGGTTTCCGGCTTAAAAGCCACCTGACATTTCTTATGGGTGCAAATTGGATTGAGCGAAGCAACACTGGTTTCGGAATCACGAACGAAGAGAATTTCTTTGCCCTTAACCTTCAAGAGTTTTTGCCCACCGACTTCTGCTAAAGCTTTAATCTTCGCCAGTGGCAGCGCAATCTTCTTGGCCTGCGCAATGGACGCCGGCAACATCGCAACAATGCCGCTAAAGAGGCCAAGGAAT
>JASMKV010000308.1 GCA_030749035.1 Myxococcota bacterium | reverse complement strand
GTTTTCAAAAAAGTAAAACCCTTGCATCATGGATTGATTAAAGGCCTCACCCACATTGAAAGTACAAGAGCCGTCATCGATGTCGGCGGTCGCATCGTAGTTCCCCGCATCGGCGACCGTACAGCCTTCGCCTTCCTGACTTACCCCGTCACTGACCGCGTCGTAAACAATATGCAGGCATGCGTTGACTTCACCGTCGAGACTCGTGCCGGTCGCCCCCGAAAGCACCAAATCTTCAATACACGGCATGGCGTAGCCTTCGTAATCAAGGGTGACAAGCACACCAGAGCCCGCTGGGATGGATGTGCCCAGCATGCTAAAAGCAAGCACTGTACCGCTGTCCGATGAAAAGGAAATTTGCAGCCCCGCATCTTGCGCGGCGCCGCCGTAAGCATTGGTAATCACCGAGCCGACAATATTGAACTGAAAGCCGGCAATCGCTTCGACGCTGCTAAAGTGCACGTCTATCGAGCCACTGGAAAATTTAACTGGGCACTCATCCACATCACTGACCACCGTGCCATCCCAACATTGAATTTCCGAGCCCTCTTCTTCTTGCGCATCTTCGTCCGCCGGATCCTCGTCTTCATCCTGGACAGGGTCTTCATTGGACTCCTGCTCGCTCTCGTCTTCATCTTCTTCTGCAAGAGCACCGACGCTTAAAAGGTCGGCGGTATGCATAAGGTTGTTCGTAAAGCCGGGCACACTTTGGGATGGGGAGGCATCAAGCAGCGCCCCGGTGGAGCCATCGTAAATACGAAACACGGGCGTTTCGCCGAGCTGCAAATAACCTTGGGTCTCTGCCGAACCATCCTCGCCCATCGCCGGCACGTCCGTATAGGGGCCGTTCCAGAGGCGCGCGCCAACAAGCGTTTGTCCGTCGCTGGTAAAGCTCAAAATCCAATCGTTTTGCACTGCCAAACTTTGCCCATCGATTTGCGCATCAACGAAAAAGTAAAAAGCCTGCTGAGTGGATTGGGCGTAAGCCTCGAGAGTCTCAAAAGTACACGAACCATCGTCCTGGGCGACGCCGCTGTCAAAATTGCCGGCAAAAGAGATGGTGCAACCATCCATGGGTGGCAATGCTTCGCAAATGCCGCTGTTCAAATTACAGCTGCTGTTGGCCGAACACTGGGCATCGCTGGTGCAGCCAATGACTTTTTTCGGCTTCGGACCGCAGCCGCCCCGATAGGCGCTAAGCGAAAGAAAAAGAAAGGTGGCGAGAAGAAATCGGGTCCAAGATGGTCTGCGCATGGGTCAAAGCTCCTATTGATATTATGAGCCGCAATAGAAGCAAGCTTGGTGCCAGATCTGAAGGCACCCTGAAGGCCATAACATGCTGTTATTATTTAGATTAATTTGCGACCAGTGAGGGCCGATCTGGGGTCTTTAGGGACAAAAATAGATCCTGAGGTCTGGGTGCCCCGATCGGTCTTAGTGCATGAAAATTGGGTGGGCGTTAGGGGGCCCGAGCCTTTATTATGACACCTAACCCTCTGAAATTCAACATAAAAACAAAAGAGATCGCATCTTATGCTGAGTTCATAAATGCCCAAAACGTC
>JASMKV010000307.1 GCA_030749035.1 Myxococcota bacterium | reverse complement strand
ATCGGCCCCAAGTCGCGCCGCTGTCATCATCAACGGCACGAAAAAAGGACTCACGCCACTAAATCTAAAGGATTTGAACACAAGTAAGACTTATACAATTGAAGTCATTAAAAGCGGCCACTTGCGCTGGAAGAAAAAGATTAAATTAAATCCAAATGAAACCTTAAGGCTCGAAACAAGTCTACAGAAAAGGCAAGCCGTTGCCGTCAATACGCAAGAGCAAGAAAGAACAACTTCGCAGGTCATTGAGGAAACCCGGGAAAAGACTCAGTCCGGTTCGTGTACAGGACAAGGTGCTAAATTAAGCGTCATGCCAGTTGGGGTAGCCAACTGTGAAGTCCTTTTGTCTGGGACAAGTTTAGGGGTCGCACCGTTTTTTAAAATGAATGCCCCGACAGGCCAATGCAAGCTTGAAGTCAATTGCCCCGACGGAGCAAAATATACAAAATCACTGGTTTTAAATACCGGTGATTATCAAAAAATTATTATACGCCAACCTGAATGGCAAAATTAATCGAATATTCAAGTTTTAAGACCAAGACCTCGCCCCTATCGACCATGATTCAGCACAAAGAATTGATTCAACATTCGGTTTATCCTAATCTGACACAGACTTACTTTGTGTAAAATCAGAGATGATCTTTATCTAAAGGAATCAGCAAGTTATGGCTAAAATCACCTTAAACGCAGAGGGTATTCCAGGGGCCCATGCGGAAAATATACGTGATGCCTACCGCGCTTTGGGCTATTTACATTATGCTTATCGACCACTGCAGCTCCTCCTTCTGCATACTTCGGCACAAGGTCGTTTGGCCGAACTTCTTGTCCCCAAGAAAGAACTTGTCGCCCAGGATGCACTCATGCACCGACTTGAGATACCTCAAATAGGTCAAAAGCAAGCGGGCGAGCTTAGCTCTGATGCGCGCGATCTACTCTCAGCCTATATTGACGGCATTCATACCGCCTCTAAAAAAGCCAAAACACCAAGAACACTTCGACCTCTTTTGTTTCGTGCCCCAACCATCACCATAGAAACGGTACTCTCTGCGCTTATGTTTTCTGCTTATATGGGTCTCTCACAAAGCCAAGAACGTATGGAGAGAATCATCATAGAAGCGCTTAAACAAAATGCCGACGAAACTTTTTTGCGTGATTTTTTCTCGCCTCATTTAGAGCACTGGAATCCAAATCTTCTGCGTCAATTGACCCACACGAAGCCAGGCTTAGGTTTCGCCGCAAATCCGCTCTTTATGCAAAGTGGCTCAAATGCGTGGGCCATTCGCGGTGAACGCTCTGCAAGTGGCTATCCGATACTCTGTGGTGACCCACATCTACAAATCAACCAGATCCCCGCCCTGCTCTTTGAAACACGTATTCGGTTTGCTGAAAACTTCTGGCTGGGTGCCACCATCCCCGGACTTCCGGGTATTGCTGTCGGTCGAAATAAAAATGTGTCGTGGAGTGGTACATTTTCATGCGCTGATAATGTTGATTTTTTTATTGATGACGTTGTTGATGGAAAAAGCAGCGGAACGTCGCAAGCAGAACCACTTCTCAAAAGAGAGATTCAACTTAAGCGTCGTGGATTATCGCCACGGCACGTGAATTATTTTTCCAATACCCAGGGGACATATGAAGAAAGCGCACCCAGTGGAAAAAGTCTCTCCACCAACTGGGCCGGAAAATATCATGTTCATGAGGCCATGGAGGCGTATATGCGCTTACCATGCGCCAAAGATGTACATGATGCACAAAAAATATTGGCAAAGGCACATACGCTAAGCCTCCATTTTATCCTTGCCGACCGTGATGGAGAAATTTGCTATACCCAGGCCGGAACTGTTCCAAAACGCTCTCCTAAATGGTCAGGCCTATACCCTGCCGACAGAGCTTCAGGGCAAGGATGGGATGGTGTACTTACCGGAGAAAACCTCCCCCAAGACAAGACCAAAAAAGATTTTCTGGTCAGTGCCAACGAAGCAAGACCTGGCGTACATGGCGAAACAATCTCCACTTTATCCCAGCCACTTTATCGCTATCACCGCATTGAACAGCTTTTAAAGGCCTCACAAAAACATGACCGAAAAAGTATGGAGAAAATTCAATGCGATATCTACTCACTGCAGGCTGAAAAACTTAAACCCATTATCTTAAACTACCTTGAGCCCTCATCCCTCTCGAAAACACTTCAAGCATGGGACTGCCGGTACGAAAGTGAGAGCCCGGGGGCACACGCTTTTGAGTTATGTTACCATGAAATGATTAAAGCACTTCATCCTTGGCTTGGAGGCGATTGGTTCAAAGAAAAACTCAAATCATCTGAACTGCGTTTGTGGTGGTGCCGAAATATCGACAGATATTTTCTTGAGAAGTTACCCCACAACAAAGCTGTGCAAAAAAGTATCGCTGAGCATCTCGATCAACTCCCTAAAGACCAACCCTCACCATACCGTGATGTTGCTCAACTTCAATTCAAGCATCTCGTTTGGGGCCCCTTGGGTCGTATTTTTGGACAACCAAGCCGAAATATTCATATGTCCGGAAGCAGAGGAACCATTCAACAAGCCAACAGCTTTATGGT
>JASMKV010000306.1 GCA_030749035.1 Myxococcota bacterium | reverse complement strand
TAAAATGATGGAGAATAGGCGATGACTTCGTCGATGGTTGGGCTTTGCTGAACTTCGCTAAGATCCGTATTGGCCGGTGCGCCCATATTGCCTAAAGTTTGCCCCCTGAAGTGGCCTAAGTCCCGGGGCATATCGAAACCGTGCCAGAAGAACATTTTCCCAAGCCAGGGGGTGAGGGCCGCGGGTATCGTCGCTGATATTTGACCACCGTTTCTGGCGGCTTGGCTACTGAGTGTACCATAGCGCATACGGTGTTCTCCACTGGCATAGCTGATGTCAGGTACCGTATATTCGCTTAAGCCCTCTGATACAGGCAGATAGTTTTCCATCATCACACTGCCGTGCAGACCGCGCATGCTTATCAGGCGCTTTGGCGGTTCGATGTTTTGCGCTTTGGCGGCAGCTGGCAGCAGTGAAGGTAAGAAGGGCAGGGCTAACGCTGATTTGCTCAGGCCCTGAAGAAAATGTCGTCTTGATATATTGCACCATTTCATGGTCCTTCTCCTTCCATGTTGATTCGGCGCTCCTGAAATTGTGGCAGCCGGGTTAATGTACGCATAAAGTCTTTTAAGGTCGCTTGCTCAGTGAAGAGCTCGTGGCGCAGCTCTTCGAGGCCGCAACCATCGAGTTCCCCTTCAAGGCGACCAAAACTGTAGCGATAATACTGCTGTGTAAAGCATTGATGAGATTTTCCGCTCTCGACAACGTAGTGACTCAAATCAATAAGATCATCAATCGGTTCAGCGTCACCTAAGAAGAGTTTTGCACTCTCTACAGCCGTATCAAGGTCAAAGGTGTTGAGTAGATGTCCAGCCTCGTCATAGAGTTGCTCCTCGTCTTGATAGCGACCAAGCGCATCGTAATTTTGGGCTGCGAAGCCTGGAGGGTTGATCTTTTGATGACAGCTCGCACATGCATCGTTCTCATAGGTTTGAATTTCTATGCGCTCTCGTAGTGTTTTGTCCGGGTCAAAGGGTGGTGGTAAGATATCATCCTGCAAATCTGCATCTGGAGATTCGAGTTCATTACAAAGTACGCGTCGTTGAAAACGGGCGCCAAAGAAAATGGGGGAATGCACTTCGGAACCAGTTAGGTGGAAAGCTGCACGGGTAAGGATACCGGCACGCTCCTGTTCTGGCAGTAAAACAGAATTTCCTCCTTGGTGATACGGCGCAACACCGTAGATGTCCGCAAGGGTCTCATCCGGTGTCAAGGTCTCCGTGGATAAGAAGAGATCGGCAAAAGAACCATCGCTTGCGGCAATATGTGTTGCAAGGTCACGGATTTCTTGCCGCATGGCATCACGCAGCACATGCAAGTTCACATCATCATCCAGGATGTCGGCGAAGGCGGCCTCAAAGGCTGGATTCATACTGGCGGTGAATTCAGGGATTTTTTTACTTTGCAGCCACTCCTCGACGAAGTTGCCCAAGGTGTGCGATGCTTTTGGATCGGCAAGAACATGGTTGAGCGCGCTTTCAAAGCCTTCCTCGGTATGCAGCAAGCCATTATCCGCGAGTGCGAAGAGTGTCGCATCGGGCATGGTATCCCAAAATTGGTAAGAGAGGCGACTGGCCAATTCATGATTCGTCAGCTTGTAAACCGCGGTGGCGCCATCATTGGAGATTTCGCTGCCTTCGTATTCAAGATGATAGAGAAACTCTGGCGCGATAAAGAACCGGGCAACAAAATCGCTCATGCCTTCGTGTTCTGGGTTGTTATACCAGCTGAGATAAGTTCCGACCTCCTCTTCCTTTAACGGACGCCGAAAGATGCGTTGGCCGAATTCTTCAATAAACTCACGGATGCAATTGTTGCTTGGAACGGCTGCGCCCCCACATTGCGGAATAAATGCGTGCCGCATGTCGTCTGAGCCCGCGACAAGTCCGCCGATGGTTTTGCCGATGATATACCAATGCTCCACATGCGAATCGGAAACAACGTAGTCCAGTCGGCCATAATCCTGCGCATCGGAGTCGTCCGGGATCCGTTCGAAATAGGGCTGCACTTCTTCTAAGAGACTCTGCCCGTGAGGGGCTGGAAGTGCATTCAGTAAATCCGTGACGGTGTTGATGTATTGGTTTTTGGTGAGCCGTCGCAAGGGGCTTTCTGTGATTTGTGTGTTGTCTTCGCAGTTAAAAGCAAAGCTGGGGAACTCAGCAGAACTTGAGTCGGTATTTGTTTGTGTGATCCACTCGGCAATCATTTGTGTATAGGTCTCTTGCCAGGTGTTGTTCCATTTGGGCATGGTGCCGCCAGCAAACTGCAGGTTTTGATAGAGTGGCGATTGGTCCGGTGCTCCAGGGACGATGAGTAGGGCGGCGATGAAATCATCACTTTCTGTGAGGTCTTCAAGGGATAGGCCGCCTCGGGCGTTGCTGTTCTGATGACAGCTTGTGCAGTAATCGTTAAAGAGGGCTTTGCTTTGGGTGAAACTTGGTAATTCAATGGCCGCATCGACACGCACGACCTTTGCCGTGATGGTTTCATCGGTGCCGGGTGCATACAAAGTCATGTCTTTGGCACCAAGCTCTGCACTCAGGATAATGTCGACGAGCAGCGGTGATTGATCGCAGATAAATTCTTCATTCATGTCGGTTCCGGGACCAGAGACTGCTATCGTTTCATTTAAGGGACAGGTGATAAGCAGAGATGCAAATGATGCATCGACCTGGCCGTAGAGTTCAGGATTGATGAGTGTGAGTGGATCCGGGTCGGTGTCCTCTTCCTCTTCCTCTTCCTCGTCGTCGTCATCTCCAGGAGGGTTCGTCGGTGGACAGCCACACTCGCTGAGTCGACTAGGCGCCGCCGCTCCTGTATCCGCCGCTGCGCAAGTCTCCTCACAG
>JASMKV010000305.1 GCA_030749035.1 Myxococcota bacterium | reverse complement strand
GTAGTGCCGATGGTGATTGGACACCGGCCTCAGAAGCCAGTCAAGAGGAATTGGTGGGCCTGGCTCAAGCTTTTGATGGCTTAGAACATGGCGTTTTGCAAATGGTTAACGATTTTGACCTTGAACGTGATCCAAACCGTTTCGATGCTGAATTTGATATCCTCGAAGCTTTTGCGCGCGCCGGAGCAGGGCACAATATGAGCCTGTCTTTGATGCAGCGGGATATGGCGCCCAATCAGTGGTGCAAAATCCTGGAGCGGGTGGATACTGCACAGAAGGATGATTTGACCATCCATGTTCAGGTCGCTCCACGTGGTATTGGTGTGATGGTTGGCTTAAGCTGCACCTTTCATCCCTTTATGGGGTTTCCTTCCTATAAATCCATCGCAGACAAATCCCTCGAGGAGCGCGTGGCCATCATGCGCGCGCCGGATTTTAAGGTCAAAATGCTGACGGAAAAATCCGAGAGTGTTTCGGGTGAAGGCAGCTCCGTGCCGCCACTGGTTGATATTTTTCTACAAAACTTAGAGATGGTTTCGGCAAAGTTGTTTCGCTTAGGCGAGCAGCCCGATTATGAACAGCCCTTTGAGCAATCGATTTATATGCAAGCCAAGGCCGCCGATATGCCTGTGCTCGAAGCAATTTATGAAGCTGTTTTGGAAAACGACGGCCGTGCGCTGCTCTACTTTCCAATCTACAATTATACTGAGTTTGACTACGCCAATGTGCTGACCATGTTAAGGCATCCACATGCCATTCCAGGACTCTCCGATGGTGGCGCGCATGTGGGTACGGTCTGCGATGCGAGTTTTCCTACATATACCTTGAGTCACTGGACCCGCGATCGAACCCGGGGTGAAAAAATCAAACTCAAGGATGCGGTGCATTTTATGACCCAGGTTCCCGCCCAATACCTGGGGCTTGATGATCGCGGTGTGCTTAAAGAAGGCGCTAAAGCTGATATCAATGTGATTGATCATGAGAAGTTGAACTTAAAACATCCACACATGATCAAAGATTTACCCGGTGGTGGACAGCGTCTGATGCAACACGCGCAAGGGTATCGAGCCACGATTGTTTCAGGGCAAATTGTTCTTGAAAATGACGTGCTGAGCGAGGCCAGACCGGGCCGACTGGTGCGGCTGCATGAACTTGGTGCCTAAGTCTAAGGGTGTGGCAAATGAATTGGCTATACTTGTAGTTCCCATCCAATCCGCTATAAATAAAATACACTTGGAGGGATTGCCGTTTGCCCCTGAGACAAAGTCAGATGTCACGGGATGAAAAGTATATTCTTACTCAGCTCAAAATAATAAGCCAATATAAAACAATGACTTCGCATGAACACTCTCTTTGGCACGGAGACTGCACTTATACACATAGAGTGTCATCATAAGGAGAAAAAACAATGAAAAAAATGGTTATATCAGAAAAAACAAAGATGCTGAGTGTGGCATTTTTTGCTGCGGTTTTCGCTCTGGTCATGTTGGGGGCCTGCGGACAAGAGTATGATATGCAGGAGGATGGGATTGTCTTGGATACATCGCAAAACGACGCGAACAACAAAGCTCTAAAGGATGGCTTTCTTAAGGAGTTGGTGCGTTTTATCAAAGATAAAATAAAGAAAGATCCGGCCTACGAAGAGAAGGTGGCAAAAAAAATCGCTAAAGCTGTAGGGAAATCACTTTTGAACGGTGAACCGTTTCCTTGTTCACGGGAACTCTACGTCAGTCTTCAGCCGCCCTTACATATTTCGCCGCCTTTGGCTGCGGGGGAATATGTCTCTTACGAAGGTCTAGATTTTAATGATCAAACTTTGAGCTTGCGCTGCGGTTATACCTGGCAAACTCCGGAGCAAGATGCATTTTGCTGTCTTTATGCGGATGCGGTAATTGGTGATGATTATTTCGAGTCGGCATGGGCTATACAGGCTGGTTATAATTTTGGCTGCGGAAACGCTAGTCTGCGTATTAACGAAGATGGCGACATTCTGTGTGGTTTGAACCTCGGCTTTTAGCTCTTGGATTTTTGCCACCTTCACGTAAAGGAGATTTTTCGAAAACCGATAACCGACGTCCGATAACCGACGACCGATGACCGTGCGAGCCGTTGTGAGACTGGTTGAGGTGCGAACCGTAAGTGAGACTTAAGTTTTTTGCGTTTTGGAAGCAAAAAACTTTTAGTCGAATAGGTGAGTGGCCAGAGCGGCACGCCGAAAGCTAGTCGATACAAGGTGAGTGTCCGAAGTCCGATAACCGACCACCGATGTCCGATGAAAGCGTCTTTATTTCAATAAAATATGAGTGCAAAGTTGGCGTGTGTTTAAGCCGCCAGCGCATCCCGTTCAGCTTTGAGTGCAACGAGCTGTCCAACTTTAGCTTGTGCATCTTCGGCGCGGCTGCGCAGGGTACCCATAAGACCGGCCAGTGCCAGACCGCCAAAGGGCAGGGCGAAGACCAATGATTTTTCGTACCATTTTAAGCCTTTCCAGGTCGCGCGCTTGGCGGCAGCTTGGGCCTGACTTTTGGCCTCAGCAATTTCTTGTCCGAGATTGGGATGTTGCGCGTTGATTTCGGATAGACGTGAACGCCCGGCAGCATCCGGACCGGCACCGCGGCTAAAGCTGTCGGTGGGTTGTCGCATGCCTGTTGCAGGGCGATCGATTTGAGGTGAGTCGCTTGGCGCCGTAACTCCTGGAACGAAAATGGGCGCGGGTGATGAGGTACTTGTGGGGCTGTTGCTAAGAGGCATGGCGATTACTCCTTTGTCGTCTGGTTATCTCTGCGGGGCTCCTTTA
>JASMKV010000304.1 GCA_030749035.1 Myxococcota bacterium | reverse complement strand
CCATTGATTAAAATCCTTCCACGCGTCACTTTCCTGGTTAAAGCTCAAACCCTCTTTCTCAAACCACATCGGCAGTCCAGCCCAGAGGCGCAAAAGGGGTGGGTGGGTGGGATCGATACGATGGTCGTCCAAAACAACTTGGGCATATGCGCTGGCCATATGGACTGGTTCATCAAATGTTGCCGACTTTTTTTGATAACTATGAATGCCCAGCGTCAGATAAATGAGACTAAAGACTGCAAAGCAAAATGTTTTAGTTTGGGCATCTGAACGTAACACTTATGCTTAACCTCAAAATGAAGAACCTGGCTGCTTTAAGAACTCTTTTTCTCTATCATTATTTTCGCGCCCCAACAAAACATTACGATGCGGAAAGCGGCCAAATTGTTCAATCACACTTTGGTGGCGTCGCGCTGAACGCACAAACCCCATCATCGCATCCTTCTCGGCAAGACTTTGTGTCTGTGCGTAGTGAGATAAATGCTGTACGGCCTTTTCCTGAATGCTTGCATTTTCACAGTGCACTAAAGGCATATAATAAAAGGCGCGGCAAAAACCTTCTAACTCTTGGTCGTGCCCTTCTTCGATGCCGTCAAGGCATAAGTCTAAAGCTTTTTTATCGTAAGCATATGCCCTGGCTTGGCCACGATAGAGGTGCCTGGGAAATTGGTCAAAAATTAAAATGAGTGCTAAGCGTCCCTTAGCGTTCTCGGCCCAGAACTCATGTCGTCCTTCAGCAACCTCAGCATGTAAACATCCAAATGTTTTTTTGATCTCTGCATCAAACGCGAGAGACTTCTTCCACCACAGGCGTTGTTTTTCTCGTGGGACCTCAGCATCTGCACCAAACCAAAAGTGCAAGACATCCACGATGTCGATTTGAACAATCATTCTCCTCCACGTTCCCTGCTGTTTTTTCAGGAATTCCATTAAGAATAAGAATGAACATGAACTCTTGCCAAGTATTATCTTGTTTTTTTTCTGGACATAAAAACTATTTATATAAAAACAGAGAACGCCCCCTTTCCCTTCCTAAAACCTCAGTGTAAAAATAGTTTAAGAGTTGCGATGCAAAAAGAGGCACAAATACAGGAACAAGGTGAGCCCAAAGTCACTCGACATATTTTTGTGGCCATGTTCATTGGTTTTCTGGGCTCATCGACCGGTAATCTTGTTCTCCTCGCAACCACACGTGACCTTCTTGAAATTGATCTCCTTGTACCCACTTCATTCTTTATGGGCACAGGCCTCACGCTGCTCACCTATAAGCATATTTTACTGAGCTCTGGACTCTGTGCTTTTGGCGCGGCACTGCTCATGTGCTTTCTGACCTCTAAGACAAAAGTGCCCGATAAATTTCTTTTCGGAATCATGTGTCTGTGCTTTATGGTCACTTGCAGGTGGCCTTTCTCCTTACCCATCACATTAACATTTGCTGCCAAACTTACCTTGTTTTGTATGCATACACTCGGGACCATCGCAATCACAGCCCCCATGCTGCGTGCCCGGGATTGTGCATTACGCGACTTTGTGATTGAACAAATCAACAAACCCGGAAAAGCATCATCCAGTCTTTAAAAATATTAACGATGTTGTTGAAAAAAAGAAGTCGGTCTGTGGACAAGAAAAGTATAAACGGAACCACTCCGATTGACCGCTAGCCCCATATCAGTCAACACACTGATCTTATCCACAAACCAAAAAATGTATTTAAACGACCAGGCAAAGACTCCTGAACTCTTTTGGCGCGTCGGGTGCCGCCCTCGTATTAGGCAGGATGCAATACGAAAAACAGCTGGGAATCAGGTCAGAAGCCCATCAGTTTAAAGTCCATGTCGACCTTAAACCTACCCTGGTCGTTTCAATCTATCTCTTCATAGGAGGCTTCAAGCCCCCCCGCATGATTTAAGTCATCTGGACTTGCCAGCATCACCTCAACCATGAGAGACTACTTACACCAGTGTAGATAAAACTGTCAACGGTTACTTACATAAATGTCAGTAATCTTCAACGAAAGCGATCACCATGCCCCGAAAACGACGTAACGCATTGGAAGCAAAGGAAGAAATCCTTGACGCGGCCCAGCGTATTTTTGAAAAAGAAGGTCCTGAAGGGATACGAATCCAGGCCTTGGCCAAAAAAGTTGGCGTATCTCACCCCACCATCCTCTATCACTTTGGCTCATCCGAAAATTTGGTCGCCGCCTTACGGCAGCGCATCAACAACGCCATTCGTGATGATTTCCTCAAACTCATCCGTGAGGATGATTCGGGCGAAACACAAATCGCTGTGATCGACAAAGCCTTGGCCGGGATTGCCGACCCAACCCGTGGAAAACTTGTGGCCTGGCTGGTCACCTCGGGCCAAATTGACAACAAAGCCATGTCAAAAGCAGACCTTGCTGTCATCATTGAAAAAATTAGCGCACTTGTGCAAAACGGCGACGAGCGTCAGGATGAAATCCGTAATATTCTTTTACTCACCATGCTTGCCATGGTCGGTGAGTCGATGATCGGTAAAAATCTGCGAAATCGCTTAGGCATTAAAGGTAAAGACGCCAAGCCTGAGCATTTTCGCCAGTGGCTTTTAGAACTTGTCGTCGCCGAACTTGCAAGAAATGCTCAAACTTAATTTGCTTAGATAAAAACAAAGACCTTGCTGCAAAGTTATTAGTTCTGCTAATGTCATAGTTCATTTGAAACCACGCAAACATCATTTTTGGCTGAAGAATATGGGTCTTGAAAAACACAATAACTTGATAAAAGATTTTTTTTCGCAAAATTTATATTCTTTTGCATTGATTTTGATATTTTTTTTGGGCGCAACTTTACGGCTTTGGAATATCACCAACATCCCCCTTTGGACCGATGAATATGCGACCTGGTGGGAAATCTCCGCAGAGAGTTTAGGCGAAGTCATCAATAGAACTTTTGCCGTTGACTGTTATACACCCCTTTATCCACTTCTTCTCAAACCACTCAGTAGTTTTTTTGATGCCCCTACTTTGAGCACACGTATTATTTCTTTAAGCTGCGGTTTGGCATTACCGCCAGCTGCTTATTACTTCATACGCAGCATTGGTTTTAGTGCGAGAAGTGCTATATGGGCTGCTTTACTCATAGCAATACATCCCCATTTTATTTTTCATTCCCAAAATTCAAGATCCTATAGCTTTGCTTTATTCTTATCACTTTTTTCATTCATTACTTATATTCAGTGGCTCAAACGCCCCAACTTTAAAAGCAGTGCTGTCTATATCATTTCGACATCGTGTATCGTTTATATACAGTTTTTCTTCGCCTTAACATGGGCGGTCCAAATACTGCACTATTGCCTCCTGCAATACCGCCCAACGCTCAAGCAGTGGCTGCAAAATAATATCGTCATCGCTCTCTTACATATTGGAGCTATTATTAATATGTTTTGGCTCTATCAAAATCGTATGCACCAGCAATGGTTACCCACAAAGAGCCTGCGTTTTTTTTACACTGCATTAAGTGGCTTTATTCACCCTCTTCTCTTAGCCCTCTTAATCTTTGGACTTATCCTCATGTGGAAAACTAAATCCCTACCCCTTCAAACTTCCCCAACAATTCGTCCCTTTCCTCTAATCGCTCTCTGGTTTTTTCTACCTATACTCTTTTGTTTTCTGGCTTCTGGAGTTAGCGAACATAGCTATCTGGAAAATCGCTATGCACTTCTTTGTGCATTTGCCCCGGTTTTTTTGTATGCCATTCTTTTGGATACCTCTCATGACACATGGAAAAGACTAAAACTAATCCTGGGGCTCCTTGTTGTTTCACATATAGGAATTTTTCAACTTTTACCCGCCTACCAAAAACAAGGGGTTTTTGCATTACATGCTGATGCTAATTGGGCAAAAGCAATGGAACAAATTAGTACAAATGCTCATCACAATGATGTCATTTTTTACGATACAGGCTTGTTTCGAATTAAGGAGCTCGCCGACCAACAAGCAACAAAGCAACTACGAGATTTTACGGAATTTCCATTGCGAGCGCATGGAAATCAAATTAGAGCTAAAATGGTGCCATTTTTTTATGATGGAACAGAAGAATCTAAGCAGTATCTCTTAAAGGTTTTTGAAGAATATAAAAAACAAGACCGAATTTGGGTGCTTGGCTCGATTGATTCCAAGCGTCTATTCAATACAAGTTTTGGCGCACGCATCCCCTACAAGATCCGATCAGAACATCACTACGGATCGCTCCATGTAAATCTCTTCCAGCAAAATCCTTAACCCAAAAACGCCAGGTTCTTTCGAAAAAATCCTATTCAACTCTTTCTGCAAAGCCAGGCACTAAGGACAAAAAGTATTTTGTCCTTGCAGCGCTTCAGAATGCTCGATAAAAATTTGCCTACATGATAGCGCGGTTGGGACATACTTTATCGATATGGGCTAAACGGTTTGTTCCCGATCCCCTTGTCCTGGCGATTCTGCTAACGTTGACCATAACCCTCTTGGCTCTGCCTAAAATGGGGTGGAGCTTAAGTGCCCTAAGCCAAATCTGGCTCAGCGGTAGTGGCAGCAAAGGGTTCTGGGGACTCTTAAGTTTTGCCATGCAAATGTGTCTTATTCTGATCACTGGCCACGCGCTGGCAGAAACCCCACTACTTCGCCGCCTTATTGAGCGACTCGCCCAAATCCCCAAGAATACCGCAACAGCTGCCGCCCTGGTCAGCCTTGTGGCCATGCTTTTTGCTTTTCTTAATTGGGGCTTAGGACTTATCATCGGCGCA
>JASMKV010000303.1 GCA_030749035.1 Myxococcota bacterium | reverse complement strand
TCTGACAGTTTCAGAACCGAGCGTAACCGAATTGGCTACGCGTGACCACGCTATTTTTATAGGATGAAGGCTGCGCGTTAGGCAGGACACCACCTTATGTTATGCGTTGTTCCATCAGGATCGTTGTAGGTGAAGCGATATGGGTTTGAGCGCGTGCCACTTCCATGCAAAGGCACTGTGATCCCGCCTTGAGGTATCACCTTGCCTTGCACTTTACCGCTGATGTTCACGTTGCCATTATCAATAACCACGTGTACCCGCATATCAGAGTCCTGTGCGGAATTGTTTCCGAAGTGCAAATCCATCACGAAGCGCTTGCCACGACTCTCACGCACGTAGAAACCGCCATTATGGGTAAACGGCCCATCCACATAGCCTGAAACCTTATCCGTACCAATGTTGCGTTTGGGGATAAAGTCGAAATCATAAGAATTCACATCGAAGTCCATCGGTTTCCTTAAATCCCAATACGGTGAAAAGCCAATGGGGGCAGGCGCGGGTGTTGGACGAACAACAGGCGCAGGTCGTACTTCAGGCAAAGGTTCCGGCGCTGGTCGAACGGTTGGCGTAGGCACTGTTCGAACCACCGGTGCGGGTCGCACTTCAGGTAAAGGTGCCGGGGCGGGCCGAACCTCTGGTGTCGGTGCCGGCCGAACCTCTGGTGCCGGGGCGGGCCGAACCTCTGGTGTCGGTGCGGGTCGAACCTCTGGTGTCGGTGCCGGTCGAACCTCTGGTGTCGGTGCCGGCCGAACCTCTGGTGTCGGTGCGGGTCGAACCTCTGGCACCGGTGCGGGTTGAACCTCTGGCGTCGGTGCCGGCTGAACCTCAGGCACCGGTGCGGGTCGGATAAACGGCACGGGCTTATCCGTCTGCTCGGACACATCTGATTGCGCCGAAGGGTTTCCATCGATATGCACAATCAACGGTTTGACATGCTTTGAAGGAATGGTCCGCACACCGCTGGTTTCATTCGAAAGCACCTTGCGTTCCAGTTCAATTGGCGTTGAATTTTGTTTAGAGTCCAGGCTCTCTAAGTGACGCTGTTTGTCAGCATATTCACGTTCGAATTTATCTTTCTCAAATGGATTCTTTCTTTGATTATCATCCGGTTTACCGGAGAAAAAGTCATTTTGAGAACGGGAACAAAAGTAAGTAAAAAGGCCCAGTATGCCGAGCAAGGGAAGTACGATAGCCATCTGCAAAGCTCCTTATTCTAGTCAAGTTTTGCAGGGCCTATCGCCTATACATACCCCCCCGTGCCGAAGTGGGCTAAAAAATATTTTCCCTCTGGAAACAGTGCCTTAGCGGCAGGCACACCACGCTTAGGCTGCGACGCCAAGGTCGCTCTTTTCCGCATGCCCCAGGAGCCATCGATGCCAGAGGTTGTTGATCCCCCAATAACCCACAGCCGCCTCCAGGAACAAGCGCTCTTTAAGCGTCGCATTTCCCCCCGTATTCAAAAGCCCATAAAGTTCTTTTGCCATACGCAGGCGCATCACATCGCCATCAATTTCATTAAAACATGCGTGTACAAGAAATTGTGGCAAGCGTTCGTTGCTTAAGAAAAAGCGCGGCGTACGCTTACCCATGTCCATCGCACACTGTTCGTAATCTCTAACCAGCCGCAATACATCATGGAGGCTTAATCCTTGGTTCTCGACCCTGCGCTGAATCCAGCGCAAGCGTGCCTCATTAACTTTGCCTTCGACCATCAAAGCCAACGCATATATTCTGGTCACTGCTTCTGCGGTGTTCTTTTCAAAATTCAACATCATGATTTGTTCTCCTATTTTATTTGTTGTGTTTTAATGTTCCTCCACATCGCCCCATATACGTATTTCGAGTGCATCTAATTCTTCACCCAGCTTTACTTCCCGTGAGGCCCTGAACTTTGCGACTTCATCTGCAGACAAAGCCTCGGAAAGAATCGAGCGTAACGCCTGCACATAATCCTCATCACCTTGCACATCCCCCCGTAAAGGCACATCACGGCGGAAGTCCTTTTCCTTCATAAGTCTTGTGCGCAGTGAATTGATAAAATGAATCGCGGTCAAAGGCTCTATGCCACAGGACAAATGCAGCGAACCTTCGTTTCGAACCCCAGTCGCCCAGTGCCACCATCCACGAGGTAGAAAGAGCGCCTGCCCAGAGTTTAATGTTGTCTCCCATTCGGCGTGCCCTGGCGCTTCCCCCATATGGTCCGGCAAAACCACCGGTTCATCTAAAGTCGGCGGCGCCGCAAACCAGGATTTCTGCCCCTGCACTTGCAACACCAAAACATCATGATGGTCCACATGCTTGCTAAAACCCTGTGAGTTTGGACCACTCAAATAAACATTCACATTCACAGGCACGCCAAAAGCCAAACTCAACGATTTGGACAAGCGCCATATCTGCCGATCAATCAAATGCAATTTTGTCACCAAGAGCGCCGCCCCCGCATGCATGAGTTTTTCAATCTTAGCGAGGTCACACAAACCATTTTCAAGACGATAGGCCTGTGGCACGCATTCTTTGCCTTCATGCACCAAGGCGACCCGTTCTGCACTAAGCTCCAGGGCCGCAAGCATCTCCAACAAGGCGCCTGGTGTGCAAAGATGCGCGAAACGGTCAGTCGGACCTTCAAGGCAGAGCATCTGACGCTCGGCACGAGCATGCTGCACATGCACCAGTTCGTCTTGTGTTAAAACATTCATGTATCACTACCCTATCACGTCATCTTCCGAATCACACTCAACGCGGTATCATGTAGGACTTTCGATACGTTTGACATGGTCTGCAGGGTTTGCTGTTGTTTTTGTAACATGTTCTGCAAATCCACATTCGCCAATTGCGCATCATCCCCGACAGTCATGAGTTGTTGCTCAAGATTTTCCACATGCGTATTGAGTCCTTCTTTGGTCAACAAAGCACCATGCAAACGCGTAAACGTGGACCCTTCAGTGATAATACTCCCATCTTCGCCATTGAGCGCACCACTTAACGCACTTAAGGAAAGGCGCGTGATGCCATTTTGAAAAAGGGTTGTCATTTCATCAGGGCCTGCTTTTCCATCACTGTTCCGGTCTTGCCAAATTCGAACTTTGTGAAACTTGTTGTCCTTAAAATCAAAAACACCATCGTTATTGGAATCAAGCGCCGCCAAATCATCAAAACCATTACTGGCATTTCAGCCAGTGACATTTTGGTCGCCAAAGAGGTCCTTGCCTTCAATCTTACCATTACCATTACGGTCAAAAACCACAATGCCTTCGGTCGGCGCAAACCATTCCGTAAAACGTTTCGTCATGGTCGCCCGCTCATTAACGCGCCATGCCCCGCCACTGCCACTGAGATTGATATTTTTCATTTGCAATGGCGCTCCGAACTTCAAGATGCAGGCCCCTCGCATGCCATGGTTGAAACCATCAACCCTCGCAATCTCGTTTTTGTCGAACGCTTTTCCTATCAAGAAGTCATTGCGCCGCTCAAAGAAGCTTTTAATGCTTGCCACGCCGATAAGCAAAATCGTCTGGTTCAGATCGACGCCAAAGCAAAAGAACAATTCGCCTCAGGACAAAGCAACGATGGTCACTTTGAAAAAGCCACAATAGGTCTTATGCCTCTTGGCCGCGGAAATTATCAACTCGATATTGATGCAAAAGAGCCTGTCTGGTTTCGCATAAAATTATCGGCGCAACCTGGCCTCAGTCTTTATAATGCCGCGGGGCAAGCTCTTCCCCTCTACCGAGGCAACCCGCATGTGATTGGCTATGCCAAGGGTCAGGTTTTCCTGCGTTATGAACGAACCTGGGTGATGTGGTTAAGCTATCTCGTTTCATGCTTATCGGTGATCTTGTTGTGGTGGTTTTGGCGTCAACATCCAGGCAAAAACGCTTAGGAAGAGACAGCGGCAGGCTCAAGCTTTCTATGTCTTAGCAAGTCCAAACTCATTTTTTCTATTTGACTCCCGCCTCTCCCCTCCTTTAAACTCGAGGGACCGTATTCTTTAAAGGGCTTTTAGCCCACTGTTTCTGTTCATTTAAGCCAATGTTAAACGAGATCAAACGCAAGACCATTGTCAGCTTCGACGGCACCCAAATCGAAGTGCAGAGCTATGGGCAAGGCGATTTAACCATGGTCATCGCCAACGGCATCGGCGGCACCATGGCGGTTTGGGCGCCGCTTCTCAAGGCCTTTAAGCAGCGCGTACGCTTCATCTCCTGGGACTATCGTGGACTCTACCATTCATCCGCCCCCGCTTCCTTAGACGCTCTGCGGGTCGAAGACCATGCCCAGGACTTGCAATGCATTATGGCCGGCTTGCAACTTAGCGATGTGGTCCTCTGCGGCTGGAGCATGGGCGTTCAGGTGGGTCTACAAGCTTACCACAATATGCCCGAGCGCTTTAAAGGATTGATTTTAATCAACGGTTCTTATGGTGAAATATTTGATAATGCTTTTAACAATCCCTTAAGTCGACACATTATTCCACGGTTAAATATGCTGGCACTTAAACTTGCCCCGGCGCTGCCCACACTTATATCCAAAACAGGGAACGCTCCGTTTTTCGTGCCCCTGCTTGAACTCCTGGGCATCGTCGACCGAAAACTCGACAAAGAAGTCTTCATGCATATCGTTAATCTTTTACCGACCCTCGACTTTGAAAATTATTGTTCTATATTAAAACACCTCAACAACCACAGCGCTAAAACCTTCTTAAGGGAAATCGATGTGCCATTGCTCTTTATTAACGGCACGAGGGATGGTTTTACGCCGCCCTCAACCGCCAATGTGTTTTTAGAGCATGCACCACAAACCGAAGTCTTTATTATCCCCAACGGCACCCATTACGCGCTGCTTGAATACCCAGAAATGATGAACAAACGTATCGCTGCTTTTTTAGAGAAACACTTTGGTGAACTCAGCACTAAAAGTGCATAGCGTTACGTTTCATACCAGCGCTACAACTGTGCACCTTGCCCAAAGGGTTCGAAAACAGGGTCATAGGGGTCGCCAACTTTACCGGCTTCACCCAATTTAAAACTTGCTGGCGTGTATTGCTGGGCATCGTCCACATCGTTGAAGATATTCACCGCCGCCTCGGTCGTATTGACAATCGGCGTGGGTGCAGCAATTTGCCCCTCTAAAGGAACGTTGATCCACATGGTCCAAAAATCGACATAGGTATCATCGTCCAAATCAGAACAGGCCGAAACCACCGAACCACTTGGGAATGAGCCGGCGCTGTAGGGATGCCAATCCCTGGCCACCTTCCAGGCCTGGCCCTGGCCCATATTCAGAATGATATCCATGGTGCACCCACGCTCGCCCGGCACAAAATTCATTTCCGCGCCATCGCTGGCAATATCACTCTGAGCAAAACCACCAGTAAACCCTAACGCCGGTTCAAGTGCCGCCAAATAGCTATAACGGTTGCCCGGCTCAGGCACCCAATCACACATGGCGCAGCCATAAGTCTCATAGGTCGCATGATAGGCTTTCTTGGCCAGGAAAATCGCCTTAAGGTTGACCTTCGCTTCAGATTGTCTCGACCGGGTCTGGAACTTCATGAAATTAGGAATCGCAATCCCCGCAAGAATGCCGATAATGGCGACCACAACCATCAACTCAATGAGGGTAAATCCGCTCTCCTGAGCTTGGACACGACTCTTGGCTTGGCTCCACATCTGGACAAAAGTGTAACACAAAAGCACAATTGTTGTAAGTTTTTGGCATTATTCATGTTTTAGGCTTTGGGCTCGAGCCAGTGCCAACTCTTGATTTTTAGTTTGGATTGTGAGCTTTGCGCGAAGCGATAATGCAGACGCACACCACTGGCGCGGCGGACTAAATTTGTCTTTTCGCGTCCCGCCGCCGAATCTGTAGAGCCGCTCTGATCAACCCCATAGCGCATATAAGAAAATGGCGCGGCAAAGAAATTGACTGCCCCCTTCTCCCCAAACTCTATTTCCAACAACGGCTCTTCCCCAATCGAATGCACCATGGCCACCCCATCCCAGGCCTCCACGCTTAAATTGGCCACACTCTTGGCATACCCTTGCAGCCGTTTTTCCTTAAATTCAAGGCGCAACATCAACTCGAGATTCATCTCGATGCTTTTTTCATTAAAAAACATCACATTGCCTTGCAATGTATGTGCGGCGTTACCCTTTAGCCGATACACATAATCCACAGCCATGTACTGCGCGCGCTCAAGGGCGATGCGCTGCTGGAAGCGCACTTCCCCCTCTTCATCAACATAAGCGTTGATTTGAAAACGTTGCCAAGCCTTTTTGTTTTTGCCGTCTGTCGTTTTAAAAGCGCCAAGCAGCGTGTACGCATCGTAGGCATCCAGGCGTTTCTCATGAGTCGTCTTCGTTTGCCCCGGCCAGTTGACAAAACCACAGGCGATAAAGGCCAAGCAAAGCGCGAAGGCGAAAAGGCCCTTGAGTGAGTTTTTATGGCGGCATAAAAATTTCATCTTAAGAACCTTCTCGTGAATATGTAAAAACAAAAGAGCAGCATTTTACCTTAGCTTTTGGCTGCCGA
>JASMKV010000302.1 GCA_030749035.1 Myxococcota bacterium | reverse complement strand
TTTCGATCGCTCTAGGCTTTGCAGCTGCCTCACTATACAGCTTTTACCGCGAGGCACTTGCCCTAAAACAATTTCGTCCCACTTAACCCGGAACACGGGGCAGGGTTTTGCCCCGACAAAACCGGAACAGGGTTTAATCCCACATGTTATCTTTCACACAAGTACTTTTTCTATTGGTCACCCTCACCAACAATGCTATGGGGCGACCTTTAATTTTCGAGGTAATCATAAAATGAACATTCTCGGTATTCATGCATACCACGACTCCAGTGCAGCCCTTGTCCGTAATGGAAAAATCATCGCTGCTGTCGACGAAGAACGGTTTAACCGCAACAAGCATACTGGTGATTTCCCCAGAAAGAGTGTCGAATGCTGCCTGAACATGGGCAATATCAATTGGGATGATGTCGATATGATCGCTTGTGCCGGCTCCCCTTCTTCAGCAATCATTGCAAGGAATTTCCAGCTTGACTTCCAACGCCTTAAAGAAGCCTCAACCTTGGGTGACATAAATAAATTAACGGTCAAAGATTATCTAAAATCTGTTGGTAAATCGATGCTTGGGAAAACAGATAAATTATCCCTCGCAGGACTCAAAGAGACAGCCGCCCTTCAGCCGGACGCCTTGCCGGACTATCTTACACTACCACAAATACCGGACAACGCTCGAATAGCCTTTGTTGAACACCATATGGCGCACGCCGCATCCGCATTTTTTACCTCTGGTTACCCGGAAGAAGATACCCTCTTAATTACCGCTGACGGTATTGGTGGACGAAAATCGCTGGTCGTTTGGCAAGTACAAAACAATCAAATCAAAGAGCTCTATCACGTTGGCGGCAACGGCAGCCTGGGATGGTTCTATGGCATGGTCACCGAAGGTCTGGGCTGGTGGGTCGGCGACGGTGAAGGCAAAACCATGGGCTTGGCGCCTTACGGAGACTTAACGAAGGTGCCAGAAGAGGCACTGGGTGCTTTTCTGCCGCGCTATGAAGATGGTTTGCTTGTCACTCCCTATGAGTTCGGAGTCCCAACAACATATCAAGAGGGCTCATCCTATCACTGGCATTTCAAGGATTCAGAGAAGATTAAAACATTGACTGGCGCCTATGAAAGAGCAGATATCGCTGCACGCGCCCAAGACTTGCTAGAGCAAGAAATGCTGAACATCATCAAAGCTTGGAAAACCAAAACCAAGGCAAAGCGTCTTGTCACTGCCGGTGGTCTTTTTCTTAATGTAAAGCTTAATCAAAAAATCATCGAAGCTGACATCTTTGATGAGTACTTTATTTTTCCGTGTCCCGGTGACAATGGCTTATCTTGTGGTGCCGCACTTGCCGCATATTATGCCGAACATCCGACTTCGCGCTCAAAGCAGATTCGCGATGTCTGCTGGGGGCCCTCATACGCACCCGAAAACATAAAAACGCTTTTAGATGACCGTTTTCTCGATTACGAAATCGTTGATGACCCTTGTGAGGTCGCTGCTGAAGAGCTCGCGAATGGACAAATTGTCGGCTGGTTTCAAGGCAATATGGAGTACGGCCCCAGGGCATTGGGAAGTCGCTCTATTTTAATGGATCCAACCAAAGCTGAGAATAAAGACATCATTAATGCAAAGGTAAAATTCAGGGAAGCATTCAGACCTTTTTGCCCTTCACTAAAAATTGAGAGTTCTAATCGATTTCTAACCGTAGAGCGCCCTGAGCGTTATATGATCACGGCATACCGTGTGCGTGAAGAAGAAATAGATCAAATCCCTGCCGTGGTGCACAAAGATGGTACGTGCAGACCACAACTTATCGAAAAAGATATCTATCCTCGATTCTGGGATTTACTGGACAAATTTGAGCAAAAGACGGGCGTTCCAGTACTCTTAAACACATCCTTTAACATTAAAGGCGAACCAATTGTGTGCAACCCGCGTGAAGCACTTCGATGCTTTTTTGATACGGGAATTGAGGTCCTTGTCATGGAAAACACTGTGATGCGAAAGAAAAAAAGAATTTGAAAACAGGTGTTGTATAAGATTCAAAAAAAAATCCAAAGCAGGGTTTTCAATTGAAGCTTAATACGACATTTAGATCAAGGTGCTGATGTCATCGACCGTGCCAAATGCAAAAGTTATTATTCACAAATATTGTTCTGCTGCTTTGGGCTGCTCCTGTAACCGCATTTCGCGGCCAAATCCATTCGGACTTTACATCCTACGCAGGCCAGTACGACACCGCTAACATTGCCCGCTTTATACTTACCATGACTTCATTTTGCATTTGTCTTGCCGAAATAGGCTTGCGCATGACAGTTAAACCAAGAAATGAGCACACAAGTTTTCTTTGGCGAGGCCCTTTCCCGATACTCTTCTCGATTTTCTTTATTTATACCGGACTTAGCATTTTTTACTCAATGAATATCATTTTTGGCGGCTATATGTATGTGCAACTCGTGGTATGCTATCTCAGTGTCTATCTCGTACTGAGTGATTTTCGCAGTACCTTAGAGCAAAACATCAAACGCCTCATCCACTGCTTTCTGCTCTACAGTCTCTCCTACATCGGATTCATGCTCCTTGCGATGCTTGTGGATTTCGATACCGTCTGCCCTGCGGGAGGATATGGCACAGTCAGATGTGTCAATACTTTTTTCTTCCCAATTCAGTTCGGAAACCTTGCTGCTGGAGTCATTTTGCTGGTCTACTCTCACTGGATAAAAGGATGGCGCATACATTGGATTGAATGGGCTTCTGTTATCGGCTGCCTCGTATGGCTCATCTCCCAACGCACGCGTGCCGTGACCTTGGCATTTATTATTGTGGTGCTT
>JASMKV010000301.1 GCA_030749035.1 Myxococcota bacterium | reverse complement strand
CGCCCCAGATCTTTGGCGAAAAATCCAGGATCGCCGGTAAATTGATTGTAGCGGTTAAGCAAATCAGCCCGGCCGTTAACCTGTTGCAGTCCGCTGACCATTTGGGTGAGCAGCTGATTACGAGCTCTTTTTACTTCCCGATCGGTTGGTCCTTTGTTTTTGAATTCATTGATGACCGCGGCGATTTCTTTTTCGATGGTCTCCATCTCGACCCCTGCCTTGGCGGTGACATTGATGGCAAAAAGAGATTGTAGGGTGAGGGAGTATTGGTAGACGTCGACGGATTGGGCAATTTGTTTTTCGTAGACGAGCCGTTGATAGAGCCTTGAGCTTTTGCCGTGCCCTAAAATATAGGCGGCCAAATCACAGAGCGCATCGTCCTGGCTGTAGGCGACCGGTGAATGCCAAGCCATGCTCATACGCGCAAGCTGCACCGGTTCTGCGACGGTGACGCGCTTCTCGGCGGTGATGGGGGCGGTTTTAATTTCCTTAGGGGCGGGCTTTTCCCGGCGCTTTAGATCGCCAAAATATTTTTTGATGAGCTTGAGCGCCTCGGCGCTGTCAAAATCACCGACCAGGGCGATGGTGGCGTTCGATGGGGCGTAATAGCTTTGGTAGAAATTCTTCACATCGTCCAAAGAGGCGGCGTTTAAGTCATCCATCGAGCCGATGATGCGCCCATAGTAGGGATGGCTTTTTTCAAAGATGGTTTGAAACATTTTTTCACCGCTGGGCCCATAGGGGCGGTTTTCCACCGACTGGCGCCGTTCGTTTTTGACGACTTCCCGTTGATTGTCGAGTTTTTCTAAGGTCAGCGTCTCGAGCAAAAAGCCCATACGGTCGGACTCTAACCAAAGCGCCAATTCGAGCTGGTTTGAAGGCACGGTTTCAAAATAATTGGTGCGGTCAAAGGAGGTGGTGCCGTTGATGCGCGAGGCGCCGGCGTTGCTCAAAATTTTAAAATGTTGATCGTCGCCAACGTTCTTCGAGCCTTGGAACATGAGGTGTTCAAAAAGATGGGCAAAACCCGTACGACCCGGTTCTTCGTTGATGGGGCCAGCGTGGTACCAAAGATTCACCGCCACCACCGGTAGGGCGTGGTCTTCGCTGAGGATAATTTCCAGACCATTACTTTCTAAGGTGTGGCGCGTGAACGGTATAGAGACATCCGCATCGGCGGCCCCTACCGTGCTAAGCAGGGCAAGTGTGAAGAGCAGTGGGTTCATGAAGATACCTTTGATGTCGCCGTAAAAGGACAGTGTTGTTTTTTGGTGCCCGGGAGAGGATTCGAACCTCCACGAAGTTTCCCCCACTGGCACCTGAAGCCAGCGCGTCTGCCAGTTCCGCCACCCGGGCGAGCAAGGGGGATATAGAAGGGATTTAGGGGGAGGTCAATTGTTTGAGACCATTGACAGCGCGCCAAAGAATGATATCTCAAGCAGCACCCGATGAACCACCTACTCAAACGTCTGCTTTTTATCTTAGGTTTTGTGCTGCTCTTTCGTTTTGCCGGACCCATTGGCTCCCGCTATATTCTGCCCGCCTTGCTGATTTGGTTCGTTTGGCGTGTCTTGCAGCGTAGTATTAGAACCAGGGCAGGGTCGGCCAGCGGCACAGAGACAGCCAAGCGCTTGCAGACCCCCTATGAGATTCTCGATGTTCCTGTGGGCAGTGATTTTGATGCCATCAAGGCCGCCTATCAAAATAAGATTCGCCAGTACCATCCGGACAAAGTTGCTGATATGGGACCTGAAGTGCGCCAGGTGGCAGAAAAGCACGCACAGGAAATCAACGAGGCCTACGACATTTTAAAGAAAAAGTTTGGACAATAGGAATGCAAGGGATTCAAATTAAAGAGCATGGCGATCTGGATATCCTCAAGGTTTGCGATATCCCGGATCCGGTGCCGGAGGCCGGTGAAGTCAGGATTCAAGTCAAAGCGGTTGGTCTAAACCACTTAGACCTTTGGGTCCGTCGTGGCATCCCAGGCCATCAATTTCCTCTGCCACTGATTTTGGGCTCGGATGTGGCTGGCGTGGTCAGCGTGGTCGGCGAAGGGGTCGAAGATCTTAAACTTGGTGACGAAGTGATTGTGGCGCCGGGTGTGTCCTGTGGTGCTTGCCCGGTCTGTCAGCGTGGTGAAGACCATAAATGCCGCAGCTATGGCATTTTAGGTGAGACCCGGGATGGCGGTTATGCGGAAATGTTGGTGGTGCCGCGGCGCAACTGCATTCTAAAACCAAAAAATTTAAGTTTTGCCCAGGGCGCGGCCTTAGGTGTCTCGGCCCTCACCGCCTGGCATATGGTGGCGGCCAGGGCGGCGGTAAAAAAAGACGAATGGGTTCTGGTGCAGGCCGCCGGCAGCGGTGTGTCCTCCGCTGCATTGCAAATCGCCAAACACTTAGGCGCCAAAGTCATCGCCACTTCCGGCAGCGATGCGAAGTGCCAACGGGCAAAAGAATTGGGCGCCGATTATACGATCAACTATAAGGAAGAAAATGTGCGTCAGCGGGTGAAGAAAATTACCGAGGGCTGGGGCGCGGATGTGGTGATCGATCATGTGGGGGCACTCACTTGGGACGCGAGTGTGTCCTCTTTGGCCTGGCACGGTCGCTTGGTGACCTGTGGGGCGACGGTCGGCTTTGAAGTCGAAATCGATTTACGCCATCTCTTTTTTAAGAGTTTAAGCCTGCTCGGCTCGACCATGGGAACCTTAGCCGAAATGCACGAGGTGATTCGACTGGCCGGGGCTGAAGAAATCAAGCCGATTTTAGCCCAGACCTTAGATTTAAGCGATGCGGCGCAGGCCCATCGTCTTCTCGAAGAGCATCAGGTCTTTGGTAAATTGGTGTTAATTCCATAAAAGGTTGGGAGCACGTTGTGGCAGAAGATTTTGAGACAATTTTATTGGCAGTGGACGAACAAGGTGTGGCGCTCTTAACCATCAATCGCCCGCAAGTGCGTAACGCCCTTAATCAGACCATGGTCGATGAGATAGGCGCAGCGCTAAAGAGCCTCGAAGGCCGTGATGATATTCGCACACTCATTTTTACCGGCGCTGGCGACAAAGCGTTTTTAGGCGGCGCCGATATTGCGGAATTAAAAGCGCGCGATGCGGCGGCCGCACGTAAGCGCATCAACACCAATCTTTTTGCCCAGATCGAACGCTTCCCCATGCCCACCATTGCGGCGGTGCGCGGCTTTGCCTTAGGTGGTGGCTGTGAGTTGGCGCTGGCCTGCGATTTACGCATTTGCGGACAAGGGGCGAAATTTGGTCAGCCCGAAGTGGCCTTAGGGATTATTCCTGGCGCCGGGGCCACCTATCGTTTGCCGCGGGTGGTGGGGCAGGCGCTGGCCAAAGAGCTTATTTTAACCGGTCGTATTTTTGGTGCCGACGAGGCCCTGGCGATGGGGCTGGTATCGAAGGTGGTGGCGGATGATGGGGTGCTCGAAAGCGCCTATGACTTGGCCGCAGAGATTAATAAGAATGGCGCACTGGCGGTGCGGATGGCCAAAGAAGCGCTCAATGCCTCGGGCTTAAGTTCTTTGGAAGAAGATCAGCTGCGCGAATCGGAAATGCAGGCGGTGCTTTTTGAGGATGAGGATAAGCATCAACGCATGCAGGCCTTTCTCGACCGCAAGAAAAAATAGGGGGCTTTTAAGATGGGCGACATCCAATCGATTACGGTTTTAGGCGCGGGCACCATGGGCCACGGCATTGCCCATGTGGCGGCGCTTTCTGGTTATGCGGTGCAGCTTTTTGACTTAGACCAAGGGGCCCTCGATAAAGGTTTAGAACATATCAACAAGGCCATGCAAAAGGGCGTCGACAAGGGCAAGCTGGAGTCCGAGGACATGCAGGAAGCCCTATCCCGCCTACAAGTCTCGAACGATTTTGAGAGCGCCACCGCCAATGCGGATTTGGTGATTGAAGCGGTGCCGGAAAATCTCGAACTTAAAAGCAAAATTTTTGCCCAGCTCGATGCCGCTTTGTCCGCGGATGTGATTTTGGCTTCGAACACCTCGTCAATTTCTTTAACGAAGATTGCGCAGGCCTGTAAGCACCCGGAGCGCTGCATCGGCATGCACTTTTTTAATCCGCCGCATATTTTAAAATTGCTGGAGATTGTTCAAGCAGAGCAAACCTCGCCGCAGGTTTTAGAAGCGGTACGGCAGGTGGGTGAAAAAATGCACCGGCATATTGTCGTGGTTAAGGATTCGCCCGGCTTCGCTTCGAGTCGTTTGGGGCTGGCTCTTGGTTTAGAGGCGATCCGCATGCTCGAGCAGGGGGTTGCATCCGCCGAAGACATCGATAGGGCCATGGAAAAAGGTTATAACCACCCGATGGGTCCTTTAAAGTTGACAGATTTGGTGGGCCTCGATGTGCGTTTAGGTATTGCCGAAACTCTTTATAAGGAACTTGGTGCGCCACAGTTCGCGCCACCGCAGCTCTTAAAGGATATGGTGGCGGCAGGTAAGTTGGGCAAGAAGAGCGGCGAAGGATTTTATCGTTGGTAGAATAAAAAAAAACGCGCCGGGAAGAGTGATGCGATTTCCCGACGCGCTTTTGTTGTTGTTTTGTTGAGGTTTTAGTTTGTTGAAGCTTTTCCTTGACGAGCAATACGGTCATTGCAGTTGCAGTTACCGCCGCTGTTGGCGCAATCGCCTGTCCAGCCATCGCCACAAATTTCACGACAGCCAGCTTTCCAGTCGTCACAATTTGCTCGCTCAGTGTTTTGCGTTTCCCCGGCTATATATCTCGCTGCTCCCCAGCAATCGTGGGAACACGTACCATTGGTGACAGTAACATCTCTACAACCACCGTCATCCGCGCAGTCATTCCTACATTCACCCAGACACTGGTAGAGGTTTTTCTCCTGTGTGTCTGCGATTTCATCTTCAAAGCTCGCATTACGTAATTCTTCGGTTTCAATCTCGATCCCCGCATAGTTTTCAAAATCAGCTTCCGTACCGCAGGCCAGAATACCCAGTGAGGCGATGGCAATGATGAGTATTTTTTTGAACATGATTTGGCTCCCTTAAAAGTTGGTGTGATCTAGGTCACGTTGTGTTGTGTCCGTTGTTTTTACAAGGAGCGTGCCATCGGGCCGCAAGCCTTTAAGTGCCTAAAAATAAAGAGAATAAATTTAGAGTTTCTTTGCGCGCCAGGGTTTTAGTGCAGCCTTGGCGCTTTTGTTGCGCAAGAAAGTGATCGCATCTTGCACAAGCATTGGTTTCTTTTTGTCCTAGCGATCTGGCGAAAAATCCACTAAGGAGGCGAGCGAAAGCCGTATAGAATATTCAAGGAAAATTGCAGCCATGGCGCCAAAAAAAGCACCCACAAATGTAAATTTCGAGACCCACCCCTCCGGCTACAAGCACCTTAAGCTTGAGGTCGAAGGCCCGGTGGCCAAAATCATTGTCGACATTCAGGAAGATAAGGGGCTTTGGGAAGGCTACGAGCTGAAACTCAATTCCTACGATTTAGGGGTGGATATCGAGTTGGCCGATGCGGTGAATCGACTACGTTTTGAGCACCCGGAAGTCTCCACCGTGGTGATTTCCAGTGGGCAGGATGGTGTGTTTTCCTCCGGTGCCAACATTTTCATGCTCGGTTCAGCCACCCATGGTTTTAAGGTCAATTTCTGTAAATTCACCAATGAGACCCGCCTTTCGATTGAAGATGCCAGCGCCCATAGTGACCAGAAGTATATCGCTGCGGTCAATGGGGTCTGTTCCGGCGGTGGCTATGAGTTGGCTCTGGCCTGCGATGAAATCTATTTGATCGATGACCGGAAATCGACGGTGGCGCTGCCTGAAGTGCCCTATTTAGGGGTTTTGCCGGGGACTGGTGGTTTAACGCGGGTGACCGATAAGCGCAAAGTCCGCCGGGATTTGGCGGATGTCTTTTGCACCCTGGCCGAAGGGGTCAAAGGCAAGCGGGCGAAGAAATGGGGCCTGGTCGACGAGGTTTATCCTTCCTCCCGTTTTGATGAGGCGGTCGAGCAAAAAGCCACGGAACTCGCCGGCAGCGGCAATGCGAATCGCAAGGGCGTGGCCTTGGATGCGCTTGAGCCGACGATTGAAGAAGACTCGGTCACCTATCGGCATGTTACATTGGCGTGGGGGGCGCAGACCCGTACCGCCACACTGGATATTCATGCAGCCAAAGAGGCCATCGATGTGCCCGGTGACAAGGAACTCGATGCGAATTGGTATCCTTTAAGACTCTTTCGTGAACTCGACGATGCGCTTTTGCGTCTACGCTTTAATCACCCGGAAATTGGTTTGGTGGTGCTGCGCACCCATGGCGATCCAGCCCGCGTGCTGGAAATGGATAAACTTCTTTTTGCCCATCAGGACACCTGGTTTGTGCGTGAGACGACCCATTTTATCAGGCGTACCCTAAAGCGTATGGATTTATGCGCCATGAGCTTTTTCGCATTGATTGAAGAAGATTCGGCTTTTGTGGGGTCGTTTTTAGAGTTCGCCTTTGCCTCAGACCGGGCCTATATGCTCGATGAAGATAATGTGAAGGTGGCCCTCTCGGATATGAATATGGGACTCTTGCCGATGAGCAACGGCATCTCGCGTTTGGCGACACGGCTCCTTGATGATGACGCAGCTTTAGATGCACTCAAAACCAATCGCGAGCCTTTTGCTGCGCTGGATGCGGAAGATGCGGGACTGATTACCTTGGCTTTTGATGATTTAGATTGGGAGGACGAGATTCGTTTGGCGACCGAAGAGCGGGCCAGTCTTTCTCCCGATGCGCTTACCGGCATGGAAGCGTCTTTACGCTTTGCCGGACCTGAAACCCTCGAAACCAAAATTTTCGGCAGACTTTCGGCCTGGCAAAATTGGATTTTCCAGCGGCCAAACGCGGTGGGCCCCAAAGGGGCACTGAGTCTCTACGGTCAGCCCGAGAGCCCGGAATTTGATTGGGAAAGGACTTAAGAGATGTTGGAACTTGATGCAAAAATCCCCAACAATGTTGATCTCTCAACCGATCGTAAATTGCAACGCGCCCTGGAGTCCTGGCAGCCGAGTTTTATCGACTGGTGGCAGGATATGGGGCCCGAAGGTTTTCAGCAGGACAACATTTATCTGCGTACAGCGATTTCGGTAGAGCCTGGCGGCTGGGCCAATTTTGATTATGTGAAGATGCCTGATTACCGTTGGGGTATTTTCTTGGCGCCACCAAGTCGTGATACCATCGGCTTTGGTGACAATATGGGCAAAGCGGTTTGGGATGCAGTGCCTGGAGATATGCGTAAAGAACTACGTCGTATTATCGTCACGCAAGCCGACACTGAGCCCGCATCGGTAGAGCAGCAGCGGCTTTTGGGGAAGACCGCACCGTCGCTTTACGACTTACGCAATCTTTTTCAGGTTAATGTGGAAGAAGGTCGGCATCTTTGGGCGATGGTGTATTTGCTACACTCTTATTTTGGCCGGGATGGCCGTGAAGAGGCTGAAGAGCTTCTCGAGCGTCGCTCGGGTCATGCGGATTCGCCACGTATTTTGGGTGCCTTTAACGAGCCGATCACCAACTGGCTGGATTTCTTTTGTTTTACGATGTTCACCGACCGGGATGGCAAATATCAGTTGGCGGCCCTGGCCGAAAGTGCTTTTGACCCGCTGGCACGAACAACGCAATTTATGTTGACCGAAGAAGCCCATCATTTGTTTGTCGGTGAAACAGGAATTGGCAGAATCATCGATCGGACCACCGATCTCATGCAGCAAGATAAAAATGAAGATGTGCGCAATCTTGGTGGTCTTCCGCTGGATATGGTGCAGCGTTTTATCAACAAGTGGTATTCGCTTTCCTTAGACCTCTTTGGGGGTGAAGATTCTTCGAATGCGGCGGCCTATTTCGCGCTTGGTTTAAAAGGCCGTTACAAAGAACAAGGTGGTCGTTACGAGGACCATGTGGCCTTAGAGCAACATTATACCTACGATGTGGTTGAGGGTGAAAAGATGGCGCAGCGGGAAATCCCCATGCGTCGGGCGATGAATTTGGTGCTGCGTGATGCCTATGTGGAAGATTGCGAGCGGGCCTTGCGCAAGTGGAACAGCATTTGTAAGAAAAAAGGTATCGCTTTTGAATTTACTTTACCATCGGAACGTTTTCATCGCGGACAGGGTGTGTTTTCGGCGACCCATTTCGATCCTTCAGGAAACATGTTGGGCAACGATGTGTGGCAAGCTAAACGGGACGACTATTTACCCAGTGAACACGATGTGGCCTATGTCGAATCGCTTATGGTCGCCGAATACGAACCAGGTAAAATTGCCGGCTGGATTGCGGAGCCGAAGGCAGGCATTAATCGCCAGGCCTTTGACTTCCCTTATGTCCGCTTTGCGAATCAGGAATAGAACATGAGTGAGCTCTTAAAGAGTTATGTGGGTGGCCACTTTCAAGCAGGAGAGGGTGGCCTTGCAGCGTTAATCAACCCGACGACCGATGAGGTCGTGGCCCAAACCTCCACCACTGGCATCGATATGGCAGGCGCTTTGGCTTATGCCCGTGATACGGGTGGGCCGGACTTGCGTGCTTTAAGTTTTGCGCAACGCGCTGAGCTTTTGGGCAAGGCATCCAAGGCCCTGCATGCCCATCGTGATGAACTTCTTGATTTAAGTACGCTCAATGGTGGCAATACCCGTGGTGATGCAAAATTTGATGTGGATGGGGCGACCGGAACCCTTGCCTATTATGCGAAGCTGGGGAGCACACTTAGTGAAACACCCTTGCTGGCCGATGGAGAGACCGAGCTTTTAGGTCGCTCACCGCGCATGGTGGGTAGGCACGTTCTGGCACCACTGCATGGTGTGGCAGTGCATATTAACGCCTTTAATTTCCCCGCTTGGGGGTTTGCGGAGAAAGCGGCGGTGGCTTGGTTGGCGGGAATGCCTGTATTGACAAAGCCGGCAACTTCAACCGCGCTCTTGACCGCGCGTATGGTCGAGATATTGATCGAAGATCAGGTTTTGCCCTCTGGCGCGCTTTCTTTACTCTGCGGCTCGGCTGGCGATTTGCTCGACCATTTGAGCTGGCAGGATGTGGTGGCCTTTACGGGCAGTGCCGACACGGGATTAAAGATTCGCTCGAATGAGAATATTTTACGCCAGGGTGTGCGGGTTGGGATCGAAGCAGATTCTTTGAACGCGGCGGTTTTAGGTCCAGATATGGATGATGATTCAGAACTCTTCGATCGCTTTATTCAGGATGTGGCCAAGGAAATTACACAGAAGGCCGGACAAAAATGCACGGCCATTCGTCGTATTTTGGTACCTGAAGCCATGGTCGCTAAGGTTGGTGAAGCGCTGGCTGCGGAGCTGGCGGCGGTCAAAGTTGGCAACCCCGCGGAAAAAGGCATCAAGATGGGGCCCTTAAATAACGGGCAGCAACTGACGGATGTGAAGGCTGGGTTGGATGCTTTAAGAGCAGAGGCCAAAACGATTCATGGTGACGGTGGTCGTGGAGAATTGCATGCTGTTGATGCGGATAAGGGGTCTTTTGTTTCACCGGTTCTTTTAGAGGCGAGTGATGGTTTAAACGCCAAGGCGATTCATAATCTGGAAGTTTTTGGTCCAGTATCGACATTGGTGGCTTACGATGGCAGTGCTGGGCAAAGCGCGCAGCTTTTGGGCTTAGGCCAAGGCTCCCTGGTGGCAAGTGTCTATAGCGACGACAAACGCTTCACCACAGATTTGGTGAATGCAGGGGCTTCTTTTCAGGGTCGTTTGTTTTTGGCTTCGAGCAAAGTTTCAGATCATGTTTTAGGTCCCGGTGCGGTGCTTCCTGCAAGCATGCATGGTGGCCCTGGACGTGCCGGTGGTGGCGAAGAGCTTGGTGGTCGTGTGGGTCTCAAATTCTATATGCAACGTTTGGCCTTGCAAGGGTATGCACCATTGCTTGAGCGTTTAGCGCACTAAATTCATGGCACGTGTTTTGGTGACCGGCGCCAACGGTTTGCTTGGCGGGCATTTGGTGCGTGAGCTTTTAGCGCAAGGGCATCAGGTCAACGCTTTGGTGCGCCCCACCAGCGATACGCAGACTTTAGCCGGACTTGATGTTGAACGTTTCTACGGTGATGTGCGTGACCGTGCTTCGTTTCGTAAAGCGGCGGACGGCTGTGAACTCATTTACCATTGCGCGGCGGTGTTTTCCTATTGGGGCTATTCGCTTGAAGAAATGCAGAGCACGGCGCGGCAAGGCTCGGAAGTTCTTGTCGATGTCGCACAAGATGCGGGGGTGAAGCGTGTGGTTTTGACTTCGAGTACGGCTGTGTTGGGGGGAAGTCCGGCACCACGCTTGCTCGATGAAAGTGCCCGTTTAAGTGCGGATGAGGTGCCGGATTATTTTCGCTCAAAAGTGTTGCAGGAGGAGATTGCCCTCACGCAGGCCCGCTTAAAAAAAATGGACATGGTCTGCACTTTGCCTGGAATTATTGTTGGTCCTTACGATTTTAGACCGAGTGCGAGTTTGGCCACCATCACCACCTATTTGCAGGACCCTTTAAAGCTGACTTTTCATGGCGGGGCCTCATTGGTGCATGCGCAGGATGTGGCGCGTGGACATATCTTGGTGGCGGAAAAAGGCAGCACCTATGAGGGTTATATTTTGGCGGCAGAGAATTTTCATTGGGCGGAGATCCATCGTCAGCTCTCTCAGGCGGCGGGGACTTGGGGGCCTGGTTTTCAATTGGGTAAAGCCATGGCGGTAAGTTCGGCGGGGCTCATGGAGTTTGCGGCAAAGACCTTCAACAAGACACCGATGGCCACCCGCGATTTGGCGCAGCAAGTTGGTTCTTATTTCTGGTACAGCTCGCAAAAAACCCAGGGTCTTGGCTATCATTTTCGTTCTTTGGAAGAGACGCTCGTGGATACCCTGGCTTGGCTTTGTGTCAGCAAACACCTCAAAAACAGACAAAAGGACAAGCTTTTACGTCAAAATTTCATAGAAAAATCCCATTCCGTGCATCAATAAAGTCAATAAGTTGACTTTATTGACCTCTAAAAAGACCGTCTTCTGACGAATATTGATTCTTTTTTTAAGATTGATTCTTGCCTTAAAACGATAACACGCTGTTTTAAATGGCTAAACCAAGAAGCCGGCATGTCATAATATTGGCATTTCTTTTGCATTTATTGTGTGCAGAGGAGTTTCTATGATATTACCCGCATCGGCGGTTTCCACCATCAAGCGCAATGTGTCTTATCCTAAATTTAAGGGTGAAACGCATACGTTTTTGCTGCTTGAGGGCAGATATTTTCTCTATCCGGAATTGATTGGTAATTTAGAAGCACTTGGGCATCGTGTTGTGCGTGTACCTGTTGGCGAAAGTACAACCAGCGTCATGCAGGGGCTGCTTTGGGGTTTGGTGCAGCATAAGCCGGATTGTGTTTTGGCGGTCAATCATATTGGTTTTGATGCGGATGGTCAGGTTGGCGACTTACTCGAGGCTTTAGATTTTCCGGTGGCGGTTTGGTACGTGGACTCGCCCCATTTTGTGATTTCACAAAGCAAGAAGGGCTTACCGGCGCCGGGCGTGAGTTCTATATTCTTATGGGAAAAAGCGCTGATCAAAACCATGGAAAAGCATGGTGCGCAGGATGTGCAGTATCTGCCGCTTGCGACCGATCCACATCTTTTTAGCGCGAAGCCGGCGGTGTTGCATCGCGAATGCACCTTTGTTGGTGACAGCATGGAGTATGCATTACGCACCTGGGATAAAAAATTAAGCAAGCGTGGAAAAAAAGTGGCCCAGGAAATTGCGACGATGCTTGGCGCCGATCGTCAGATTCCTTTATCGACGTTACTTGAGGTTGCGAAGGCCAAACTTCCAAAGAAAGTGCAATGGGAGGCGGTAGCCAAGGGAACATGGTTGGCGACTGCGGAATATCGGGGTGCCCTTGTGAAGGCCGCTTCTGAGCGTAAACTGCAAATCTTTGGCGATCCAGGCTGGCGACGTCTCTTGCCGGGTGTCGATTATCAAGGGGCGGTCAAATATGGACCGATGCTTGCCGATATCTACCGTTCTTCAAAAATCAATCTTAACGCCACATCCCTGCAAATGCCCACAGCAGTCAATCAGCGTGTTTTTGATGCGCCAGCCGCTGGTGGTTTCGTGTTGAGTGATGCGCAAAGTGCGGTCGAAGAGCATTTTATTATCGGGGAAGAGGCGATTGTTTACCATGACGCTGCAGAAATGCTTGAGCTCATCGATTATTACCGAAGCCATGAGACGCAAAGATCTAAAGTGATTGAGCGAGCACAACAAAGAGTCTTGGCTGAGCATACCTATGTGCATCGGTTAAAGACGATGGTGAATCATTTACGTCGTCGACATCAAGCAGGTCACGAGATACAGCAGCGCGCTGTCTAGTTCTTTTCAATTTGGGTTTCGAAACCGCCGAAGCGGCTTTCAAGTTGCACAAGACAATCCACCAGCTCTCCAACTTTTTTTCGTTGCATATCCGCAGGCACAATTGTCTCTTTGTACGTTTTAGAGCGTAGGACCAAGACCTTAAAAATTTGACGTTGGCGCTCCTGTTCTCTAAAGAAGAGAATTTGCACATGCCAATCTTCGAGGGGGCCAGCAATATGTTGTGGTCGTAAAAAAGGGGTCCGCTGACGTACGATGGTGCCTTCGATAGGGTCAATCAAGAGTTGATTGGGGGCCAGGTAGAGTTTGAGCAGCCAGAGAAAAGCCCCCAGGGTGCCGACATAAGAGGTGATGTAAAGGGGGAGCATTTCGTGTTGGGTGTAGGGCTCATCAAAGAGGTAAAGCACTGAAATCTTGCTTAAAGTGAACCAAAACTCCATGGAAAAGAAAAAGAGCGAGCCGCTGCAGAGCCAGGCAAGGCCGGTTGGTGGATGTATGCGAAAAGCGATCATGGTACTCCTGAAACCCAAAACCGGTCTGGTATTCTACTCCAATGCGCGGTAAGTATAAACGTCCAAATAAACAATGGAAAGTCACGTAGAATAGGGGGCTTTGATGAGTGAAAATGCGACCTTAAATGTCCGTGGTGAGCAATATGAATTGCCCGTTATCGTTGGTTCTGAAGACGAAGCTGCGGTTGATATCCGCAAACTACGTGGACAGAGCGGTTTGGTGACACTTGATGACGGCTATGGAAATACGGGGGCCTGTCGAAGCAGTGTGACCTTCCTCAATGGCGAAGAGGGCATTCTACGCTATCGCGGTTATCCTATCGATCAATTGGCGGAAAAATCGACTTTTCCTGAGGTTTGTTATCTTTTGATCAACGGTGAACTTCCCAATCAAAGTCAATCGGATGAATTTATTTCTGAAATCAATCACCATTCACTGATTCACGAGCATATGCGTGGATTTTTTGATGCCTTTCCACCCGATGCCCATCCGATGGCGATTTTGTCGTCGGTGGTTTCTGGTTTAAGTACTTTTTATCAGGATTCGCCGGGGGTTACCGATCCTGAAGCGCGCAAGTTAAATATTGTGCGTTTGTTGGCTAAGCTGCCCACGATTGCGGCGTTTTCCTATCGTAAATCCCATGGCTTGCCGCTGATGTATCCGGACAACACCATGCCTTACGCAGCAAATTTCCTGCAGATGATGTTTTCCTATCCGACTGAACCCTATGAGGTCGATCCTGAATTGGCGCGGGCGATGGATGTGTTGCTTATTTTACATGCAGACCATGAGCAAAATTGTTCGACATCGACAGTGCGATTGGTCGGCTCATCAAAGGCCAATCTTTTTGCGTCGATTGCCGCAGGTATTTGCGCGCTTTGGGGGCCCTTGCATGGGGGTGCCAATCAAAAAGTTTTGGAGATGCTCGAGGACATTAAGCAAGATGGCGGTGATGTCAAACGCGCGGTCCTGCGGGCAAAGGATAAGAACGATCCGTTTCGCATGATGGGTTTTGGACATCGTGTCTATAAAAATTATGATCCACGGGCGACCATCATCAAAGGCCACTGTGATAAAATTCTGGACAAATTGGGTATTGATGATCCGCTCCTCGATATCGCCAGAGGTTTAGAAGAAGCGGCTTTGAGTGATGATTATTTTATTGAGCGCAAGCTTTATCCTAATGTCGATTTTTATTCGGGTATCATTTACCGGGCGATGGGTTTTCCGGTGAATATGTTTACGGTACTTTTTGCCTTGGGACGCTTGCCCGGCTGGATTGCGCAATGGAAAGAAATGCTCGAAGACGATAGCCGTATTGGTCGACCACGACAAATCTATACGGGAGCTCTGGAGCGCCAATATAAATCGCCCAACGAACGCTGAGATGACGGATTTAGCGCAGCAAAAGTGCATACCCTGCGCAGGTGGTGTGCCGTCTTTGGGTAGCGAAGAGATTGAACGCTACAAGAATCAATTGGCCAGCGATTGGCAGGTGGTTGACGAGCATCATTTGGTTAAAGATTATACTTTCAATAATTTCGTCGAGGCTTTAGCGTTTACGAATCAAATCGGCGAAGTGGCCGAGGCCGAAGGTCATCATCCGGACATCGCTCTTGCCTGGGGCAAAGTAGGTATTAAAATCTGGACCCACAAAATCGATGGACTCTCGGTGAGTGATTTTATTCTGGCGGCGAAGATAGACCGTTTGGTCGAAAACTAAGAATTCGAGATATTCTTAAGCCTGAGAGGCGCTGTAGTCTTGCCTCAGACCTTTATCGACCCGTTGCCGCCTGCGAATTTCATTTTCGTGATCATTTTTGGCCTCATCACTCATGGGAATGCGACCGGTGACTTCGGCTGCTCGGTGATATTTTTGCGTGGCGGGTTTTAAACCTTCGGGCTCTAGATAACCTTGGAGTCTTGGTGCAACTTTTTCAAGAAGCTTATAGGCATCCGATTCCAGCAGCGATCCGTTGTTGATGTCTTCGGGTTGATGAATACGTGGTGGTCCAGACATGCTGGCCTTATCCGATACTTTTTTGAGCCATTCTTCTTGTTTATCGACCGTTGTGAACTGTCCAATACCGGCAAAGGAGTTGCCACTGTTGCCCACAGTTTGTGAGGCTTTTGTTTGGAGGTGTTCTAAATCGAGTTCTAGTTGGGCAAAATGACCCACGATGGGTTTGCCGTTATCGTATTTTGCAGGCTCACCTTTGCTGTCAAGTGCAGTGCAGTAAACATCGTCGAGAGAAATTTCGATCTTCGTTCCGTTTTTGTGCTCCATCGCTATTTTGTAGCGGTTGGCCTCAATATCCATCATTGGATTAACGGAGTTCCAGGCACTGCTGTTGGGAACAACCTCCTGGATAAAGCGAAATGGATTTAAATGTTCGGTGGTGTTAAAAAAGTTTGTTAAATCCTTCGGGTTGTTTTTAGTCCCAGGAACCACTTCTAAACCGTACTCGATTCGTCGCGCAATATTATCGTCGACCATCACACCGGGTCCTGGTTTGATATTAACCCGACCAACCTTGTCGCCTTCTTTTTCGCGAAAGCGCAGAGCAACTTGTTCTTTGGCCATACCATAATCTTTATTATCGTAGTAGCGATCACGCATTGGGTCTATTTGAGGCAGACCTCGATCATCATAGAGTGTCTTACCATCATCGTCCTTCATGAAATAGCGTTCTTTGAGCTCAATATTCCAGCCGGGTCCGAGCACTCGCTCTGCCAAGCGTGGATTGGTCGCCAATTCGGCGAGCTTTTCATAGTATTCGGGCACTTTATCCAAATCCACATGCGCTTTGACTTCAGCCTCCATGCGCGAAGTAAACTGTCCACCTTGAGCAAGGGTTTTAAACTTAGTGCTTAAGGTGTCATCAAAAGTGATACCGATATCGAGAGGTAGATACTCCGCCGCACCTAGGTTCTTGTTACCATTAATTTCTGCAACCTCAGGCAAAGGATTGGCCTTGCGTTGGGGGATATAGAACATGCCATCACGGGCATAACCGCCCCATTGATGATTAAAACCAATGCCGTCGCCCCAAAAGGCTTGTATCGCCAAAGGAGTGCCGGGACTCAATTTTAAACCAGGGGAAAACTGTTGCAAATAAGCATTAATTTCGTCGTAATCGATGTTGAAAGTTTTGGTTGTTTCAAAACCATCAGGATTTATCTTTTCATTGTCGAGAAGCATCTTAAGATTGATAACTTTTTCTTCTTTTTTGTCTCTGACTCGGGCTTGTAAGATATAGGTCATGCTGTCGTCTTTTTCTGTATGCATCGAGAAGACTTCAACTTTGCAGCCTTTTTTCGTCGGTGTGGCGTTCACTTCAATGCGTCCGCGGGTATAGGAGCCATCATCTTTCTTGTGTCCGATAGCACCACTCGATGAGAAGGTGCCCATAATACTACGGTTGCCCTGCATGCCGACCGAGGGAGGTGTGTTGGTTGGTGTGGCGTTTGTAGAGCTGACATTACTGACGTTGCCAATGGCCGCATTGGTGGCGGCATTGGGCCCAGCAGGCGTGGTGGCGTTGCCTGGTGCGTTGGTTGTGTTGTTGGTGGGGGTGCTGTTGGTGGTACCTGAGGCCGGTGTGCTCGGTGTGGTGGTGCGGTTGCGGCGAAAAATATTTCCTATACGTGGCATCGTGTATTCCTTATCATTAGATATCTACAACGATTATCGTCGATTGGGCAAGAAGGTTGCGTTAGCCCCGAAAAACGCTTGCGGGCGAAGATCTTGGCTGCAAAAAACAGGGAATTAGAAAAAAACTATTTGATATTAACTGTTTAAGCTATGCCTCCGGCCCGTTGCAGGGCTGCTTCATAGGCTGCTTTGTCCGCATCTTCCATAGGAATCAGAGAGCAAACCTGAGCCCCACGGCGATATTTTTGCAGGGCAGGGGGGGCACCATTGGGCAGGAGATGTTTTTGCAGACCCGGTGCCAGCTTTTCGAGGCATTCGTAGCCTTCGGTTTCAATCAGTGATTTGTTGTCCACATCTTCGGGTTCGTGGATACGTGGAGGCCCTGAGAGGGTTGCGTTGGCATCGATATTATTGAGCCAACTCGCTTGCTGCTGCTCATTTCGAAACTGACCTAAGGTGGAAAAAGCAGCACCACTGTTGGAGACAACTTGATTACTTTGGGTTTGTAAATGTTCCAGGTCAAACTCGATTTGGCCAAAACGCCCCTGTTTAAGGGAACCATCCGGGTTCTTCATGGGGTTACCTCGCTGGTCGAGCACGGTGCAGACGACATCATCGACAGATATTTCAATTTCGGTACCGTTCTTGTGTTCGAGGACATACTTGTAGCGCTTGGCTTCAAGGTCCATGGAAGGGCGCAACACGTGTTGGGAGTTGAAGCCCATTTGATCTGAAATATGTCGAAAGGGATTGAGATGCTCGACCGAATTAAAAAACCCTGCCAAAAGTCCGGGATTGGTTTTGATGCTCGGGTCAACATCCATACCGTATTCAATGCGGCGAAAGATATTGTCTTCGACCATGACCCCTTCACCAGGTTTGATATTGAGTTTACCGACTTTATCGCCGACCATTTCACGAAATCGAATGGCGACATGATTTTTAGCCAAGTCGCGTGTTTGTGAGTCGTAGTAGCGATCTTTAACAGGGTGAACCAAGGGCATGCCGTTGGCATCTTGCAGCACTTTGCCTTGATCATCTTTTTGGTAGTAGCGGTCCTTGCGGGAAATGGTCCAATGTCTACCCAGGACGCGGCGCGAGGCCCATTTCGAATTGACCAGGGCTTCAAGCTTTTGGTAAATCTCTGGGATTTCATCGACGCCAATGCGGGCTTTAACTTCCGCTTCCATGCGAGATGTAAACTGGCCGCCTTCAACAAGTCCGCGGAAGCGGCTGGTTAAGTCTTTGGCCATCACCACACCAATATCCAGAGGTAAATCGCCTTGAATCTTTCCGCCGCTATTTTGTACAGCAGCGCTTTGACCTATGGGGTTGCTGCTGCGTTGTGGGATATGAAAAACACCGCCGCGGCCATAGCCTCCCCATTGATGTCCACGACCTTCCCACAAAGCGTGCACGGCCAAGGGGGTGCCAGGGGTGAGTTGGAGATGGGGGGTGTGCTGCGCCAAATACGCATTGATTTCATCGTAATCGAGTTCAAAAGAATTGTGGCCCTCAAAGGCGTTTTGGTTAAGAATTTCACCTTGCGAAAGAGTTTTAAGGTTGATGATTTTTTCTTCATTGCCGTGGCGAACCCGGGCTTGCAGGGTGAGGGTCACCTTTTCGTTTTGTCCTTGATGCATCGAGTGAATTTTCACCATGCAGCCTTTGGCGCTGCGTTCGGCAGCGACTTCGATTTTTCCTCGATTAAAAGAGCCGTTGGCGCGCTGGGTGCCGGCAGCACCACCGCCGCCGGCAGAATTGACGAAGCGTTGGTTGTTGGTCGCTCTTTGGTTGCTTGCGCGGTTTCGGTTGCGGTTACGCCGTCTCCTGAGATTGGCAGCAGGACCTGGTACCGGTGTGGGCGCAGGTGTCGGTGTTGGCGCCGGCGTCGGTGTCGGAGCCGGTGTTGCAGCCGGTGTTGGCGCTGGCGTCGGTGTCGCAGTCGGTGTTGGTGTTGCTGGTGCACTGGCATTGGCTCTGGCGCGTAGCTGCTGACGCCTTCGTCTGCCCCTGATGGCTGGATTGTTATTCCAGGAGGAGGGCCCGATGGTAGCATTATTCGCTGCCGGTGTTGCTGCCGGTGTTGCTGCCGGTGTTGCTGCCGGTGTTGCTGCCGGTGTTGCTGCCGGTGTTGCTGCCGGTGTTGCGCCTGCCGGATTGTTGGTGCTGCCCGGAACGATCCAGTAGGGTGGTCTGTTGGCGGGTTTATTGGGTGTGGGTGTGGGCCAAAAGACCGTATTGGCAGGTGGATGGAGGAGCAGAGTTTGACGCCGATGAGTGTCGATGGCCCTTTGAAAGTCGATGCGAAAGACGGAGGTCCTGCGCGGCGGATTTTGCCCATTGTTGCTGCGTTGATTGTAGATCTCGACACAAAGTTTTTCTTCGGCAGCACTCACGGGATTAAACCCAAATTCGCTGAGTATCGCTTTGACCTCTTGTTTGACATTCACCGCTGCGTGCCTGTTGTGGCGAATGACATTACCCGTATTACGTCTTAAATTGACGCCACCGGTATTGCGTCTGGGGGCATTCATGGCCGCATGCGTACCGCGTCTGGCAGCCCGACGTTGGCGTTCTGTCCGGTATTCCTGAAGATCTTTATGCAGTTGGCAGTAGACTCTGCTGTCGCCCATATAGGAGAATTTTTTTGCGGCTTGTCCGAGTTTTCCGGCGAGGAATTGAATTTCCCCCTGATTGGGAAAGATTCCAGCACCGTTATGGTGGTTCACAAAGAGCTGACCGACAATTTGGTCGCCAGTATACTGGGTAAGTGGATTAGTGGTGGGCATGGGGGGCCTTCATGTTGTTTCTGTTATTCGTATGGTGCGCACGCAAAAATGCTAACACACGCCCCGTTATCGGACAAGATCGTTAAAATGTTGTGTTTTATTTAAGGCACACTGAGCGTTTAGACAAAATAGGCCACAGAGGCGCCAAAAAGCCTGTCGAGTTGATGCACCATCTCTTCTGAAGGCTCCACCGAGAGCTCTTGGGGCAGCGCCATGACGGTTTCAAATTGGTCGTGTTGCTTGATGGTCAAACGTGCGGGCAGAGTACCTTTAAAGGCGCCGAGAATGGTCTTAAGTTCCTGAAGGTTTTCGGCATTAAGTTGTTCTGCTGAAATTTGGATATTAAGTCCCCGCGCCACTTTGGAGCGGGCTTCGCTTAAAAGCTCGATTTCAGTCGCACGGATTTTAAGTTCCGTATTATCATCACCTTCAAGCATAAGGGCGCCTTTGATGACAATGGGCTCATCGGATTTGAGAATATACTCTGCGGCGGAGAAAACCCGGCTAAAAATAAGAACTTCAACACGGCCATAGAGGTCTTCTAAAGTGACGAAGGCCATGCGCCCCTTGCCGCTTTTTAAGGGGCGTTCGCGTAAGGCGGTGACGACACCACCGACGACAACTTCGCAGAATCGACCGGTGCCGCGTTTGGCACGATTGGGCAAATCGATGGTACGGGTGGGGCATATGTGGGGGAGCTCATTGCGATATCGGTCTAAAGGATGGCCAGTGATATAGAAACCCAAAGCTTGTTTTTCGCTCGCGAGCTTTTCTTTTTCATGCCACTCTTCAATGTTGGGATAATTCTCGGCGATGCCTGCGGCATTTTTAGGCGCATCGTCTGCGGGGGCCATCATTGCAAAAATATTAGTTTGCCCTGAAGCGCGGTCTTTTTGGGCACTTTGTGCTGCCTCGAGCGCTTTTTCAATGGTGTTGATCAGTTGTGCACGTGGTCGATTAAAATCATCAAGTCCGCCAGAGCGGATTAACGCATCCAACACTTTTTTATTGCAGCGTTTGGTTTCAACACGCTCACACAAATTGTAGATTGAAGTAAAGGCGCCATCTTTATCTCGGGATGAAAGAATCGATTCAATGGCGGCATCGCCGACGCCTTTAACCGCGCCTAAGCCAAAGAGAATACGATGTTCATCATTTTCATGCACGACCGTAAAATCGCGCTCGGATCGATTGACATCTGGGGGCAATACATCAATGCCGCGTTCTCTGGAGCTTTGAATATATTTTACAATATCATCCTGATCGCGCATTTCAGTCGAAAGTAGGGCGGCCATAAATTCAACCTGGTAATAATATTTCAGATAGGCCGTATGGTATGAAATGAGCGCATACGCGGCGGAATGACTTTTATTAAAAGCATAGCCGGCAAATTTTTCAATTTGCGTAAAAAGCTCATCTGCGGCTTTTTTCTTCATGCCGTTTAAATCATGGGCACCGTCGACAAATTTCTTGCGCATTTTGGCCATGACGTCAGCTTTTTTCTTGCCCATGGCTTTTCGTAAAACATCGGCTTCGCCCATGGTGAAACCGCAAAGATCAACAGCGATGCGCATGACCTGTTCCTGGTAAACAATTACACCATAGGTTGTTTTTAATATGGGCTCGCAAACCGCATGGGGGTAATTGACTTCGGTTCGGCCATGTTTGCGATTGATATAATCGTCAACCATCCCCGCATCTAATGGCCCAGGACGATAGAGGGCGACTGCCGCAACAATATCTTCAAAGCAGTCAGGCTTAAGTCGTTTGAGCAACTCTTTGAAGCCACTGGATTCGAGTTGAAAAACGCCGTCGGTGTCACCGCTGGCAATAAGCTTATAAATGGCGGGATCATCAATGGGGGCTTCTTCGATATCAAAATCTTTATTGTTGCCCAAAGGGCCTTCATCGGTGCGTTTCTTAATGTGGTTTTCTGCTTTGGCGACAACCGTGAGTGTTTTGAGCCCGAGAAAATCAAATTTAACCAAGCCTGCCATTTCAACTTCATCTTTGGCAAACTGGGTGACCTTTTCGCCTTCTTTGCCACGGCATACGGGGACGTAATCCCAGAGGGGCTTATCTGAAATAACAATGCCCGCTGCATGCATACCGGTTTGTCGATTAAGGCCTTCGAGGTCGCGGGCAATCTTAATAATTTGCTTGTAAATAGGTTTTTCTTTTTGGATCTCTTTAAGTTTGGGTTCGATATCAAGCGCTTGGTCGATGGTGACCTTGCGCCCGTTGACGAGCCCCGGAATAAGCTTGGTCAGCTCATTGATTTCCCCAAATGGAACTTCCATGACGCGACCTACGTCTTTGATGACACTTTTGGCAGAGAGCTGTGAGTAGGTGACGATTTGACCGACATTGTTGGAACCATATTTTTCAGTCACATAGTCGATGACTTCACCTCTGCGTTCCTGGCAAAAGTCGATATCGAAATCAGGCATGGAGACGCGTTCGGGATTTAGGAAGCGTTCGAAAATAAGGTCATAGGGGATAGGATCGATGTTGGTGATGCCTAACGCCCAGGCCACGATAGAGCCCGCACCGGATCCTCGTCCAGGGCCTACAGGAATGCGTCTTTCTTTGGCATGTTTGATAAAGTCCCAGACAATGAGAAAATAGCCGGCAAATCCCATCTTAAGAATAATGCCGAGTTCATGTTCCATGCGCTCTTTATAGACACCCTGATCGATGGCATATTGAGCGTGTTTGATACGTGCCTTGAGACCATCTTTGGTGACTTTTTCAAGGTAAGATTCAAGACTGTAGCCTTTAGGAATTTTATAGTTGGGTAAGTAGGTGTCCGAGAGGTTGAGTTCAACGTTGCAATTTTGCGAGATTCGGGTGGTGTTTTCAACCGCCTGTGGAATCGTGTTGCCAAAGGAATTCCACATTTCTTCGGGGGTTTTGACATAGAGTTGGTCGGAATGTTTCATGCGCTGTCGATACTGCTGTAGAGAGCTGTTCTGTTGGATGCACATCAAGACTTCGTGTGCGGCCGATTCATCGGGGGTGAGGTAATGCGAGTCGGCAGTGGCACACAGGGGGATATCGTAGAGCTCAGAAAGGTTCATCAAGAACTGATTGGCTTTGACTTGCTCCTCGTAACCATTATCCTGAACTTCCAAAAAGAAATGATCCGGCTCGAAAATGTCTTGGTATTCTTTGGCAATGGCACTTGCTTTTTCTTCGCCTTCGCGCATCCAAGCTTTGTTGATGACGCCGCCGAGGCAAGCTGAGAGGCCGTACAAGCCTTTTGAGTGTTTGCGCAAGAGTTCTTTGTCGATGCGGGGCTTGTAGTAAAAGCCTTCTAAGAAGCCCATGGACACCAAGTAACTTAAATTCTTATAGCCCTCGTTGTCTTTGGCCAAGAGAATAAGATGATACGACTCACGGCTGGATCGATCAGAGCAGGGTTTGTCGCCGGTGATATAGGCCTCACAGCCAAAGATTGGTTTGATGTCGTGTTTCTTGGCCGTATTGTAAAAATCAACCGCGCCATACATGTTGCCATGATCGGTCACGGCGACCGAATCCATGCCTTTTTCCTTAACGGCAGGGATCAAATCGTCGAGACGAATGGCGCCATCGAGTAAGGAGTATTGTGAGTGCAAATGCAGATGTGTAAAGCCTGAGGTGCTCGCCATAAAAACCCACTAACGCCACTCGAAAATTCGAGCAAGTCTAAAATAGCACACATAGATTAAAAAAGGTCGAATTATTTTTTTGATGTACTTGACAGTTTCCTTAAGGCTCTCAGCCCCTATTTATAGGCTTTTAAGTGATTTAAGGAGCGATCGTTGATGCGCTTCACATCTAAATTGATATCGTCCTCAGCAACCCCAGAGCAGGGACATCACTCAATGCGATAGCGTATCTCCTTAGGGAGCAGATCGAGGGCTGCGGTTTCTGAGTTGCCGGTGGATTCTGCCATACCCACAATGGTGGCATTGTAACGCGCATCAAAAGTGCCATCGCTAAGCTTCTTTAAGATGACCTTATAGGTTGCCATCAAGCCTAGTATCGATAGTGATTGGGCTTATAGGGTCCATTCTTAGGGATACCAATGTAGTTGGCTTGTTCATCACTGAGGATGGTGAGCTTTGCGTTGAGTTTATCCAGGTGTAATCGCGCCACTTTTTCATCCAAATGCTTGGGTAGAACCTGCACACCCTCATATTTGTCGGTATGTTTGAAGAGCTCTATTTGTGCAATCACTTGATTGCTAAAGCTGTTGGACATGACAAAGCTCGGATGCCCTGTGGCGCAGCCCAGATTAAGCAGGCGCCCTTCGGCCAACACAATCACGCTATGCCCATCGCTGAATTCCCAGCGATCGACTTGAGGCTTGATGTTTTCGCACTTGATGCCTGCAAGTTTACTTAAGCCTGCCATATCAATTTCATTGTCAAAATGGCCAATATTCCCAACAATGGCGTTATTTTTCATTTTGGCCATTTGTTCGGCGCTAATGACATTGTAATTTCCTGTTGCCGTGATGAAAATGTCTGTGGTGGCCAGAACATCTTCGAGTTGGACGACCTCATAGCCCTCCATACAGGCCTGTAGCGCGCAAATCGGGTCAATTTCAGTGATCGCGACTCTGGCACCTTGGGCGCGTAAAGATTGCGCACAACCCTTACCGACATCACCATAGCCACATACGAGTGCGGTTTTGCCTGAAAGCATGACATCTGTTGCACGCATAATACCGTCGACCAAAGAGTGGCGACAGCCGTAAATATTGTCAAATTTACTTTTGGTCACCGAATCATTCACGTTGATGGCAGGGAAGGGCAGGCTGCCTTCTTTGGCCATTTCGTAGAGGCGATGCACGCCAGTTGTCGTTTCTTCGGTCACGCCTTTAATCGATTTGAGCATTGGGCGCCATGTGTTTGGATTTTGATTAAAAGCATTTTGCAGCGCACTTAAGAGCGAGATCCAATCGTCAGGATCATTGTCTTTAGGTGTTGGAACAGCGCCGGCCTGCTCGAATTTGGCGCCTTCAATGACCATCATGGTTGCATCGCCACCATCGTCGAGTATCATATTCGGAAGTTCACCTGGCCAAGTCAGCGCTTGCTCAGTGCACCACCAATATTCATCCAGGGTTTCACCTTTCCAGGCAAAAACAGGAACACCATTGGGTGCTTCTACAGTACCGTTCGGTCCAACGGCAACCGCAGCAGCAGCATGGTCCTGGGTGCTAAAAATATTACAAGAGGCCCAGCGAACCTTGGCGCCGAGTTCGACAAGGGTTTCGATAAGAACGGCAGTCTGAATGGTCATATGTAATGAGCCGGTAATACGTGCACCACTTAGAGGTTTTTCTGCCGTATATTCCTGTCGAAGTGCCATCAGGCCGGGCATTTCGATTTCGGCCAATTTGATTTCTTTTCGGCCCCATTCGGCCAAGCTAAGATCTTTAACTTTAAAGTCCGTATGCATGGTTGATTCCTGTTGTGCTAAAGGGATATTTTGTGCAGCGCTCATCATTTTCTCCTGTCAATACGTGCACATATGCCTCTTGGATTGTCTTTGTGTCAAGAAGAGATTGTGCTTTTAGTGGCGAAAGATTAGGCTGCTCTTTGGGTGTTAAGCTGTTGAAAGTAATAGATAAGCAGAAAGCATTGGGGCTCGTTTTAGGGGTTGGGCTGCACATACCTTTCTTCTTTTATTTGGAGCGCCTTTATTGGATTGAGTCGCAGGCGGTTTTACGCTCCCTTTGCGCACTTTTGGCGGGGCTGCTCTTTTTTATTGATGCTCAGCGAGATAGCGAAAAAAAGCCTGATTTGAACTCCAACTATTGGTTTTGGCTGGGCTTAAGCGGGCTCTTTGCTTTGGGGGCAATGTTTGTGCATCCAGTGTTGTGGGCATTGTCGTTTGCTTTTTTAGTGCGCGCTTTGTTTTGGTGTTTTGAACTCTCTTTTTGGCTGGTGCCCTCTCTCTTGGGCTTCTTCGTCTGCCCTTGGGATTATATTTTGGGGCCGTTGGTTGATTTAAAGTTATGCGAAGTGACCGCCTATCTCTCAGAATTTGTGGTCAGCAAAGCAGGGCTCAACACGCTGATTCGTCCAGAGGCCCTGCAGACCATTGAAGGTGAGGGGTTCAGACTCACTGTGACATCGGCTTGTGCGGGTGTGCAGACATTTGTGGCCCTACAAACTTTGTCCCTTGTGCTGTCGTTGGTGTTATATGCGAGGCGAATAGACAGAAGCCTTCGATTTTTGATCTTGGTTTTCCTGGGTGGGTTTATTGGTAACACCTTACGCATCATATTGAGTTGTTATTGCGCCTACTGGTTTTCCAGCAATATCGATTATTGGAATATTGCGCATGATACATTGGGCGTCATGACCTACGTTTTTGTGATATTATTCGCCATTGTGATTGAAAAGCTATGGACGAACAGCCTATCTAGAACTCGCCAAGATGCCCTTTGACGGAAGTCATTCGATCAAAGTTTGGAAATATTTTACGGCGATTTTTTGCTCGATAATTTCGACTTTGATGTGCTTCGCGAATCACTTCACCCCGTGTCTGTGCAGGAAAGTATTCGGGATGGGGTCCTTCCTCTATATCTTTTAAGAATTGAATCATGGGCTCGCAAGATAAGCCGAGTTCAGCCAAGGCGGAGCCGGCAAAAAGATCCGCACGTGTTTCTTCGTGGCGGCAGATGAGTTGCATCTCTTCTTTTGTGAGCAGGTGTTGTTGTTGGTATTCTTTCCAGCGTTTGGGTTGATGGCCTATTTCATGCGCAAGGGCTCCAAGAATAATTTCGGGGTTTTCTTTATTGGCCATTAAAAACTCGACGCCCATATAGATGGTTCCCTGCGCATCAATCATGGCAATAGCGCTTTGGGTTAAGGCCAGCTCATAATCATGCTCATCATCGTCTGCCATATTGGCTATCTTTTTTTTATATTTCCGCAAAAGTTTTAATTGCTCTGCAACTTGTGGGAATTTTGCTGGATCGAGAATAACGGGTTTGGGTTTGCCAAAAAGGACCTGTTGGACTTGTTGACCCACACTTTGTATTTGCTGATTTTGTCCAGCGGAACTCAAGTTTGTGGTGTTGGGGTTGAGCTGGGTGGAGATGCCACTTTCTATGCGTGTACTCATGGTTCTAGTGTAACGCGTACCAGGTCCAGGTTAAAAGCTCTTTTTCAAGCCAGTTCCACATGTATTTCAGGTAGTTATCGGATTTTATCGAGGTCAAAACATTGTTTGTAGCGGGGTTTTGGCATAAGCATAGGATACCATGCCGATAAATTATAATCCGGATGAAGAAAATCCGTTGGCTTATCTCGATGAGCTGAATGATTTTGCACTTTTAGATGGCCTACAAAAAGGAACCTTAAAGCCAGCGGATTTATCTGAGCATGTTCGTGGCGCCGCTGTTTTGCAATTGATTCGCATGAGTCGCTCTTTAGCGCTCAATGCCAAAACAGATATTCTTGAACGGCAGAAGGCCTATTTAGCGGCGACATTAGAGGAGTCGTCTATTGAAGAAGTCCTCTTGCGTCTTTATATGGAAAGTGCCAGCGGTTTTTTAGTGCTGAAGCATGGCACAAAAACAAAAGTGGTTGCGATTGCACACGGTGTTCCGCATACAGCCAATTCGAATATCCCCGAGGAACTGCTCACGCGGTTTCTTGTTCGTGAGGGTTACATCGAAGAGCAACGTGTTCACGCGTTACAGAAAATGGCGCGTGATGAAAAACTCTTTTTAGGCTGGGTGATCTTGCGCGAAGGCGTCATGAAGACACATGAGCTTATTAAAGCCTTGCGCCAACAGTCGCTCGATCGGGTTGCCGAGGCTTTTTCATGGGCTCAAGGGAAGATTACATTTTTCGAGGATGACCGCCCAAATAAAGTGAGCCCTGTGATTGATGGAACATTTCTCGATGTGATGCGGGCAGGGGCAATTTGGCAGCGGGCAAATGAAGATCAGCTCTTCGAGCATTTAAGAGCACGGTTAATTGTGAATAAAAAGTATTATCGCATTGAACCTGAGCTTGAAGCGGTCGTAGAACAGCTCAATGGTATAGAAATTGACATCCTTGCGTTGATGTCATCGGGGATGCGCTCTGGTCAGATCTTAAGTGAATTTGATTTGGGCATGGCGCATGTTTATGATCAGGTGCTGCAAACCTTTTATTTATTGATTCGCCAAGGATTAGTGACATTGGTCGATGAACCATCGACTTTGCCTATATCCGCTTCACTTGAAGCCGCAATGCATCCTGAAACCGAAGAAGAAAAGCAATTTGACAGCGAAATTTCTAAAGCGAGCGCACAGGCCGACAAAGCTGAAAAAGAAACGATTGAAGAAAAGCAAGAACCGGATGTTGAAGTTGGAGAGTCATTTCATCTGGGGCGGCTGGCGTTGGTTTGGAGCATGGTCTTTGTGGCCGTAGGAAGTTTAATTTTCTTGGGTCCACGTTATGCTCAAGGTGAATACCTTTATCTTTTCAATATTCCTTTTTGTTCTTTGCGTCGAGGTATACTTTTAGTTGCGGGCCTTATTGGCCTATATTTATTGGAAGACGCAGGCCTCTCAAGTATTTTAAAGGGGGTGGGGTGGCGCTTTTCTTTTATTGGATGTTTTTTGGCGGCCCTTATTGGGTCTGGGGCAGGTTTGATGTGGCCTCAGCATGGTTTATTTGAGGTTTTTGATGCGAGCGTTTGGTTGATGCCTTTGGGGGTATTGGTGGATGAATTTTTCTTTCGAGTTTTTCTGACTCGATTGCTCCAGACCCAAATCAATAAATCAATTCCGATTATTCTTTTTAGCTCTATTCTCTGGGGATTTTATCACTTAAGTTATTGGCCATTTGCGGCGAGTCCTTTTTGGAGTCAGTATTATTGGGTTTCGATGGTGATCATTTTGTCCGGTCTGCCTTTAGCCTTCTTGAACTTAAGATACAAAAGTATTTGGCCACCATTTATTTGTCACCTCTGTGGCAACATTCTTGCGGTAAGCAAGCATTTAATCTAAAAAGTCATCCAGATAAATACGCCGAGCGTTTTACGGACTGCCGCGCTGTTTTATAAGGCATGACAAAGCTTCCAGATAAAAAACGCTTAGAACTCAAGTCCAAGTTGGGCGTTGATGACAAAATCCATGGTGGGGTTATACCCACCCGAAGCGCCATAATTTTCGTCCCATTGATAGGTTTGTTTTAAGCCCGCATTCATGAAGAGAATAGGCAGCACCATGACGCGCATGTTTGCGTAGAGCACCGTATCTGACTCAAAGCTAAAGCTTTCGCCTTCTGCGCGGGCAAATGATTTTGCTAAGTCACTGTAGAAGTTTTTATAATAGGTGAAATAGAGTTGTATGACGCTTGATGCGGGCACTTCAAGATGCAGCATGAGGTTATAGAGCCCTTCATCGAGTAAGCTTTCAATGCCGCCTCCAACAACCAGTCGGTCCACGAGTGCGTAAAACGCTTCACTGTAGAGACTAAAATGGCGCCCAGTATTTTCAGCTTCGACAACCGTCTCGTATTTTGTTTTTTGACCACCACTTTGTGAGCCACGATCAAAACTAAATTTTTGGATTTCATAGAGGCCATCAAAATACTGAGGGAGATAGTTGTTGGAATAAGTTCTTCCCTCCATGCGGACCCGAAAAGCATGCAGATAAGGTAGAGAGCCTAAATTGGAGCGCATGAGAAGACCACCGGTCATTCCGTTACCGGCATTCGCGATGAGGCTTAAATCACCATAAACTTTGAGGTCAAAAGCATTCCCCAGACGTATGGGTTTGACTTCAAAGTCCGCACCAATAATGCCAACTTGAGTTTCACTAAAGAGTGGATAACCGTAATCATCCGTCGCGACACTTAGAGAGTTTTCAGCTGTGGTGAGGGTCTTTGGTGCATTTAAATCAGCTGTATAATGGAGGCCTAAAGAGAGGGAGCGCGCGATTGGATTGTCTGAAAACAGGGCCATGGGTTTGATAAAACCTAAGGCACCAATCACACGCGACTGCAGCGCAAGGTCGGCCATAAATGTTTCAAATCCACCATAGTCGTTATACGCATCAAGCTGAAAACCAACACGTGTGCGATCTGGATCCAAATTTGCGTTGTAGCGGCGCATCACAGTACCGTGTCCGACAGTCACACCATTGAGTCGTCCCACATTCACAAAGAGTTTGTCTTCTTTTCTGCCCAGTCGTATTTGCTTGATGACTTTAAGATAATCGCCAGTTTCATCATAATCTTCTGCGCGTATCGATCCGGGTGCTTCGCCATCACTGGTGCGATTGAGGGCAAGGATGCGCAGTGGTATTTCGGCCCTGAGTGTTAATTTCTTCGATTCGGTAAAAGGAAAATGAAAATTAAGGCTGGGGGTTACCTCTGCGTAGTGCTTACCATCAAGAAGACCACCAATATTGTAATAACCCATACCGATGAAAATAGAGTTATTGGGGTTTTCCAGCTCAGGGCTTCCAGCTAAGCCTAAGTCACCTTTGTGAAATTTATTCATCTCTTCTGCCTGTGCTTCGATCTCTTCCTCTGTTGCTGCGCCTTCTGCGCCTTCTGCAGCTTCTGCAGCTTCCGCAGCCTCTTCACCTTCTGCAGCTTGAGCTCCTTCAGTCGTTTCGGAGGTCTCTTGCGTTTCGTTCACCGTTGCGTCGGCATTGACGGTTTCGTTGACATCTTCTGCAGCAGCACTTTCATCGGTGCTGGCAACCTCATCCTGCGCCCAGGTTGGTGAGACCAAAAAAAGTGCGATCAAAAAAACGGGCCACGTGGTTTTGTTCAAAAACATGAGATTTATCCTCCATCTACTCAGACGTAAGCATTACGCTATTTGTTCAAAGATATAACCAAGGAAGGGGCGCGGTGCAAACGCTCGGTAAATAATAATTTTTAGACTTCCGAATGTAGGTTGGTGTGTGTATAGGCATAGGATGAATTGGCTCTTCTTCTCTTTGACTTTGGTGCTTGCTGAAGCAAAACCGATTGTGGTTATTGATCCGGGCCATGGGGGTGAGAAATCAGGGGCGCGTGGTGTGTGTGGGTTGGTTGAAAAAGATCTGGTTCTGCACATTGCCAAGCGAGTTCACCATATTATTGAACGCTCAAATTTAGTTGAAAGTGTGGTGACGCGTTTTGAAGATCGTAATGTGGATTTGGCGCAACGTGCTCAGATGGCAAACCGACTTGGGGCGAAAGCTTTCGTTTCTATACACGCCAACTCTTCGCCATTGAAAAATGTACAGGGTGTGGAAACTTTTATTTTGTCGCGCAGGGTAGCCAACAAGCGTGTGCATCGTTTGGCTGAACGTGAAAATGAGGGCATTATTTTAGATACTGAGCCGCAGGCCAATATCGATTTTATTGTTCAGGATTTAGCTTTGAATGGTGCTTATGTTGAGAGTCAACGTTTAGCCCATCGCGTACAAAGCCATTTGGCAGAAAATATGGATACACCAGATAAAGGTGTTTTAGAGGGGCCTTTTGCTGTTTTATGGCGTTCTCGTATGCCGGCGATACTCGTGGAAATAGGCTTTTTGAGTCACAGTGAAGAATGCAAAAAATTGGCGAATAAAGATTATCAGGAAACGATTGCGCGCGCGTTGGCCACAGGGATCATCGCCCATTTACTTGGGGAATCTGGGTAGCAAGCCTTCTTTTTTACGCAACCTATTTATATTTCATAATGCAATATAGGGCTCGGAATCCATCTTTCCAGCCAATCTTCTTACCTTCTGCATAGGTTCTTCCCGCGTAAGATATACCAACCTCATAAATACGTGGCCGTGGATCGAGTTTGGCAATTTTTGCCGTCATTTCGGGTTCGACGCCAAAACGTTTTTCTTCTATTTCGATTTTTTCGATGACTTCACGTTTAAATACTTTATAGCCCGTTTCCATATCTGTGAGGTTTAAGTCTGTCATCATATTGGATGTTAGGGTCAGAAATTTGTTTCCAGCACTGTGCCAGAAAAAAAGGACGCGCCCTGGTTCTCCGCCTTTAAAGCGAGAGCCATAGACGACATCAGCTCTGTTGTCCAAAATAGGTTCGAGAAGTTTTGGGTAGTCGGCAGGCGAGTATTCCATATCAGCATCCTGAATAAGAACAATATCACCAGAAGCAGCCTGAAGACCTGTTTTTAGAGCAGCCCCTTTGCCCTGGTTAATTTCATGTACAAGTCCAATAATTTCAGGGTGCTCATTTTCAAGCTCATGAATCATGTCGACAGAGCGATCTGTAGAGCCGTCATCAATAATAATGATCTCTTTCGTGACCTCTCCAATGTCCACAGGGAAAATTCTGCTTACGGCCTTTTTCAAGGTATGCTCTTCATTGTAGCAAGGTATGATAATAGATAATTTCATTCGTGATACTGTCGACCTTTTCGACATAAGAGCACAGGATTGCACATTGATTCAATATAGAATATGCGTTGGGTAGGAAAAAATTGATAAACCTTTTCGGGGCATTATGTCGAAGAACGATTTTGATACGCCAGATAATTTCTCTACGCAGCAAATTATAGAAGTCCCCGACGCGCGCACCAGCCGTTTAAGGTTAACAGTGGTTGGAGAGCAAGGGGCTGTGACTTATCCTTTGCCATCTATAGGGCAGCTCAGTATAGGCCGCGCAGCATCAGGTGTGGATGTGCGCTTGGATGATCCTGCGGTATCAAGAAAGCATGCAATACTGCACATGGGTCCACCCTTACAGATTCAGGATTGTGGAAGTGTTAATGGGGTTCGTGTCAATGATGAGCAGCTTTCGGCGGAGGCAATTGTACCTTTAGAGCTGGGCGATGTTATTGAAATCGGTACAAATACATTGTTGATTCAGCAGACACGAAAGACAACGCGTCCAAGGCGTTTATGTGGGCACGACTATTTCGAAATACGGTTGGAAGAGGAGTGTTTGCGCGCCGCGCAAGAGCAGTCTGCGTTTGCTTTAATCCGGTTGCGTGTGAAGGGAGAAGAGCTTGACTCAGCGCCGAGTTGCTTTGAAGAGCTTTTATCTTCTGTTGATGTTGTTGGAACATATGGCCCTCCGGGGGAGTATGAAATTTTACGACTGAATGCTGTTGCTGAAAATATTCAGGCCTTTGTGCATCAAACGGAAGAAGTTTTACGGGCAAATGACTATTCGGTGACCAGCGGTTATGCGCTCTATCCACAAGAAAAGAGTGCCGGTGAGTTAATGGCCAAAGCTTGTGCTGATTTGTCGGGTGATGTGCTTGACGATCAGGTTGGGGATGCGATTGTTGTCGAAGATCCGGTGATGCAAAACCTACATCGATTGATTGAGCGTATTGCGCGATCCAATATTAGTGTTTTGCTGCTTGGTGAAACCGGTGTGGGAAAAGAAGTCTTTGCGGCACAAATTCATGAAAAGTCACCGCGCTGCGCAAAGCCCTACCTTAAGCTTAACTGTGCCGCATTGTCTGAACAGCTTCTTGAAAGTGAACTTTTTGGACATGAAAAAGGAGCATTTACGGGTGCTGTGGCTTCGAAGCCAGGACTTTTAGAGTCGGCCGATGGCGGAAGTGTCTTTCTCGATGAGGTCGGTGAGTTGCCCATGAGTGTGCAGGTAAAACTTTTACGGGTGCTTGAAGATCGCAAAGTGCAGCGCGTTGGGGGCATGCAGGAAAAATCTATTGATGTGCGTTTTATTGCGGCGACAAACCGTAATTTAGAAGATGAAATTACGGAGGGAAACTTTCGACAAGATCTTTATTTTCGCCTCAATGGTATTTCTGTGATTATTCCGCCTTTACGCGAGCGTATTAGCGAGGTGAAAAATCTTGCGCATCTTTTTATTAAGATGGTTTGCGAACGTGATCATAACAGCCGGATACCCGTATTATCGGGAGAGGCCTTGGAGCGCCTCAAGGCTTATCACTGGCCGGGCAATATTAGGGAATTACGTAATATTATGGACCGCGCAGTTCTCTTGTGTGGCTCGGGAACGATTGCAGCTGAGCATTTACCGCTTGAAAAATTGAGCACCAACTCACTGCTTTCAGCACAAAATCAATTTTCCGGAGTCTCAAACCATATACCTCTTCTTGACGATGAGCCGACGCAGCAGTTTTCTGCTCTAGGAGGAGGTTCTTCGAGGCCAGCAGATCAATTACGAAAAAAAGATGATGATGAACAACAAAAAATCATCATGGAGGCCTTGGAGCGTTGCGGAGGAAATCAGACAAAAGCCGCAGCAGAACTCGGTGTGTCCAGAAGAACACTCATTAATCGCCTGGAGAGCTATGGACTCAAGCGTCCACGTAAAAAGGAATAGAGCTGTAGGGATAGAGCGAATGCGGGGAAACAAGCCCGATTTTATTCGCGCATTTGTGGGGTTATCTTTAAAGTTTTAAGTTTATTTTGTCGCTTCACTTTGATGTCGACGGTTTTTTTTGCCTTCAATGCATTGAGGGCATGCATATAATCATAAATGTCGTTTATCTTCTTGCCGGCAAGTTCAACGATAACATCTCCCTTAACAAGGCCAGCCTTGGCAGCCGGTGATTCAGCGCTGGTTCCTGATATTTTTAGTCCTTGAACTTCAGAAGCAGCATAATCAGGGATTGTCCCAAGATAAATACGCAATCCTCGGCCGCCTTTACGTTTTTTTGCTTTGCGAGCGATATAATCGGGCAGCTTTTGAGTTTGTGCTAAGGGAAGCATGGTGTTTTTAAGCAAATGGGTAATACGGTTTAGGCCCGAATAGTTGATTTTGTCCGGGGTATCGGTCGGGGCGTGATAATCTTCATGTGCTCCGGTAAAGGCATTGATCACAGGGATGCCCTTTAAATAAAATGAGGTAGCATCTGTTGGTAAATAAGGATCGGATTGCAGACGAATCGGTAATTTTGTTTTGATGTTTGCTTTTTGGATAAGTGACTTCCAGACTGAGCTTGAGCCAATTCCTTGTAGAACAAGCTTTTCGCGAAGGCGACCAACCATGTCCATATTAATGTAGGCGATAATTTTCTTGCCATCGGTCATTGTTCTGCTGTCTTTGCTGTGCGTAAGTGTGTTTACAAAATGTTGTGAGCCCAGGATACCAATTTCCTCACCGGACCAGGCGGCAAAAATGATATCGTTCTGAAAGGCTTTGAGATTTTCTTTTTTTTCATCAGAAAATGCTTTCGCCAGCGCCAGCATGACCGCCGTTCCACTGGCATTGTCATCTGCACCGTGATGAATAGCGTCTTCTTTAATGGTGTGGGCAAGAGAGCTGCTGTGATGCCCTTGCCCCAAGTGGTCAACATGGGCACCCACAATAACAACATATTTGCTTGCGGGATCTCCAGGGAGTCTTGCCAAAACGTTGCGTCCTTGACGCGTTTCGCGCTTAAGCGAAATCTCACCAGAGAAGGTAAAGTTTTCCAATTTCAAGTTGTTAACGCTGTGCCCAAGATCAAGTTCTTTTTGCAGCGCAGAAAGGTTTTGACCTGTTAATTCGAATAGCTTTGTGGCTTCGGCTGTTCCCATCATCAAAGCAGAGATGCCGCCTTCAGAGATGCCGCGACTATTTTTAAGTGAGATCAGTTCATGTTTAAAGGCCGACAACGGTCCTGTGACAAAGACGATGCCCTTAGCCCCTTTATTTCGTGCGGTAATGGCTTTCGAGCGAAGTGAACTAAAGGGTAGAAGGTGTTGGCGGTGTGCATCTGAAATATTTTGTGGCATATCTCGCAGAACAATCACCCATCGATCTTTAACGTCCACTTTATCCGTATACGCGTTGTACGAAAAGCCCTTATGTTCTTGAGCAGGGGCGACAATGCCGTATCCGGCAAAGATAAAGCTGTTTTGGCTAAAAGAACCGCTTTGGGAAAATTCTAAAGGGACCCAGTTTTCTTCGACTCTAAATTTGGGAAAAGGCGTCAACGAGTCTATTTTTAAATGCGTTTCAGGGTTTAGGGATGTACCCGCTTTAAAATCAAAAGTCTGGAAATAAGACTGATGACCGTCAATGGTTTCCAGATTATTTTCAGCAAATTCCTTTGCGACGTACGAGGCCGCTTTTTTTTCACCGGGTGTGCCAGTTTTTCGACCAGCCATCTCAGGGGCACATAACGCTTCTACATGGCCTTGTAAGGCTCCGATTTGTTCAGGGGGTTCGATTTTTTTATTGGGGTGTTCTGATTGAGCGTGACTCGTTGAAAGTCCAAGAAGTTGTAGGGCTTTTTGGTGTTCCCAGTGCGCAAAAAAGATTTGTGAAGTGTTTTCAGGATGGTTGGTGCTTGTCCATGAAAGTAAATCTCCTTGTGGAGAAAAAACGGGCAATCCATCAAAATGTTCATTTTTAGTGACGCGATAAGGTTTTTTTTCTCCTTGTGTATCAACAATATAAAGTTCGAAGTTTTTATATCCATGAAGATTTGTGGTGAAAATAATATATTGTCCTGATGGATGATAAAAGGGCGCCCATGACATGGCACCAAGTTGCGTGATTTGTTTTTTTTGGGTTCCATCAATACGCATCGTCCAGATTTCAGCGATGTGACCGCTTGTTTCAAAGCGCCGCCACACAATATTTTTTCCATCGGGACTAAAAAAAGGACCTCCATCGTAACCAGGACTATGCGTTAATCTTTTTGTGCCACTACCATCATGACGCATAATATAGAGTTCCATAAAGTGTGCAGGGTTTTTCTTTAGCAATTCTTGTTCTGCTGTTTTTTGGTGCTGCTCATAGGCGTGTCGGTTGGAGCCAAACACAATCCATTCTCCGTCAGGAGAATAAGCCCCTTCCGCATCGTAGCCCATGGCGTTGGTCAGTTGTTGGCGCTTTTTCGTCTTTAAGTCCTGCGTAAAAATATCAAAATTGGGGTCAAAATCCCAAGAATAACGTTTCTTCTTTCCATGCGCTCTGTTGATCAGTTCCGTTTTTTGTTTTTGCTCTTTTTGATGGTCGAGATGTGTCGACGCATAGAGCACACGCGGACTTTTGGGATGAAAATATCCACAGGTCGTTTTTCCGCTACCGTCCGAGATTCTTTCGACAGCCCCACTTGTCAAATCCATGGTGTATATTTGATAAAAAGGGTTGTTTGGTGCAATTTCGGCTTGATAAATAATTTTGTCGGCGGCCGGATTAAAATATGCTTCTCCGCTGCGTTTGCCGGTAAATGTGAGTTGATGGCTTCCCGTGAGAGGGCTGTCTAAATCGTGCGTGTTTAAATTTGCAGCGTGTGCTGTTTCTTGTTGCTGTGCTTGTGGCGCACAAGCCAGCATGATTCCAGCGCAGAGCACTAGAAAACAGTTTTGCGGAGACAAAATTTTGACACTTTTGATTTTTAAAGTTTGCATGCGCAAGTCCAGTTTCTAATTTAGGGTTTTCGCCATTGCGGTTTATGCTTTTTTCATGGTTTTTCGCAAGGATTATTGCCTTTAAGCCTATTCTTTTGATGTGATCTTTTCGTTGCAATGCACTAAGATAGATTCCATTTTAGATTAGCATCTTGGATTAAAGGTTGTTTTCGTGGACGTGATTAAGATCAAAGGTGCCAATGAGCACAATTTAAAAGATATAAGTCTTGATTTGCCCAGGGAAAAACTTGTTGTGATCACAGGAATTTCGGGAAGTGGAAAAAGCTCATTGGCGTTCGATACAATTTATGCTGAAGGTCAACGGCGTTATGTCGAATCACTTTCAGCCTACGCGAGACAATTTCTTGAACAAAATAAAAAGCCGGATGTCGAAAGTATAGACGGTTTATCTCCGGCAATCTCTATTGAGCAAAAGACGAGTTCCAGAAATCCGCGTTCAACAGTGGCGACTCTAACAGAGATTTATGATTATCTTAGATTATTGTTTGCGCGTGCGGCATCACCTTACTGCTATGTGTGTAATGCACCGATTGTGGCGCAAACGGTGCAACAGATTGTCGACCAAGTTTTAGAATATGATTTGGGCACAAAGTTTTTCGTTTTGGCACCGTTGATTCGTGACCGAAAAGGCGAATATCGCAAAGAGCTTGAGGATTTAAGTCGTGAAGGTTTTGCGCGGGTAAGAATTGATGGAGAGATGTTTGAGCTGGACGAAGACATCGTGTTGGACAAGAAAAAGAAGCATTCGATCGATGTTGTTGTTGACCGCCTTGTGATGAAAGAAGGCCTTAAAGGTCGTCTGACGGATTCCGTGGAGACGGCTTTAAGAAAAGCGGATGGGTTGGTCACGATTGCACCGCTCAATGCCAAAGAGCAGCTTTTTTCGGAGCGTTTTGCCTGTCACGCATGTGGTGTCTCTTATCCCGAGATTGAGCCGCGCATGTTTTCTTTTAACAGTCCCCATGGGGCATGCTCTTCTTGTGATGGATTAGGAATTGCGATGGAGTTTGATCCCGACAAAGTGATTCCTGATTCAAGTGTGTCGTTGGCAAATGGTGCCGTTAAACCATGGGCGGGGCGCTTCAAGGGGATGTACAGGCAACAACTTCGCTGTGTCGCTGAACATTTCAACTTCTCTCTCGAGGTTCCATTCAAAAAATTATCAAAAAAACATCAGAAAATTGTTTTATGGGGAAGCGGCAAAGTCGATATTCAATTTAACTATGGTATGCGTAAATCTTCATACCATATTCATCGTCCATTCGAAGGGGTACTGCCGCATTTGCTGCGTAGTTTTAATGAGAGCAGCTCCGAACGGGTTAGGGAAAACTTGCAGGATTTTATGGCAGCGATGCCTTGCTATGATTGTCATGGTAAACGTTTGCGTGCCGAATCATTGGCTATACTTTTAGACAAAAAGTCGATTGCAGATGTTTGTGCGATGAGTGTGACTCAGGCACATCAGTTTTTTTCAAAATTGAAACTGGGTGCTCGTCAAAAAAAGATAGCAAAACCTATTTTACGTGAAATCGATGAAAGGTTGGGTTTTATGGAGGCGGTGGGGCTCAACTATATTGGTTTAGATCGAACAAGTGCGACGCTTTCAGGAGGGGAGTCGCAGCGCATTCGTTTGGCGACACAAATAGGCAGCGCTCTGCGCGGTGTGATTTATGTCTTAGACGAACCCTCGATTGGTTTGCATCAGCGAGATAACGATCGCCTTTTAAAGACTTTGGAAAGATTGCGTGATTTGGGCAACACGGTTTTGGTTGTTGAACACGATGAAGATACAATTCGCAGAGCCGACTGGATCGTGGATTTGGGGCCAGGTGCCGGTCGTTATGGCGGGAAGGTGGTGGCAGAGGGAAGTCTTGCAGAGATCCTTGCGAAGAAAACACTCACCTCAGATTATCTTAATGGAACGAAAACAATCGCAATTCCTGAAGTGAGACGAGAGGGAAATGGTCATTGCATTGAAGTTCTGGGGGCGAAGGGGAACAATTTAAAAAATATCGATGTTCGGTTTCCACTGGGTCAATTTATATGCGTGAGCGGCGTCTCTGGAAGCGGAAAAAGCACACTCGTTAACGATACACTTTATAAGGCCGTGGCCAACGCACTACATCATACCAAGGATTTACCGGCCTCACATGGAGAAATTAGGGGGACTGAGCATATTGATAAGATTATTAATATCGATCAAAGTCCGATAGGGCGCACACCTCGCTCGAATCCTGCGACCTATACTGGTCTTTTTACGCATGTACGTGACCTTTTTGCCCATCTTCCAGAAAGCAGAGTTCGGGGCTACAAACCGGGTCGCTTCTCATTCAATGTCAAAGGGGGGCGCTGCGAGGCTTGTGAGGGTGATGGGATCTTAAGAATTGAAATGCATTTTTTACCAGATGTTTTTGTGACCTGCGAGACTTGTAAAGGACATCGATATAATCGTGAGACACTTGAGATTTTATACCGCGGCAAAAGTATTGCCGATGTTCTAAAAATGACTGTGGATGAGGCGTCTGGTTTTTTTAGCGTGATTCCTGCCATCGCAAGAAAGTTGGAAACCCTTGAAGCGGTTGGTTTAGGCTATATTCATCTTGGCCAAGCGGCGACCACATTTTCTGGTGGCGAGGCACAACGTATTAAACTTTCACGTGAGTTGTCGAAGCGTTCGACAGGGCGAACACTTTATATTTTGGATGAGCCAACAACAGGTTTGCACTTTCATGACATTGAAAGACTTATGGGGGTCTTAGAGCGTTTGGTCGATAGTGGAAATACGATTGTTGTGATTGAGCATAATTTGGATGTCATCAAGACGGCCGATACGATTATCGATTTAGGGCCAGAAGGCGGATCCGGTGGTGGCGAGGTCCTTGCGGCCGGGCGTCCAGAAGAGGTGGCCGCTGAAAAACGCAGCTACACAGGGAGATATTTAAAAAATATATTAAAAAGACGCAGGCAGAGGCGTGCGCAATCGGCGTAAGCGAAGAGTTTAATTGTCAGCGCGTATGTTGTCGGCTGAATTCGGTTGGCGAAGGTAGATTGTCTCTGTGCTTTTTCGTGTTTTTGGATTTATTGCCCTGGACTTGTTGACGCTGTCGATAACGCCATTGTTGATAGTGTTTTGAGCAGAGGCCGCGGGCTAAAACATGATTGTCGCAGAGACAACAATGTTTTGGACTCGGTTGCAATTGCATTTCAGGGACTAAAAGTTTTTCCAGATTTTCAATGCGTTTCTCAAGTAATGCAAAACGTTCTTCAATCTGCGTGCTGGATTGAAGTTGCAAATCGTCAATAAGGGCCTGAATTAAGGCGCTGGTGTTGGATGTGTTGCGTGGTGCCATAAATAGAACTCTAATGAAACTCCGGAAATGATGGCTATCACCACCATTCCCGGAAGATAGAAACTTATATTTTTCCTAATAAAAGGAACATCAAAACCCAAGTAAACAAGACCAGGGATTCAATAAATGCCAGACCAAGAATCATAGGCACAAAGACCTTGTCTGATGCATTTGGGTTACGACAAATACCTTCAAGGGCGGTCGCAACGGCACGACTTTGGCCTAAGGCACCGCCTAGAGCGGCAACACCAATGCCAAGGCCAATGGCCATGGGCATGCCCCAGCTACCGTCGCTTGCGCCTTCGCCAGCAAGCGCAAGACCGCTGGTCAAGAACACGCTTGAAAAAGAAATTATCATTGTCCACATTTTTTTCATTATATTTTCTCCTTTAGGGCTTTGCTTGCGTTAATCCCGGCTCTCTCCTTCACGACCTCTACTTCTCTCTCCCGGCCAGCGATGAGCGCTTACAAAGCAATTAAATTAATTAGGCATGAGCTGCGGCTTCATCGTGGTGTTCTTCACCATGCGCATCTGCAACAGCCATTCCTATATAAATCATTGACAGTAATATAAATACGAGCGTTTGAATGAGGCATACCATAAGTCCGAGAGCCAGGAATGGTAAGGGAACGAGGACGGGTACCAAACCAAGAAATGCGAACAAAACAGCATGATCGCCAACCATATTTGCAGCTAAGCGAACACCAAGTGAAAATGGGCGCGCACAATGGCTGACCAACTCGATAGGAAACATGAGTGGTGCCAGGAACCATCCCCACCATTCGCCGGCAGGATTAGCCATATGTGCTATATGGCCCATACCGTGGGTGCGTAGCCCGTGAAAGTTATAGTAAACAAAAACAAATCCACCGCAAGCAAATGTTGTATTCCAATTATCTGTTGGTGGGCTAAAGCCAGGGATGAGCCCCATAATATTAGAGAAAAAGATAAACAGACTTAAGGCGGCGATGACCGGAAAATAGCGTGCAGCATCTTTACCAATAATGGATTTCATTTGTCCGTAAAGTGCAGAGAAAACAACCTCTAAGACATTGCGTATAGAAATGCGATCATCAGGAATGATGCCATTTTCACCTGCTTGATTGAGATCGCGTCGGGCCAAAAGAGCAATAACGATGACAACACTGGCAGAAAGCATGGCGCTGAGCACGTGTTGAATACTTAAGGCAGATTCAAAAAGGATACCGTGCGACTGTTGTTGAAGGTAGTGCTCAAGTTGTGCATAGCCGGGTAAAAAAGATAACCAAGTAACGCCGTGTTCCATGAAAAAACCTTTTCTTTCTAAGCCTGATGATTGTTAGGGCTGCCAGGTTGCAGTGCTGTGTGAATTGCAGTCAAAAGCATCGCAACAAATAATGTTGAAAGCCCTAAAGCAAAACCAATCGGATGTATGAGTGAGTAGTGCATGAGGAGTCCAATGACACCGAGTACGACGATGAGCTTGGTGCCCAGCAAAAGCGCATAGAGAAGGGCGCTCTTTTGTCCACTCATGGCGCGCTTCATAAGCCATTTGAGGAGGCCAAAGTTGGCCGCTATGAGCGCACCGCCTAAAATGGTAGAAAAGGCGATTTCGCTGACGAAAATCATGCACAAAGTGCCGGCGATGGCGACGACGCCGAGTTGGTATCGGCTAATCAGCTCCAAGTTTTTTGTGTTTACCATGGCCGCGGCTGATAGCGCAAAAGTCTCATCTTTGGCAAGTCAACATGCCGAATTTAGGACAATTTTTTAAGAAAAGATCGATAGACGCCAGTCTTTAAAAGACTTTTTTACGCCGTGATGATGATTGAATATTTAACATTTCTCGATACTTAGCGACAGTTCGGCGTGCAACCTTGATGTCTTTTTCAGCCAGGAGTTGTACTAACTTCTGATCTGATAAGGGTTTTTTAGGATCTTCGGTGGCCACGAGATTTTTAATGTGGTTGCGGACCGACTCCGAGGCAACATCATCTCCCCCCCCACTTGAAGAGATTGAGGAGTTGAAAAAATACTTGAGCTCAAAAATGCCTTGGGGGGTATGCACGTATTTATTGGTGGTCACCCGCGAAATGGTCGATTCATGCATTTCAATATCTTCGGCCACATCTTTAAGGACGAGCGGCTTTAGATGTTCAACGCCTTTTTCAAAAAAGTCTTGTTGAAATTTGAGAATGCTTTCCATGACCCGATAAATGGTGCGTTGGCGCATGTGGATAGAACGGATCAACCATGCGGCTGAACGCATTTTATCCTGAATAAACTCTTTTGTTTCACCACCAGAACCCTCTAAGGCTTTGCGGTAGTAATTTGAAATTCTTAATTTCGGTAAACCGTCATCATTTTGTAAAATCACATACTCGTCGCCGACTCTTTTCACGTAGATGTCAGGCGCAATATACTCAGCCTGCTTTTCGTTATGGCTACGTCCAGGGCGGGGCTCGAGATGCGCAATGACTTTGAGTGCCTCGCCGATTTCGGCCAGAGGAACCTTAAGTTCTTTGGCCACGGCTTGATAATTGCGGCGCTCCATTTGTGGTAAAAAACGGTCGATGATATCTCGCACCAGAGATTGATTATACGGCGTTTCCGCCAATTGTATAAGAAGTGATTCTCTGAGGTTACGTGCGGCAACGCCGAGTGGTTCAAAACTTTGTAATCTTAATAAGAGCACTTCGACATCTTCAGGAGAGATTTCAAGATCTTCAGCAACAATGTCACAGATATCTTCAGGCACATAGCCATCATCGTTGAGTTCCTCAATGATGCGCATGGTTATGGGCAGTTCCTTTTCGCTAAAATCAGCCATTTGCACTTGCCAGCGCATATGTTCAATAAGTGAGCCAGGGGCACTTAAGGTGGCGTCAAAAGCAGGCATGTCATCAAAGTTTGTGCCGCCCGCACTTGCTGGCAACGAGTAGCTTTGCGATTCGAGGTATGCTTCCCAATCGATGTCATTTTCAAGTTCTTTGGCAGATGGCTCGGGCGCATTTTCTGAAGGATTATCACTCACACTTTTGGTCAGATCATTGGCAATTTCTGAAGTCGCGGTGTTGGCTAAGTTTTCTGCGGCGCTATCGGCCGAACCTTCGCTGGGGGGTTCGGTGCTGCCTTCCGGAGCTTTAGGGGCAGTGTCCAAACCCATCAGTCCGTCATTTTCAGGATCGCTCCGGGGCGCTTCATCGGGTTGGGACTCATGGCCTTGCTCTTCAAGAATGGGGTTTTCTTCCATTTCTTGACGAAGCACATCGGCCAGCTCCAAGTGTGAGAGTTGCAGAAGCTTGATCGCTTGTTGCAGCTGAGGCGTCATCACCAGCTGCTGTGACATTTTTTGCTGTAAGCGAAGTTCAAACGCCATTTGATCTTACCTCTCTATTTTCCCTCTGTCCTTATATATATGCTAGCTTAGCATGTCTTACAAAACAAAATCTTCACCAAAATAGGTGGCCCGCGCTTCAGCATTGCTGACGATTTCTTCTGGGGTCCCCGTTAAGAGTATTTTGCCGTCCGAAATAAGGTAGGCTCTATCGCAAATGGTGAGTGTTTCCCGTACGTTATGGTCAGTGATGAGGATGCCGATGCCTTCACTTTGAATTTTGAGTATCAATTTTCTGATATCTGACACAGCGATGGGATCGATCCCCGCGAAGGGTTCGTCCAGCAAGAGGATGCTTGGCTGATTAATTAAGGCTCGCGCCATCTCGACGCGACGACGCTCTCCTCCTGAAAGCTGTGAGCCCATATTTTTTCGTACATGCTCAAGATTAAATTGTTTGATTAACGTTTCACATTTTATGTTTTTTTGTTCGCTTTTTTCTTTTGTCGCATCAAGTATGGCAAGGAAATTATCTTCCACACTTAAGCCGCGAAAAATAGTTGATTCTTGCGGCAGATACCCAAGCCCCAAAAGGGCTCTTTTATAGAGGGGTAAATGTCCAAGTTGCTGGACGCCTAAGGAGACCTCGCCTTCGCGGAGTGGCAGAAGGCCGGTGGCTAAATTAAACGAGGTGGTTTTACCAGCACCATTGGGTCCTAAGAGGCCAACGATTTCTCCAGGATGAACTTCAAATGAAACATCCTTGACGACTTGTCTGCGATGATAGGCGTGGTTGAGATGGGATGCGCGCAGGCTTTGTTGTTTTTGCATCTTATCTGGTGCTTCGCTCATGTTCTGGACGGGATTGGGCATTGTTCTGGGAGAAGTTTTGCGGGTAATTCGATATGATTGACTTTTGTTTTCTCGGCATTATTTGCATTGATGGTGCCACGCGGTTTTATGACCTTTGCGGCTTCTTGACTTAGGTCAATAATAATCTTTTTGCCAGTCAGTAGGCTTGCACCACGTTTTAAATAGGGCTTCCCTGTTAAATATATTTCATTTTTTTGGTGATGGAAGCTGGCTTTGTTCGACCACATGAGTTCGTTTTTACGTTTGGCGCGAACGTTCTCTAGACAATTAAAGGTTTGCCAGTTCCATTCATGATCGGAATGGGCTTCGAGTTTATTGCAGCAAAGCAAAACATCGCCGCGTCGCAAAACCACATTGTCAGTGCACAAGGTGGTATGGTTTTTGGTATCTACCTGCATATTGTCGCAGCGAAACTCAACTTCTTTTGGGGGACCTTCCTTTTTGGGCAGGGCGAGTGAGAGCTGGGCAATGATAAGAATGCCTTGTAATAGTATATTCATCATTGATTATGACTTTTATACGTTTGCTTGCAGATATAAAAGGCTTTTCCTGTGAGAATTTTAGGTTTCATTGTTTGACGACTCTGTCTTCCAGCGTTGATGAAGCCAAACCCATTGTTCTGGTTTGCGTCGAATTGCGCTTTCTAACTTTTGGTTAAGCAGATGGATAAGCTCAGTTTTGGCAATGTCGTGATCTTTTGTTGCCGGCGGGTCAATCCGCTCAAAATAAAACTCATGACCATTTTCTTCCCGATGCGACCAGCCGAGAATAATTGGCGCATTAAACCGTAATGCCAATGCGGCAGCAGCGCTTGGCGTATGCGCCATACGTCCAAAAAAAGGTGCAAAAATGCTTTGTACGCGGGTGTCCTGGTCCATAAGCAATGCGAGTATTTTGTTGTCTCTAAAAGTCCTAATCATTTCGCGTGAGACACTGTTTTCTCCGCGCCATATGACTTCGAGGCCATATTGGGAACGAACAGCATCAAGCCATTTTGTGAGGCGTGGATCGTAGGTGGGTCGTGCAATCGTTACCATGGGAATGCCCTCTTTAACTAAAAATTGCGCCAAAAGTTCCCAGTTTCCAATATGTCCTGTGACGGCAACGACGCCTTGGCCCTGTGCAAGGGCCTGTTCAAAGAGTTTCCGGTGCTCTGGTTTGAGCAGCAGCGATTTTTCGGCCGTAAAAAACCTGTCGATTTGGATAATCTCCATCACAGAGAGTGCAAGGTGTTGAAACATTTTACGCGTGATGGTTTTTCTTTGTGCTGGGCTAAGTTCAGGTAACGCCATTTCCAAATTTTGAAGAGCAACTTGGCGTTCTTTAGTGGCAACGAGATAGGCCATTGGGGCCAAAAGCTGTGCCAATATTTGTAGGCAAAACCAAGGAAGCTTTTGCATGATGGCGACGATGCCTCTTAGAACAAGATAAATCAGTGTGTTTTTTAAAACCTGAGTTTTGCTCCAGCGCTTGGGCAATTCAGGGGTGCTTGCACTCGACGTCATGTTCAAGTGCTGGGTTGAGCGCGTTGAACTTGATCAATTGGGCAGACCAAGCGCAAGGTTTCTTTAAGTAAATCGAAAGTAAGGGAATTCGGGCCATCTGAAAGCGCTTGATCTGGATTGGGGTGGACTTCGCAGAAGAGCCCATCAATACCGATGGCTGCAGCGGCTCGGGCAAGTACCGGCGCAAGCTCACGATCTCCGCCGGTCACACCATTGTCAGAGCTTGGTCTTTGAACCGAATGTGTCGCATCAAAAACAACGGGAAGATTTAATTCCTTACGCATAATATTAAGGCTTCGCATGTCCACAACCAGGTTCTGATAGCCAAATGTAGAACCGCGCTCGGTAAGTGCCAAGGGGCCTCCTTGAAAAGCACGATGCTTGGCAGCAACATGCGCCATGTCTTGAGGCGATAAAAATTGTCCTTTTTTGATATTTGTGGGCTTTCCCGTTTTCGCGGCTGCTTCAATGAGATCTGTTTGGCGACAAAGGAAGGCAGGGATCTGTAAAACATCGACAACATCGGCCGCCTGTGCGCATTGTTCAGGCGTATGAACATCGGTAAGGATGGGAAGTTCCAGCTGACTCTGTATTTCCCCAAGGATTCGTAAGCCCTCATTGATTCCAGGACCTCGAAACGAGTCTAATGAGGTTCGGTTGGCTTTATCGAACGATGCTTTAAAAATAAATGGGATATTGTAATCGTTTGTAATCTCTTTGATTTGTTGCGCGACTTCCAGGCATAAATCATACGATTCAATAACGCATGGTCCAGCGATTAATGTGAGTTTTTTTTGCGTAAAAAGGTCTTTGACTGCGGCGTTCATTCTGAGTTTTTTCTTTCGTATAGTTTTTTTGAGGCTTGAATAAAGCCAGCAAAAAGAGGGTGTGGGGCGAGTGGCTTACTTTTAAATTCGGGATGAAATTGGCAGGCGACAAACCAAGGATGATCTTTGACTTCGACCATCTCGACCAAATGGCCATCTGGAGATGTTCCTGCAATCGTTAATCCACATTGTTCAAGTGTCTCCCGGTAAGCATTATTGATTTCAAATCGATGTCGATGCCGTTCAGATATTTGTGTTGTGTTGTATAGTTTTGCGGAAATTGATTTTTCGTTAAGCACACATGGATAAGCGCCCAGACGCATTGTCCCGCCTTTTTGCGCCACGCCTTTTTGCTCTTCCATAATGGCGACGACATGTGTTTTGCCTTGCTCATCAAATTCCTGTGAAGTGGCATCTTTAAGCCCGGCAACATTTCGGGCAAATTCAATGACTGCAGTTTGCATGCCTAAGCAAATGCCCAAATATGGAATTTGCGACTCACGTGCTGTTTGGATGGCACGAATTTTCCCTTCGATACCACGTAGTCCAAATCCACCGGGCACGAGAATGCCATCCGCAGCTTTGAGTGCTTCAAGGCCGTCATCCCCTTGTTCAAGACTTTCACTGTCAATATAGGTGAGATTGACTTTGCATTGGTTTGCTATCGCACCGTGTATAAGGGCTTCATGCAGACTTTTGTAGGCATCGGCGAGTTCAATATATTTCCCAATAATGGCAATGGTTATTTCAGGGCCTGGTGCGTGTATATCTTTGATGAGGTTTTGCCAGTCTTTAAGGACTGGCTGGCGTGACCAGATGTTCAAAAGCTCTGTTATTTTATCATCGAGGCCCTCTTTGTTTAGGGCAAGGGGAAGCTCATAAATATGTGGCACATCGACACAGCTAAAAACACAATCAATATCGACATTTCCAAAAAGCGAAATTTTATCTTTAACACTTTGTTCCAGGGGATTTTCACAGCGACACAGCAATATGTCCGGAGAGATCCCAATTTGTCGAAGTTCTTTAACGCTGTGCTGTGTCGGCTTTGTTTTGACCTCTCTCGCTGTTTTAATGAAGGGGACGAGGGTGAGGTGCATATAAATGACATTTTCTTTGCCCACTGCGTAGCGAATTTGGCGAATGGCCTCAAGGAATGGCAGAGATTCAATATCACCAACGGTCCCACCAATTTCAACGAGGCAAACATCACTGTCTTTTCCCGTTTCCAGAACAGCAGCTTTAATTTCGTCTGTGATGTGGGGGATCACTTGTACAGTAGAGCCTAAATAAGCCCCCGCGCGTTCCTTATCGATAACCTGTTGATAGATTCGACCGGATGTATAGTTGTTGAGTTGAGACATTTTTGCGGAGGTAAAACGTTCATAGTGTCCAAGATCCAAATCTGTCTCAGCCCCATCATCGGTGACATAGACTTCACCATGTTGAAAGGGGCTCATCGTACCAGGATCGACATTGATATAAGGATCAAGTTTTAATATTTGAACCTTGAGCCCTCTATTTTCTAAAAGAGCGCCGATTGAAGCTGCTGCGAGACCTTTGCCCAACGATGATACAACGCCACCGGTAATGCATATAAATTTGGCTTGGCGGTTTTTCATGGTCTATGGAAAAGCTTTTTCGCCGAACTTGTCAACAATTTCTTTTGCTCTATTTAGATCTTCTTGAGTATCAATGCCTAAATGCGTACCTCTGGTCTCCAGGCAGACAATATTTAGTCCTGCGGCTAAGGCACGCAGTTGTTCGAGCTTTTCGCTTTCTTCGAGCGGGTGGGGGGGAAGAGAGCAGAATTTCTCTAAAGCTTTGGCTTGATACCCATAGACGCCAATGTGTTTATACCAAATTTGACCGCATGGATTACAATTTTGCTTGTGTGGAATGGCTGCACGAGAAAAATACAGCGCCTCTTGATTGTCACGACAAACGACTTTGACAACATTTGGATCGTGAAGATCTTCGGGAGTGTTTATTTCAGTTTTGAGGGTCGCAATATCCACTTGTGGATTTTGTAAGGCATGAAAAATAGCATCAAGCTCTAAAGGATCGATAAAGGGTTCATCGACTTGGAGATTAATGATGTGTTTAGCTTTTAAGGGCAATAACGCGGCAGCAATTCGATCGGTGCCGCTTTTAAATTCACGCTGACTTAAGATAATGTTCTCGTGATGGGGTTTTAATGCATCAACGATTCTTTGATCGTCGGTGACAACAAAAACGGCTTCGGCCAATTTAGCCTTTTGGGCCTGTTGCAGAGTTCTGAGGATGAGCGGTTGCCCACCCAGTTCTTGTAAGGGCTTATGCGGAAGGCGTGTTGACGCATAGCGCGCGGGTATCGCAATAATATTATGCATCGCTACAGGCAATCATTTTAAAAAAGACCAACCGAAAAATGAATGTTGCTCTGTTGCTCATTGTAATCTTCCCGGGGATTCGGATTTAGCCCCCAGTCCAGCGCCAAAGCACCAACAGGGGTTTTGTAGCGTATACCTGCGCCTGTACCAAAGCGCCAGCGCAAATTTTTTGTGTTTGGCTGATTTACCCATAGGTTACCCATGTCAACAAAGAGCCCGATGGAAAAGCTCTCGCTAAAAGGTAGCCGCAATTCTGATTTCAATAAGGCAAAGGTGTTTCCGCCACGAGAAATGGGTGTGCCCCCTTGCTCTACAATAAGAGTCTCCGCACATTGATTGGGCTCTGCGGAGACGCCGCCATCGCTGATCAAGCAAGCATCTTCAGGAATCATTGTCCCCTCAATATAACCTCGCAGCGTATCGCGACCACCGAGATAAAAGCGTTCATCAATTGGAACAGCACTGTTTTCGGTATTGAGAATTGTTCCACCGCGCGCTGAAAAAGCGAAGGTTGCACGCCATAGAGGCAAGTAAGCGGTAAAGTTGGACTCGATTTTAGTGTAAGAGAATGGTTCGAATGTGGCGGCACTGTTTTCCTGAGATTGCCCGTTGACGCTTTGGGCTGAGGCGTGCAGCCATATTCCACGATGTGGGTTGATGGGATCATTACGCCCATCGTAAGTCAGCGTAGGTCCTATTTTAGCACTTTGACGGAGTCCTTTGTCGATACGGCGTCTCTCATTGTTTTCCTGAAAGATGTCACTGGTGCAATCGCTTGTTTCCTCGCTTTGCAAAAGAGTTTCACATTCAAGGTTGGTCAGAGAAAGTTGCGGCTCCAATGCAAAGCTCAGATGTTTTATCGGTGTCATTTCGATACCAAAAATAGCAGCGGCTGTATCCAAGGAATAGGGAATTGTGTTTTCGCGTTCGTGTATCACATCGAAGCGAAATAAAGGGCTTAAGGCTAAATTAATAAGCTTTGGTGAGCGTATACCGAAGCGCAGCTCTCTTTCGACAGCTTTTAGGAATTGTTCGGAAGGGTCATAAGAACGATAACGGTCTTCGAGGCTTTCGGCATAATCACCAAATAAGGAGAAAAACATTTGCCGATTTAATTTAGCCGTTCCTGTAAACGTTGATGCGGTCCCCAGTACATTGATATGCGAATATGAAAGTCTTAAACGTGGCCCATCTGCGGTGGAGATGCCAGGACTTAATTCTATGGGTTGTCGGTCACGCTCAATGACCTCAGCAACCAAGTCTTTTTGTTCAGAAGGTATTTCTTCATCAATGAGTTTGACGCGAACGCGCCGAAACACACCTAAATCAGAAATAGAACGCTGTGCATTTATCGCTTGTTGTAAACTGTAGACGTCACCAGGTTTTATCGAAAGACGACTTCGGATGATGCTTTCATTTGTGTAGACGTTACCTTTGACGAGGGTCCTGCCAATATGCACCTGGGGGCCTGGAGTGAGGATATAGGTGAGATGGGCGGTATTGTCTGGGTCGAATTGAATGTCCTTGTCGATTTGAACATAAAGATAGCCCTTGTTTCGATAATCGCGAACAAGTTTTATACGACCTTTTTCCACCTTGGCATAAGAAAGAAACCATTTGCCGCCGACAGGCTTTTGCAGACCCATGAGTCCGGTCTCAAAAACATTTTTTACAAGTTCAAAATGAGATTCTGGAGAATCGATTTTAGGCCCTTTAAATCGGATTGTTTTGAGTTCGATTTGTTCGCCGAGAATGAGTTTGCATCTGGCTGTATAAAACCCACTTTTATTCAGTTCAAGCTTGCAGGCTTTGTGTTTGGCTTCCAGGTAACCATGTTCATGGTAAATCGCAATAATGCTGTCGAGTGCCTGCTTATAAAGTCTCGGCACCCAGCGGTTGGCGACTGAAAACTCTTGATTTGATGAATGGTGTTCTTTTGCTGTGATTTGTTTGCTTGAGAGCCAGGCACTGGAGAGTTCACGTGAAAATTTTCGCTGTGAAATAAGGTAATCCTCTAAGCGCAAAGAGAGCTCGTCCTTTATTTGGTTTTTAATAAAGGACGGCTCAAAAAAGCTCAAACCATCGATTTCAAGGTTCTCGACGTAAGGGTGCGGCCCTTCCTTGATAGAGTAGAGAATTGTTTCTGAAAGACCACTTTTTGATTTTGTCAGCTCTGTTTTTATGGTTGCATCGGGAAATCCCAGGAAATGATAGTGTTGCTTCAACTTGGAGGCAAAAAGTTCAATGGTGCCAGGCCCAAGGGGTTCATCTTTAAGTGGCCACAAAAACAAGATTTCTTTTTTTGTTAAAACAGTATTACCATCAATGATGACTTGTATTCGTGGACCAGCGTTAACCTTAAAGCGTACAGACGCCTGTTCATTTTTGATTTGTGTTTCTGGGGGAAAAACTTTAACCCTCAGGAAGCCTCGCTCAAGAAAAATCTTTTCCAGGCGGATTCTGTCTTTTTCAAGCTCATCCACATTAAAAGGTCGATTTTCTTTGGTTCGGATTGTGTTCATAAGCAATTCAGGGAAAACATGAAATTCTCCTTGGAAAACAATCTTGTTAATTTTTGTTTGCTCGCCTTGAAAGATGTTGGCAATTATCGTGTTTTCAGCCTGAGCAGGGTTCTCTATCGTTTCTAGTGAAACGGCAGATTCAAGAAAACCATGATTGGATAGCCATGTTTTAATATTTTTGACCAATTTATTTTCAAATTTTTCACCGAGCTCTATGCCAGGCCTTATGGCAAGATATTCACGCAATTTACTCTTCTTTGTCGTGCTCAATCCCTGGAATTCAAGTTTTTGTAAGCGCTTGATACCACGCAAATAAAAAATAAGTTCGACCGATTGTTGTTGTCTGCTGGCATAAACGCGAACATCGGTAAAACGACCCAATGCATAGAGACGTTTTTGTGCTGCTTGCAAATCATTCAAACTAAAGAGATATCCACGCTCAATGCCAATGACGTCTTTTAATTCACTGATGTCTTCATAAAGAGGGGCTTCAATGTCGATTGAAAGGATGGGTTTATTTTCGTAGGGCTCCGGATTAATTTCAGCGCTCAGCGCCGAAAACATAAACGAAGCGCATATAAAAGTGGCGATCATATCTTAACGAAATTCCCAACGAAGCTTTAAGTCAAGTCCAAGATCACCGACAGGGACTTCATTGTCACTTGCCCAGGTTCCTTGAACGGTTGCAATGGGGGATAGCTTATAACGCAAACTGAATTCTTGGTCCGTGATTGCTTCAATTGAGCGCGAATATGTTAATTCCATATTTTTGCCAATACCTTTGCCGATCAATAGTCTTGCTGTTGTTTTTTGACTTTTAGAGGACCACCCACTGGTTAAGCGAAATTGGTCGATGACAGGTGCGGGCAAAAGCTTACGCACTTTTTCGTCCAGACCAGACACGGTCCAAAGTGCATCGAGACTTCCGGGCAAGGTATCGCTGAGGCCGGCAGCATTCGCGCCTCTAAAATCCTCCAGACGTAGGCCAAATTGTAAGCAAGCTAAGGCGTCTTGAGGATTGACGCTGCCCTGGGTATCTTTGCCGCTGGGTATGATGTGGTATGAGTCAGAATTGCCCTCTATGTCGACCAAAATATCCATACCGCAGGCGCTCGTTGTCGCGCGAAAATCAAATTCACTAAAAATTCGATATTCCTCTGTAAAGTTGAGGGAGCCTCGAGATAGTTCGAATGTGTTTTCTCGATATTTAACTTTTGCCCATAAAGGACTTATGGTGCCAATGAGTCCCATGTTTTCAATCGTTCCGGTTAAAAGTAAATCTGCTTGAAGTTCAGCCTCGATGAGACTGTTTGATATATTCAAGTTATTCGGTGCATTTAATTTGATGGCCAGTGTGGTCGGCTCAGCTTCACCCGCACCTTGCCTAAATGAGATGGCTTGTCTTCTGGGTATAAGATGCTCCAGTTCCAAATTCTCAGTGTATTCAAGCGTGTCCAAATCAAGGTTTCCAGAGATAGTTTGCTTTGAGCCATTGCCGATATAACGCAGTTGCCCAGTGGTGGTGATGAGGATTTCGGGTAATGGTCTTAAGTGCGCCCGATCCAGAGAAACTTCAAATTCCAGTTTGGCTGATTCGTTAATCGGGAAATGTGCACTGCCACGAAGCTTCATCATGCCTTGCCCAGTACTTGCTGATGCAGATGTGATGTTGAAATTCCTATCTTTGATATTGAACAACATTTCAATTTCATTAAGTGGTTCCCCCAGCGATGAGAGGAGCAGCGCGGCATTGGAAATATTTCCTGTGCCATTATAAGAGAGCTCCTCAAGCGGCCCTTCGGCATGAATTTTTGTGGAAAACGGGCCGCGCGCAAACTCAATTGAATCGTCTATGGCGCTTAACACACTAAGATCGCCTTTACTTTCAAGGTCAAAGCTCAGGCTGTTGTTAAAATGATAGAAACCCTTGGTCGCTAAACTGAGCCCTGGAGCATTGAATTGTGTGGGTTGCAGAATAACTTTTTGTTTTTGAATTAAGACATCAAGCCCTTTTTTGCTTACAAGTTTATTCTCAAGCCAGCCCAACTCAAGTCGCTTAAGTGTGATGGCGCCGCGTGTTTGTTTGGGCTTTTCAATAAATCCATTCAGCGCAATTTTGCCACTGGTTAAAAAAGAATAATTGGGCAGCCCATCAATAATGTCTTTAGAGTCAAGTCCATTGAGTTGAAGCTCAAGGACAAAAGGATTGTGCTTGGTCGTTTCAATATGCAGCCGAAGATTCGGCTTCGAGTCAAAAAGATTTGCGGCCAAGTCGATGCTTGTCCCTTTTTTCTTCACATCAACATTTAAGTTTTTGAATTGTACATCGCCGACACTTAAATCTTTCGCTTGTGCGGAAAAGAATCCTTCGATGTTAGAAAAAGGGCCAGCAAGCTCGAGATCGCCACTAAGCGTGCCTTGTAGTTTTTGTTCAGGGACAAGTTTTTGAAAGCGGTTGCTTTTTAAATTTAACCACTTTGCCGAAAACTTAATGGTGTCATCATATTTCCAGTAGAGGTTAAAGTCGAAAGGCTCATTCCTTTTTTCTTTCTTTATTTCAACCCAAAGGACATGGTCCTTATCAAAGAAGCCACCTCGTATATGGTTTTCATCAAGACTGATTTGCGCAAGTGAAAGTTGTTTTGTTGTCGCCTCAAAAAAGCCATTGGGTTGTGTAAGTGCGCCGTTTACGCTGACCATGCCTTGAAGTTTCCCTCGGATTTGCTCAGCACTTCTAATGTTGATGCCTAAATCCCGTAGAAGCGGCGCAGAGGGCACATCATATAGATTTAGAGCGCCACTAATGAGTGTCGGGTTTAGGGCGAAATTGAGATTTACCGCACCCGTAAATCTCCCACCATCACGTTGTCCGTGCATGCGTTCTAGTTTTAATTTGTTTTGATTGTAAATAATGGTTGTTCTTAGATCACCAATTCGATAGCCCGCAATACTTGCTTCGTTGAGGTTCAAGGTTCCTGATATTGTGGGGCCGGCATAGGGGCCTTCCAGAGCAGCAGCAATTTCTCCATGGCCAAGGAATTCAAGCCCGGCAATATGTCCAAAATCTTGTAAGTTTGCATGAGAACTTTTTACTCTAATATTGAACCCATTCATCTTTTCGAATCTCAATGTCCCATTGATTTGATAATGGTTTTTGCTCAGGCCGACATCAATGTTGTTTAAATCGATATATTGTGTGGTTAAAAAGGTATTGCCCTTTAAACGCAGTTTTTTTAAGTGCAGGAGTTTTTCCGCTTGTGATGAGCGATAAGTTCGGTCCAGGGATTCAAAGTTATTGACCAAAGTATCAAGCTTTAATTTGAGTCCCTTGCCAGCAAGCTTTCCGGTAATTTCAGCATCACCCGAAAGGTCGAGGCGCACCCAGGCATGAGGAATGTCTACGCGCTCGAGCAGTTCTTCGAGTTTAAAGTTATGCAGTCGGGAATTGATGGTGAAGTTTTGATCGCCCCCAAGATCTAATTCACCGCTTCCCGTGAGTTTGCCAATGCTCTTATGTTTATAATGGATAGAATTTGCACGCAGACGACTATTTTTATAAACGGTCGCAAGTTTTATTTGTCCATAATCAATTTCATCGTAATAGAGTTCATCCGTTTCTATGGAAACGTGTATGGAGGGGTTTGCGGGGGTGCCAAGGATTTGGGTGTGGAATTGTAACTCTCCGTCAATGTTTGGGATATCTGTAATGATGCGACGTATTTGGTCAAAATTGAGTTTGCCATTAAAACCGACATCGAAGTGGGCGCCGGAGTCGTCGAATTCCATATTTCCTGCGGCTTCGAGGGTGATGCGTTTAAGATCGACATAAGCATGTTCAATCGATGCCGCTTTGGGCTGTGCAAGCGAACCGCGAAGGTAGGCTTTTAAGATGGTTTCAAAAGCAATATCGTGTTCGGCATGTGTGAGGTGTCCGCTGGCGACGGCAAGTTGGATGCTGCGTTTGTCTTGCTCAAGAGGACGTATTTCGAAGTCGGCTTTTCGTATATCCAACAAACTATCACCTCGCTGGATAAGTAAATTTGTATTCCAAAAAGCCAAGTGTTGAATGTCGAATGGGAGTTTTTTCGTCGTATCAAATGACGATGATTTTACCTCAGCGTTGTTTTGTGTGTTTGCGGGTAAGATGAGGTTGGCATTAAGTCCATCAACAATAAGGCGATTGAGTACCCAGTCTCCTTGTTGATTTGGCCACAGTTGAACCGCTAACTTTATTCTTTTGATTTTAACCCAGGGTTGCTCCTCTGACGGGCGATAAAAAGTTAAATCTTCAAGCTGCAGCCCCGGGGGCCAAATATGAATATTCAGAGAGCCTATTTGTGAGGGGATTTGGGTTTTTTTGAAAATAAAATTTTCAAGGTGCGATTTTAAATTTTGTTCTACTTGTGGGTTTTTAATGCCAACCAGAGCGCCCATGCTCAGACCCAAAAGAATAGTCACTATAACAAAAAGAATGCGCTGCATAAAACTGGGCTCTTCTCTTTATATCTTCCACCGTTTTGGAAAATTTTGAATAACTTTGAGTAATGCGCTCATGCGACCTGCAGCACCGCTAAAAAATGCCGCTAAGGATTCAACAATATTTTGCATGGCAGTGTTGTGTGGAAACCACCACAATTCAGGGGCCTTGGCTTTGTCCACAAGAATATAATGAGGCTCCACCATATCGTAGAGCGCAAATCGTGAATTGGTCACACCTGAACCAGAATGTCGTTTTCCGTGCCATGGTGCTTGCGGCAGTGCGGCGGTGAAGCTGTGATTGTTGATGGTGACAATTCCGCTTTCAATCTCTTTGGCCAGGTTTTCGGCAGTTTGAATGTTTTGGCTCCAGATGCTGGTGGTGAGTCCATAACGAGAAGCATTGGTTTCACTGATGGCTTCATTCACATTTGAAACAATTTGAATAGGCAGCACGGGGCCAAAGGTTTCTTCAGACATGACCAACATACTTTGATCGACGTTTCGAAGCACTGTGGGCTCAAAGAAGAGTGTGTCTTGGTGTCGTTTGCCTCCATGTAAAATTTTTGCGCCCTTATTCAGCGCATCTTTAAGTTGATATTCGGTTTGTAGAAGTTCCTGTTCGCGAACAAATGGTCCGATGTCGTAGATCGATTTATCATCGGTGCCCAGGACTATTTTTTGACTTCGTTCTACAACTTTAGTGATAAAGGTTTCTGCATGTTCTTTAACAACATAAACTCTTTCTACGGAAGCACAGTTTTGACCCGCATTGGCAAAAGCGCCCCAGACGATACCTTCGACAGCTCGGTCGAGGTTTGCATCAGCAAGAACAATGGCCGCATCTTTACCGCCGAGTTCCAAAGAGTAGCTAAGTAGATTCTTGGCGCATTCTTGCGCAATGATTTTCCCTGTCTGAACACTGCCGGTAAAAACAATATGATCAAGATTTGAATTCACCATGTGTGCGCCAAGTTGTCCATCGCCTTGAACAGTCGAGACCAGATGTTCAAGGCCAAGTTCGCCAAAAACATCGGTGATCGCAGAGCCAATCCGGGCGGCATACTCGGATGGTTTGAAGATCACCGCATTGCCAGCGACGAGAGCCGGAACAATCGTGCGTAAGGGAATAGAAAGAGGATAATTCCAAGGTGTGATGAGTCCAATAACGCCCTTGGGTGACAGCTCTAAGCGGCCTTGCTTACGCGGAAATTGGATAGGATCGAGTTTTTGTTGTTCACTTTGTAAGAGCTTGGGGGCTTGGGCGGACCAGTATTTAAAAAGTTCAGCAGACGCAAGAATTTCACCACTATAGCTTTCAGCAAAGCTTTTGCCTTGTTCTTCGTGCATGATGGCGGCAAATTCAGGCCCTTTTTTCAGGAAAACTTGATAAAGTGCTTTTATTTTTTTCGCCCGCTCCCGTACATGCAAGTTTTTCCATGTGTGTTGCGCTTGACGTGCCCGGGCGACAATTTCATTCAAGTCCTGTGGCGAAGTTGTGGTGACAGGCTGCATGGGGGTACCTGTCCGCGGTGAAAGACCTTGGATGGCCCCATTTTGAATGATGGGGTTACTCTCTTTGATTTGTGCTGAACTCATGTCTGGACCTTTTTTGCGGCAAGGAATGGCTTATTCTGACCCAGAACAGCGAGGATAACAAGGTCCTTAAGACTCTATTTCTAAACGATTTTTTTGTCGATCTCGTCACAAAGAAAACGCGAAAACGGCAGGGCACATGTCCAGCCAGGAGAAACAGCATTAAGGATATGAAAACTGCGCTCATCGCCTTCAAATAAAAAGTCCATCTGGAGTTTGCCCGAATCGCTGGCCACCAATTGTGCGCGTATGCCTGCGGGGCCCCATTGGGCGAAATCCTGAAATTTGCATGTTGGCACCAGTGCTTGTGCTTGTTTCACCAGGTGTTTTTTTGAATATTTTCGTAACTCGGTCATGGCCAGCCGTTTAAAGTCAAAATTCGAAGAGATGAAGAGACTGGCCGAGCGAAAACCAATATCGAGTGCCTCACCAAACTTAAAATTATCAAATCCCTGATATTGTTCACGCCATAGTGCAGGAATGGCTGTGGGGCCAATTTTTGTGTCCCCCTGTGCATTGACTGTAAAATGCACCCCGAGAAATGGATAATTTAAATCAGGTACAGGGTAGATGTGTGTCTGTATCATGGGTTGCTTGGCGTAGAGGTAGAGCCCTTTAAAAGGAAGTATTTTACTGGTTTGCGCAAAGCCAAATGATTTTGCAATCGTATCGGCATAGAGGCCTGCAGCATTGATGACATAGCCGGATTGGAATTCGCCCTGTGTTGTGATGACGTTTTGACCATCGAATTTGCGAAATGCGGTGTTCGTATGCAAAGTGATCTCTGCAGCCTGTGCAAGTTTTGCCAGAGCAGCCATCACATCCTTGGGGTTGGCGCTGGATGTCGTCGGTGAAAAGAGTGCACGCTCATGGGTTTGTGCCATGGGCTCAAGTTTTTTCACCTCGTCTTCATTCAACGATTCAACCGGGACATCATTGGCCTTTGCCCGTGCATGCAAGAGGTCGAGTGTCGACAGTTCGGCTTCATTCTTCGTGACAATCAGTTTACCACAGCGTCTGATCGGAATATTATGGTCAGCGCAAAATTGGTGGAGCTCAATATTGCCCTCTCGCGTAAAGCGCGATTTGAGACTGTCTTTGGGGTAATAAATACCGGCATGCAGTACACCACTGTTGCGCCCACTGGCATGACAGCCCACAGCATTTTCCTTTTCGATAAGGTTAATACTGCAGTCTCGATAGCGACGTTTTAATTCTAATGCCAAGGTCAACCCGAGTACGCCGCCACCAATGATAAGGAAATCAGAAGAATGTTTCATGGTTTACTTGGACCTGCGATTTTGATGACAATACTGGAGACATTTTTTGCGTTGCTTAAGGTTGGTTGCGCATCGAGTTTGAGTGCAATTTGCTTGGCGAGTTCTGAAAATTCACGTGTATAAATGATTTGCGTGGTCAAGAGTACTTCTTTGTGCGTGCTTGTTTTGAAGTGCTGAATGCCCTTGAGTTTTTTACGCAGGCCCTTCAGCTCATGTTTCTTCATGTTTTTTGGCATTTGTATTTCAATGTTGAGTGGCAAGGCTCCGTGCCATTGCACACTCATGGGGAATCGTATGCTGGCTTCATTATCGGTTCCTGAATAATCGAAGCGCAACATGGAACCGGCTAAGAGTTTGTGGGCAAAATAAGTTCGTTTATCCGTTAAGCGAAGGTATTGGCAGGGCGCTTCAATATTTAAAACTTGATGAGGCTGATAGCGGTTGACCTTTTGTTTTGAAAGCAGGAAACCAACGGTAGGGCGACAGAGGCCATTCTTTTGTTTTTGCGGAAGCCATATCGGTGTGACATGCATCGCATGTTTAGGTCTTTTTTTGCGTGCATGTTTGGGCCACATTTTGGGTAGGCCATAGCCTAATGTCCACAGATATTTGCGTACATCAAGAATAGGCAATGGATTGTGTGGCATGTCGGCTTGGGTGACATGATGAAGTTTCACATTTTGTATCGGTGTAATGCTGTCGATGGGAAAAACCAGCATAAAGACTTCACCGCGATGCTTGCCTTTGGGACCTCTTTTAACGTCCAGACCAATAGCCGCCATTTCGCTGTAGTCATCATTCCAGCCAAAAATGTCCGAGTCGATACGGTGTGCCGATAAATCACTTTGTGGTTTTGGGACGAGAATGCTGCCTTGCGCGCTGGCAAAGGAAGGGACAAGGAAGAAAGTGATCCAGAGCAAGGTCAAATAAGACATTTTTTTTAGGGGAATGCTGGCTTCTAAATACATCTTTCAATACTCTCGTGTATCAAGCATGGATGAAATTTTTCCCGATCGCAAACCTTTTGGTTTTGAGCAAATGTGTCCACGAAATCTCGTGCCTGCAGGCCAATATGTTCTTTCAAGTATTTTGCCTCATGCAAATCAGAATTTATCGGCATTTTCAATGGATACTTACCCAGTCACGGTTGCCCGTTACCAAGACTTTATCGATCAAGGCGGTTATTTTTCTTCGGAGTGGTGGTCGCAAGAGGGTTGGTCTTGGCGGGTTGACCATAACATCATGGCGCCTCGTTTTTGGGATGATGCCGAATGGCAGCATTTACGCGATCCGGTGGATCGACCGGTTGTCGGTGTAAGCTGGTATGAGGCGGATGCATTTTGTCGTTCTCAAGGTGGTGTGTTGCCCACAGAGGCACAATGGGAAGCCGCCGCGCGTGGCGCCGAAGGATTTCAATACCCCTGGGGCAATATTTGGGAAGAAGGCAGGGTTGGAAACAGGGGCATCGGTCCAAAGATTTGTTGGCAAGTGGGGTATTGGCCAAAATCTGCCGGACCTTTTGGACATCATGATTTGGTGGCCAACGTATGGCAGTGGACATGCGATTTATGGCCGATCAAGCAGGAGGACACATTAATGGCGGTGCGTGGAGGTTCCTGGGCATCGCGTGAGGAGATGTGTCGGACCAATGTACGCAACGGTTATGCGCCATGGGGGCAGTGGTCGCATGTGGGGTTTCGGGTGGTTTATCCGCAATAACGGGGTGAAATTCTCAGGATTGTTCTAAGGCCACAAAATGATCGCTGATTTTGTTTTGATGGGAAGCTATGCCTATGATTTCATTGAATTAAATATTAGCCAAAAAATTGGTAAAATAGACTTTTGTAACGAGAATAAGCTTTGATTTCTTTGTCGGAAATCGGACTGGAATAGATGTGAGCCCAGCAGGTTCAGAATTTGATTTTTTAGCAGGTGACTGGCTTAAGCGCTTGGGGCGTATTTTTACGCGTGTGGCGATATTTGAAATTCGTGGTGGTGTGGCGGTCTTAAAAAGAGTTGAAGGCTTTCGACCAAGCACGCTTAAGCAAGGGGTGTCGTTACAAGATGGTCCACTTGCGTGGTCCATGGATACCGCCTCTCCACTCATTTGTATTGGTGATGTGCCGGGTATAGACACCCTTAAGAAATCGATTGGCGCACAAGGACCCCATTTCGCCCTTATCCCGCTGGTTAAAGACAACTCACTTTACGGTATGGCTTTTGCGGATCAAGGTGGCTCGCCGCTTCCTCTTGAGAATGTGGGTTATCTTTTGCGCCAGTGCGAACAGGCATTTGAGAAGGGTATGGGGGTTGATGCTGGAGAAAGTCAGCGGCCGGCTGTTTCGCCGCAAAGCGCGCAAACTTTTAAATCGACTTCCAAACAACAGGGCTATTCGGGGGTGCGTCAACCTTCCTTGGTGGAATCAGTCAAAGAAAAATCCCAGGATAACACGCCCGATTTGAGTGCGCCCACATATTTGGCTTCAGACGAGTTTGAAGAAATTGTTTCTGAACCAAGCCCTCCCATCGAACAAGCTCCACCTCCTGTCGAGTCAGAAGTTCATGCAGCCCCTCCACCTCCTGTGGCCCATTTGCATGTTGAGCCTCCGCCAGCAGTCGGTGCGATCAACGCAGAGAGTGTCGAGCAACCTCGTGTGGGTGAGACGCATTTTGAAAGCACTTTAAGCGTGCCAAAGACAGTCTCTGCTGCTGACGATGGGGCGTCTTTGCGCGACGAGGTGGTGGGCGAGGTCGAGACCCAGGTCGAAGAGCCTGCGCAAGATGAAGAGGTGATGAATGCAGATCAGCCCGTTGATGCCGCATGGGAAAAAGAACCCAGTGAAGAGAAGCTCAATGGCATTATCACGCCAAGCGGTGTGTACCCTGAGCATGCCTATAGTGCTTTTAATATACGTCAGGCTCTCCGTTTTGGTGCGGTGTTCAGTGTTTTAGCTGTGATGCTCGTGGCGGCTTCGGCTTACAGTATGTTTAAGCCGGGCATGTTGTTGCAAGAGCAGTCGATTGAAGTTGATATTCCACCGGCATCATCCTTACATGATATTGCGCATCAATTAGAATCTCAGGGGGTTGTTGCCAGTGCCGTGGGGTTTAAGGCTTTTGCACGTTTTAAAGGGGTTGGTCGGGAATTACGGGCAGGCCATTATCGTTTTGCGATGAATATTTGGACCTGGGATGTTCTCGAAGAGTTAGAGCGCGGGCAGATAGAGACGGTGAGCCTGACGTTCCCCGAAGGCTTGATGCTTAAAGAAGTCGCACAAATCATCGCGGACGCAGAATTAATGCCTGTAGAAGATTTCCTCAAGGTCGCAGCGGATAAAAATGTATTGGCCAAGTGGGGTATTCCTGGCGAAAGTGCTGAAGGTTATCTTTTTCCTGAAACTTATACTTTTGCTCGCGATCTTAAGGCAGAACAGCTTGTGGGCATTATGCTTGAACAGTTTTTTGAGGTTGCGACGAGATTAAATCACAATAAAAAACCAGACGCAGCCACCCTCTTTGAAAAAATTGTTCTGGCGTCAATTGTTGAACGCGAGGCAAAGAATGTTGATGAGATGCACCGTATAGCTGGTGTGTTTAAGAATCGTATTGAGCAAGATATGCGTTTGGAATCGTGTGCAACAATTCAATATGTTTTTGGAGAGCCCAAAAAACGTCTGCTCAACAAGGATTTACGCGTCGAGTCGCCATACAACACTTACTTAAATGAGGGCTTACCGCCTGGACCGATTTCTAACCCAGGCGAAAAGGCTTTGCGCGCCGCATTTTTTCCAGAAGACAATGAATATCTTTTCTTTCTGGCTAAAAAAGACGGAAGCAATCAACATGCATTTAGTCGCGATTATAAAGAACACTTATTGATGCAAAAACGATATCACCGTTAAGGTTCCACACGATGAGCTTATACCGAAAGACATTTCCAGTTGGCGCCTTGGGGTGCAACTGTACTTTGATTGCGGACACGGAGAGTAAAGAAGCTTTGGTGGTCGATCCTGGAGATGATTTTGATTATATTTGGTCTTTGATTCGGGAAGAGAGCCTGGACGTGAAGGCCATTGTACATACCCATGCCCATATCGATCATATTGGTGCCACTGCTGAATTGGCAGAAGCCACAAAGGCTAAAACCTATCTGCATCCTGACGATACTTTTTTGCATCAAATCCTGGCAGAACAAGCACAAATGATTGGTTTGCCAACGCCCAAGAGCGGTCCGATTGATGGCGCACTGAGTGATGATTCAAGTTTCAAATTTGGTGAGTACGAGCTTGGTGTGTTGCATACACCAGGGCACACGCCGGGCTCAGTTTGTTTTTGTCTCGAAAACCATGATTTGTGCTTTTCTGGCGACACGCTTTTTTCAGGAAGCATCGGGCGGACCGATCTCTGGGGGGGCGATTTTGCATTGATTGAGAAATCGATCAAGGAGCGTCTCTATACGATGAATGGCGCTGTTGAGGTTATTCCGGGGCATGGTCCAAACACGCATATCGATGTTGAACGGCGCTCCAACCCTTTTGTACACCTCTAAGAGTGGAATTTAGATATTCTTAAGTTTAAGACGCATTTTTAAAACAGGTGGACTCTTACCGTAGAGCCAGTGATAGATGCCGTAGGTGCGCAAGACACGTTTAACATATTGCCTTGTTTCTCTGATTGTTATTTCTTCGGACATTCGATCAAAGCCTTGACCGGCATGGCGTTTCCACCAGACAGCGCTGACCTTTTCGCCAGCGTTATAGGCCGCAATCGCCAGCGCACTTTGTTGATCAAAACGCCGCATGAGAGATCCTAAGAGCGCTCCACCGATGGCGGTATTGAACTCGACATCTAAAAGCTCTTCGGGAGATTGAAGTTTTCTGGCACTTTTCATGAGTTTTAAGGTGCTGCGGGCAGTAGGAAGAATAAGCTGGGTAAGGCCATAGGCGCCAGCCCAAGAGACAACCTGTGCGTCAAAAGCACTTTCTTCTCTGGCAATAGCCTGTAGGAGAAATGCCGGAAGATTGTTTTTCTTCTCTTCTGGCCCAATATATTCCCGGTATGCCAGAGGATATGCTGCGTGCCATAGGGCAATCGTTCCTTCAGTGGGAAGTTTTTCAAAGATAAAGGCAAACTCTGTGCGCAGCTGCCAATGCGCAAGATGATGCGCCCCTGCTTTATCGAGAAGCAGGGTATGAAGAAGTTTGGGCGCCATAGGATGACAAGCTTCTTTGAGATCCCAGTGTGATGACAGGCGCTCTTTTGCTTCCACACCTAAGACAGCCGCGTGTGTACCGGCGATAATATTTTGTTTAGAAAACTTAAGACTTTTTAATAGGGTGGCGGCCTCTTCTTTGAGGCCAAGCTTTAGCCAATCCAAAGCCTGTTTGAAGGCGGGTTTCCTGGCGAGTTCACCTGGGCACAGTTTAGGCAATGTGCCGCCTTGGGGCGCCAGCAGTTTTTTCTGAATGGCGCGATAACGTTTTGGGGCATAATCCTGGATTCGCGCTAAAGACAGTTGCGCATAGAACCCCAGGGGGCTTTCTTCGACAACCTTTTGCCAGTATGAGAGCGCCTTTTGTCGATGCTTTTGAATTTGCGCTAAACGTCCAAGCCAATAATTTGCCCTGCTGTGGTGAAATTTGTCCTTAACACATTCTTTTTGTTTAAATACTTTCTCAAGCGTTTGCTCGGCTTCGGAGAAGCTTTTTTTTCGGAATGCTATCCATGCCATGCGCCACAAGGATTCTGCACAATAATCACCTTTCTTTTTAAGGTTTTGTGCTCTTTCAAAATAACGATTGGCATCAGTATAGAGTTCACGGCGCTGATAAAGGTCACCTGCCCAAAAAAGAACATCATCGACCATGGTATGTCCTTTGAAGGCCTTCGCAAACTCCTCGATGGGGTCAATTGCTTTTAACCCTGAGCGGATGGAGATAACTTTGGCGTGCACGTAGGCCGCTCTGCGAATGAGGTCTTTGTCGCGACAGGTACGCATGGCTTCTAGCAGATGTTCCTGCGCTTTGCTGTAATGATGAAGTTTGCGGTGGGCCATGCCGAGGGCAAAGTACCAACGGCATTTTTTCTGCACCTGCATCTGAGTGGGGATGTCCTGCAGGGTTTCGATCACCTTAGGGTTTCTGTGGGCACTCAAAAAGTTTTCACCTCTTGCCAAGCGTTCTTTGACGCTCAATGCTCGAGGTGGTGTTTGTGGTGTATATTTTGAGACGGGCTGCTCGATATATCGACGCAGTGCAATTTCCTTTGCCTCTTTTGTTTTACCGAGTTGCTCAAGGGCTTCTTGCTGAAAATGAAGAAAAAGACTTTGTGCTTCAGGATTGCCGCCAGGCAGAGCAGCCTTGATCTCTTTTAGGTTTTGCAGAAAGTTTTTAGGAGAGCTGTGTCTTAACGCCTCTGCTAAAGGCAGTGCGGCATTTGCTCTCACGAAAATATTTCCCTTGAGCAGGGGCAAGAGAATGGTCGTCGCTTGGGCGTATTCTTTTGTGGCTAAGGCGACGAGCCCTGCCTCAAGCTGCACAAGCGATTTAATGTGCTCATGTTGAGAAAGTTCACGCAAGGCTTTTTGGGCGGAAGCAAGATCGCCATTCAGACGAAAAAACCGTGCTTTTAGGAGCTTTGCCGCAGGCGATGAGAGGGTCTCGAGTCGCTTTTCTGCTTCGGCATAATTTTTGATGCGCAAGTAAGTTTGAATTTCGCCTATCTCTTTTGCTTCGGCCGTAAAATTATCCCCGAGTTTTTGGATGTCGAAAGGCGTTGTTTCCGCGGATACCTGCGCGTTTGTTTTAAGAGGCAGCGCCAGCAGAAGGAATAAGATAATAAGAATATATTGGCGTGGGTACATTTCAGCGTTTCTTTCGTTTTTTGCGCAATGGAGGAACGTCCACCGTCAAAGGAGCATGAACCATAATTTGACAGGCCAAGCGCATCCCGGACTGAATGCACACATTACCTAAAGCTTTTATCTCGATTTCGTTTGGCGGGGAGAGTTCTTGATCACTTTGCTGAACCGTAAGACGACACAAATGACATGAACCTTGCCCGCCACAGGAGGTGGCGATGGGAAGTTTTGCTTTCAATATGGCACGCAGCAGACTCTTGCCTTTTTCAGCGGCAACACTTGTACTGTTTACTGTGATCTCGATCACCTCTTGCATGTTCCTCTCAACCGTAGGGAAGGTAAGCACAAGAGGATGGAAAGAGCAAATTTGCGCCATCCTTTTTAAATTTATAACTTTTTAAAAAAGCCGGGAAAAAAAACAACCAGGCAAAAAACAGTTGCGTATGTTTAATACAGAAGCTCAAGAAGCCCCTATAAGTACGAAAATTTGCAATTAATGACGAGTCTTAGCGATAGGGTTCGTTTAACAAAATAATAGAATAAATAGGAGTATGGCATGGCCCCCAATGCTGTTAATCCACTACTTAGTGGTATTTCAATAACTTATCCCAACACTGCAACCTGTAACTCTAAAGAACTTCCAGCTGAATGTGATCTGGCGTCCAACGAGAACACTGAGCCTGCCGATCAAGTAGGTCATTTTAAGTGTGGCGCGGATGCACCTTATGGTAAATCTGGCGGTCAAGGCACTGGATTACAGACCAAGAGCGAACAAGGTCTTGTACACAGCGCGTATGCGGCTCAGCTTAAAGGTTTGGGCGGGGAATTTGCTGCCCTGCTTGGAAAAAATGGCAGCACCAGCATGACCTTAGGCCTGTCTTCCCGCTGGGCTGAATTTGTTGGCACCATGGCCCTTGAAAAAGGAGCCATGGTCGATATCAATGCACTGGTGCAAGCGGTGTTGCGTGATGCCTATATGGAGAACACCAAGGACCTGCATTTTTACGCACAAAAAGTACGTCATTTTAATGAATTGAAGAAACTGATTCGTAATCATTTAACCGATATGCGTGATTTTCAGGTCAAGTTTACGGAATTCTATAATGGTTTGAAAAAGGATAAGGACGGCAACCTTACCAAGAAATCGCAAGCCAAATTGAACAAATGGTTATCTCAAAACAGCAGCGATCCATTAACACAAGGCATCAACGAACTTGCTAAAACCCGTACGGCCAAAGAGTGCATGGATACGGTGATGAAGCGCATTGAAGAAAAATTTGGCATTACCGAATTGCCCAAGGACCTTCGCAAGCTTCTCAAGAAGGCATTTAAGTCGGGTAAGACAAGCGACTTAAATAAGGCCCTCACAGAATTTGCTGGTTTCTTAGCTTATCTTGGCGATTGTGGTGTGAAGGATGGTGTTTATGGCAAGGGTGGCTGTAATGACATGGCCAAGCATTATGAAAATTATGGTAAGGATGGTTGCGCATACGATGCGGAGAAAGCATGGAAGGACTTTGATTTATATAAGAATGATCCTGAAAATGAAACAGCGAGCCATAATCTACATAAAGATGATATCGCTTTAATTGAAGAAGCTTTTAGTACACCCAACTACAAAGTGGATTTAGGTATCAATACGAAGTCCAGTTGGGAAGATGTTGTTGCGGCGGCCATGGGGCCGGTCAACGATGCCTGGGCCAATGAAATTCTTCTTGGTATGGATCGAAGCACCCGTGATATCAATAAGGATGTCGCGAAGGACGGCTACAACAGTGAAACGGCGATTGAAATCTTTGGCTCCAAAAAAGCAGCGCAAAAAGCTTTCCGTGATTCTCTAAATTGCAGTGATGAAGAATATGCGATGCGTTTAGAGCTCGGTATGACCGGAGGTGTACCACCAGCCGGCTGTAATACCCCTGATGCTTTGGATAACGAGATTCAAAAATGGGAAGAAAAGCTCAACAGTGTTGGTGACGATGCCCAGCTTGCCAATGTTGATCTGCAGAATATGTTGCAAAAGCAACAACAAACGCTGCAGATGTTAAGTAATATTTCTAAGACCCTGCATGATACAGCCATGTCGGTCATCCGTAAGATTGGTGGCTAATACGATTATCTATCACTAAGCCCTTTAATCTAAAAGAAAGAAGCCGGGAGTTTAAGCTCCCGGTTTTTTTTTGGGATGGATGCGGGCTTATTCGATATAGCCCAGAGCGCGCAGGCTGTCTTCAGCCAGGGCAAACTGGTTTTGACTTTTCCATTTTGGACCATGCTCCAGATAATTTTCGAGAACAGATCTTAAATTTTGTGCGATAGGTGAATCGGCCTTGAGAGTGTGTTGCTCTTTGGGATCGTGGGTTAAGTCGTAAAACTCCATATGCCCGGCTTGAAAGGGATAGTTGGGGAACTGCGAAGAGTTCTCCCGGTGTAAAATTAAGGAATGGTTTAAAGTCCGAATCGACACCAGCTGACCGTGCATGTGCTCAGAGAAGGCAAAGTCTCTGGGGGGCTGATTGCCTTGGATTTGTGCGGCTAAACTGCGTCCGCGCATACCTTGCCAGTAGGGGATGGCGGCAAGATCAAGAATGGTGGGGGCAATATCAATATTTTGCGTGAGTGAAAAATCTTTGCTTCCTGATTGGCCTGGCGCTTTCATGATAAGGGGGACGTGCGTGGTTGAGCGATAGAGGCCACCATGGTGAAAATAGAGATTATGCTCGCCTAGATTTTCGCCATGATCGGAGGTGAGAACCAGTATCGTATCATCGTAGACACCGCGCTTCTTTAAGCCGCTTATAAGTTGTCCAAGACCCAGGTCAAAATACTCGATTTCAGCAATATAGCGCTCGACGAGTTCCTCAGTGGTTTTGTATTTGCTAAAGGCCTTTTTAAACCATTGATTATGCTTTTGGAATCCAGGCGCATTGTCAATGGCTTTGGTGATGGGGGTTTGTGCATCGTGCCCATCATGATTGTGATGCGGCGCATCGTAAGGGGCGTGAGGGTCGACATAGTGTAACCAAAGAAATTTGGATTTTTCGCTCGGGAGGCGGTCAAAAATATTGAGGGCTAAGGAAGTTGTCAGTTCGGCGCGGCGTTCTTCAGGTCTGGCAGGGATGATTTTATCAAAACCCTGACCAAGATTTGAGATTTCAGGGTTGAGGTGAGGAAAATTGATCAACGCCCCGGTGGCATAGTCGAAACGTTTCACATGTTCAGCGATGGTGGTGATGTTGTCGTGGATACCGCTGGCATTGTCGTAAACGCCATGGTCACGTGGATAGAGCGAGGTAAAAATAGAGGCGTGCGATGGGCTTGTCAGCATGGATGAGGAAATACAATTGGCAAAAACCCAGCTTTGTGCGGCCAGTGCATCAATGTTGGGGGTTTTGGCCGGGCCGCCGCTAAAGCCGAGCATATCTGCCCGCAGGGTGTCGACGGTTAACACGACAATATGCGGCGTCTTGGCGGTTCGATGCACCGTGTCAGCTTGTGCAGCCTTTTTGGACAGATGTTGCGGATGCGCTTGCGAGCTTATTTGCGGGTATAGAACAGGCAGGAAAAAAGCAAAAAGACTCAAGATTATAGTACTTTGGCGCATTGAAAAGCTTCTACCATGGGTTTTTAAGCTTCCCAAAAAAATGGCATAAATTATTGCGCCGCAAATGTTGCAGGATACTTGTGCGCTTAAGAAACATGTCCTACATCGGGCCTATGGTGCGTATTGGTAAACGATCTCTGGGAAATTTCCTTTATCAGTTTACGATGTTGGAAAATTTTCGGGCCATTTGCCGGTTTCCCCTTGTGCACGAGCACCCGTGGCAAATTTTCAAAGATGAATTGCTTTCGAGGGATGTTTATCCACGAGATCTACATTTACGCACACCATCAGGGCCAACAAAAATACGTTTGCATCATGTGGCTGACCTTTCGACCCTTAATCTCATTTTTGCCAGAGAAGATTATTACGCCCCAAAATCCTGCGAAGTGGTGATTGATGTGGGCGCGAATATTGGTTTGAGTGCGCTTTATTTTTTGAGTAGAAATCAGCAGACCCATGTTTACGCGTATGAGCCAGCACCAACCACCTTCAAGAAGCTTGAAGATAATTTAGCATCATATGCACAGAATGTGAGCTTAAAACAGTGCGCCGTAAGCGATTTTAGCGGTGTGGCAACATTGGGGCTTGAGGCTTCTGGCGTATACAGTGCGCTCGACCTGGAATCAGCAGAAAAAGTCGAAGTCGAGTGCATCGACATCATGACGGTTTTGCACGAGGTTTTGGCTAAGCATAAAAGAATTGATGTGCTCAAGCTTGATTGTGAGGGCCATGAAGTCCGCATTTTAAACGCCATCGATGACTCGATGTGGGAGAAAATCAGATGCATTAATGTGGATGCGGTTTTTGAGTGCCCTGAAGTCAAGGATATCGTCCCCAAAAGTTATAAGCGGACACAAAGGGGAACCGCATTACGTTTTGTGCAAAGGTCTTGATTCTTAGGCCGGGCAGTGGTGATATGCGCCCATGTTGAAATTGAACACCACCTGTTTTGCCTTTTTGGCTTTGCTTTTTTCTACTGTCGCAGAGGCTCGTCCAAACGAAATTATATTTTTGACATTGGTTGATGCGATGCGGCCCGATCACATGGGTTCCTATGGCTACGATAAGCCGACATCACCCAATATGGATGCACTCGCAAAAGTCGGCAAACGTTATACGCGTGTCTATGTGAATGCGCCGTGGACCAGGCCGTCGACGGCCTCTTTTCTGACCGGTCAAAACGCTTCACGACATCGTACGGAAACAGCAAAAACCAAACTGCCGAAAGACGTGAGGACTTTAGCGCAGCATTTAAAGCAAGCAGGTTGGACAACAGCCGGTTTTGTGGCCAACGGTAACGGTGGTTCCTTAGCAGGTCTGCAAAAGGGCTTTGATGTTTTTCGGGATCCAACAAACACCTACACGAAAAAGGTGAGGGGCAAGACGTATAATGGTTTGCCTACGGGTGAATTCTTGATTGCCAGAACACTTGAATGGCTTGAGGATGTCAAAGCAGACAAGCTCTTTGTTTTTCTCTTTCTTGTCGATCCCCACGACCCTTATTATGCACCGCCAGAACTTGAGAAAAAGTTTCTTGGCAACCACAAGGGTAAGATTCGTAGGCGTGCCCTTTGGGAATACGATAATGATTATTCTTTGGCTGAGCGCCAGTCGATGTTGGCCATTTATGATGCGGGAATTGCTTATGCAGATCTGGCGCTTGGACAGCTTTTTGATGGGCTAAAGCGCATGAAGCTTTATGATAAAAGCACTTTTTTGATCTCTGCAGATCATGGTGAGGGTTTTGGCGAGCATGGCTTTTATTTGCACGCCCACCATTTCTGGGAAGAAGTCATTAAGGTTCCGCTGATTGTGGCGGGACCCAAAATAACACCTGGTGTTGATGACCGACTTGCCGATTCCTTGGATGTGGTTGCGACGGTAGCCGAGTTGGCCGGAACGCCCTGGAAGAGTATTCCCGGGAAATCGATGTTAGGACCAAAAGAAAAAAATCCACGGGTCATTTCGGAATACAATGAATTTGGTATTCGCCGCCAAGCGATTATTGGACCGCGTTATAAAGTGATTTGGCAGCGTCCTGCCGATGAAGCCTGGTTTAATCGTTACGTGAAGGATCGAAAATATTTTCCTTCAGTTTCTTTCGATAAAGATGTGGTGCAGGTTTTTGATTTGCAGGCTGACCCTTTAGAACAAAAGGATTTGAGCAAAGACATGCCGAAGGAAGCCAAAGCACTTTTAGAAGAACTCAAAGCCTTTGTTTTTAAAAACCAGTCTTAGTTATAACGCATCGCTTCGGCGGGCAGTGTGTGGGCCGCTTTAAGGGCTGGATAGAGCGTCGCTAAATGCGAGATAAGAAGCGCGGAAAAAGCGGTAAAAGCGATTTCAACCCATTCTAATTTTATTCTCAGGGCTTCGACCATATAGACATCGGCGGCAATCTGGATATCAAGCTGCCCAAGTAAAAGTGCCAGAAGAGTGCCCATGACCAAACCGACAAGGGTGCCGACGAGCCCTAAGATCCATCCCTCCAATACAAAAATTTTCATAATCGTGGCATCGTGCGCACCAATGGCTTTGAGCACGGCGATCTCACGATTTTTGGCCACCACAGCCATAAAAAGTGTCGAGGCAACATTGAAGGCAGCGACGATGATAATAAAAGTCAGAACAAGAAACATCACGACTTTTTGTAGTTGTAGGGCTGTAAATATGCCGTGATTGAGTTCGCGCCAATCGGTCACACGGTAGGGATAACGGCCGACTGCCGAGAGCGCTTGTTCGCCAATGGCTTGAGCATTTTGCGGTGAAGCGATGCGCATTTCTAAACCATTGACCGCTTGTCCAAGCCCCATCAGGTGTTGTGCGGATTGATAATTGACGTAGACAAGTCGAGAGTCAAATTCATGCATGCCCGAGCGAAAGGCACCAGCTAAACGAAAAGCGATACGTCTTGGGGCGTTACCTCGTGCCCCAGCGATGCCGACCGGCGTTGTAAGTTTTAGAGTGTCGCCAATGTTGAGACCAAGTTTGCGAAAGAGTTGAATGCCGACAATAATTTGTGGAAGCTTATTTTTGGTGTGAAGCATCTCACCTAAGATGGTGCTGACTTTGGAGTCTTTGAACGGCACACATGTTTTTGCACGAGGAACACATATATTTTCTGCAACAGAGGTCACCTTATGCGCGGTGTCAGGATCAAGCCCTTTGAGTAAAACACTAAAGCTTCTGTCTTCTGCGCTTAACATCGCCTCGTTAAATGTAAATGGCGTGGCGGCAATAATATCATCAAGGGCTTCAACTTTTTTGGCCATCGCATCATATTCGACAAAATCAATGCCATATTTTTGTAAGACTAAATGCGCATTGGTGGATAAAAGTCTGTCTTCGATTTCTTGTTGGTAACCACTCATGAGTGCGGTGACGATGAGCAGTGCGGCAACGCCGAGGCCAATACCAAGTATGGCCACTGTGGCGGTGCTGCTGGCGCCACTTTGCTTTTGCGCTTTCAAATATTGTCGGCCAATTTCCCATTCCAATTTAAAGGATGGTTGCCAGCCATAACCTTTAGGGAAAAAGATAAAAGCCAAGGAGCCACCAAGAATATTCAAGAGAAAAGAAAGCATGCAGGTTAAAAGAAAATAATGCTGCCACATGCTGCCCAGCAGTCTTAAGCCTGGCGTGGAGTTATAGACGGCTTCCACATAGGCCAATTCACCCCCCGGTGGGAGGCCCATCAGTTTGGGCCAGCCGATGGCCAAATGCAGTCCAAAAATAAAGAATGTTGTGGCACTAAGGGCATAGCTTTCCCAGAAGCCTAATCGGGCGCTGTATTTTCCTAAAACAAAGCCGCTTAGGAGGGTGACAAGTCCGCAGAGACACCAAAAGACAAGCATTTGATTGGGCGGTGTCTCTACGCTTTGACTTAAAAACGTATGCCCTAAAAAAGCGATAAGGCTAACTTGTAAAATCAGGCTAAGAAAGAATGCACGCCAGGCGAATTTTTTCCGCCAAACGGCCTGTAAAAGCCCACCAAGCACAAAAAGCCAGACAAGTTTGATCACTTGTAGCATTTGCAGGAAGAGCCAGCGACTAAGACTTATTTTTTGAACACCCTGATGCTGCACCGTTTTTAGGTCTCGTTTTGGAGAAGCGTTTTATAAATTTCCTGCGGCCGTTCACCGTCTTTGGGTGCGCGATATTCATTAGAGTGTTTAACCATAACCCGCTCTGATTTAAAAATTTGACCATCGTATTGTCCTTCGACCACAACGCCCATGCCTTCTTGAAACATTTGTGGTGGCGCGCCGACGGAATGGACGGTGATCACTTCTTCTTTTTCGTTTGGTGTCATGCCGACCTTAAAGTGCAGCTTGAGTGTCTCTGGATTCCAGTCAATCGATTCTTTGCGCACGACGCCGCCTAAGCGTATGGTGGCTTTTTTGGCCAGCTCGCCTTTTTCCAGAAGCTGTACTGGATCCCAATAATACACGAGATTGTCCTCAATATCGCTTAAGGAGATGAAGGCCAAAACTCCAGCCACAACAGAGAGTGCAACAACGGCGATCACCTGTTTTTGCCGTGCAGGGCTCATCCTTCGCTCTGACTTTCATCATCAGCCGATGTTGCGGCAAAGAATAAATAGAGTCCGTAACTTAAGAGGCTAAGCCAGCTGATGGCAAAGGCGCTCCAAACAAAACTCCAGCCACCTTCAATCATGGGGTTGCTCCTTGGGCGAGGGGTGCAGGTGTGGCTTGTTCAAGCGCTAAGCGTTTGACGCCAATCTTGTAACGCACATGCACCATCCAAATATAGAGAAAAAGAAAGGCAAAAGCAGAGATGCGTAAAGGGGTGACCATGGCTGCATCCACAGTTTGTGGGCTTGATTGTAATTGGTGCAGTGAGTTCCACCATTTGACTGAATACCAGACCAGCGGCAGATCGATAAAGGCGAGAATCGCCACGACAGAGCCCCAAGTAGCACGGCGCTCAGGCTCGGTGATAAAACGGCGCAGTGCCAAATAGCCGATGAAGGCAAAAAACATGATGGCGGCGGTGGTTAAGCGTGGATCCCAGGTCCACCAAACGCCCCAGGTGGGTTTGCCCCAAATTGAGCCGGTGATGAGAAGGATGGCGTTAAACACCACGCCGACCTCAGCGCTGGCTTCGGCAAATGTATCGGCGCCCATTTTATTTCGGATCAGATAATAGACACTGGCAAAAAAGCTTAAGGTATAGGCAATAAGACATATCCAAGCAGCGGGCACATGGGTGTAAATGATGCGATAAACATCACCCATCATGCGTTCGGTTGGCGCGACAAAGAGCCCCATATAGTGACCGACAAAAAGCAGGCCTAAGGCTAAAAAAGGTATCACTTTGTTAAACACGAATGTCATGGTTATTCCTCTATCACGCGGCCAAAAAGAAGCCCACCAACTATCCAATAAATGAGATTAAAACCAAAAAGCAAGGCCAACCAGCTGGGTAATTGCTGCATCGGGTCGCCAGTATAAATCAGGGTCATGGCTTTGACGCTGGCGAGTAATCCAGGAATCAACACCGGGAAAAGGAGCAGGGGCAAAAGTACCTCTCGGGCTTGTAGTTTGGAAGTGATCGTCGCGTAGAGGGTGCCCGGCGCGCTGATGGCCGCAGAGCCTAAAAAGAGCACGAGCGCTGCTTGGTGCAGACCAAGTTCCATGTGGGCATCGTAAAAAGCGATACTTAAGGGTAAAAGCAAGAGCCCTAAACTCCAGAGCATTAAAGAGTTAAGAATTGCTTTCGCTAAAAAGATGGCCAAGGGGGTTGTTGATAGAAGTCTTAAGCCCTCTAAGGCTTCGTTGTCGTTTTCCAATCGCATGGATTCGCTTAAGGCCAAAACGCTTGCCAGAAAAATAGCCAGCCAAAGGTAGCCGGGAGCCTGCTTTTCCAAAAGCGCCGCCTGTGGTCCGGCCGCAAATGAAAAGAGCAGTAGGGTGAGGATGGCAAAAAATGCGGTCGCGTTAATGCGGGCGCGCTGTCGCCACTCGATGCGTAAATCCTTTTGCAGGATGAGCCAAACCGTTTGTAGGAGAGAAGGGCTCTTGTTGGTCGATTCAATTAGGGACATACGCTTTGTCCTTTTTCCAGGTGAAGGTGGCGCGAGCAAAGCTTCTTGCCACGATCAATATCGTGGGTGGCAATCAACAAGGTCGTGTCTTCTTGCCAGCGTTGGATGAAGTGCTCCATCATTTCAACACCGCCCGGATCGAGTTGGCCAAAGGGTTCATCAAGGAGGATAAGCTTGGGCTGGCGGACAAGCATCCGGGCAATGGCCAGGCGGCGTTTCATTCCCGCCGAATACTGGGCCACCACTTTTTGTCCCTTGACCGGCAGGCCGACCTCTTCAAGGAATCCAGGAATATTCTCCGTCGATTTGCCGCTTAATTTGGCCACCAACTCGAGATTTTCGAAGGCATTGAGCTGATTGTAGAGGTGGTTTTGATGGGAGAGCAGGCCAATGGCGGGGCGGATTTGGGCGTAATCGGTTTTGCTGTCGTGACCGAAAATTTGAATGGTGCCATGGGTTGGGCGCATCACCGTGGCCAGCAAGCGCAGTAAGGTGGTTTTGCCCGCACCGTTGTGGCCGGTCAGCAGCAGGGTTTCCCCTGCGGTGATGTCCAAAGAAAGCTGGTTCAGAGCCCACTGGCGTCCGTAGCGTTTGGATACCTTGTCTAATTGTGCCAACATGGGCTGCTAAACTGCCATATTGCCGGGCTTGCCGCAATGTTCTTAAGGCTTAAGATGATTTGAGTTTTTTGCGCTGGAGCAAGAAAAGGACACCGAGAATAGCCAGGGTGTAGAGCCATGGTCCGGGCCATTGGGGTTCGGTGGAGCTGGGGCCGAAGCTGGCACAGCCACCATTACACTCTGGATCACAGCCGCAGTTATCGTCACAAATGGTGGTGAGATCGCAATCGCATTGGCACTCAGGATCGCAATGGCAATTGCCATCACAAATGGTGGTCAAATCGCAGGTGCAGCCGTAGGCGGTTTCGCCACTTGCAGAGCCGCTACCGCCCCCCGAAGAGCCCGAAGAGCTGCTGGTATTACCATCGGGTAAACAAGCGCCACCGGCCGCATTGGCGTAGCCATAGCATTCAAAACCTGAAGGGCATGAACCGGCGACATTGGGGTTGCAGTCCTGGGTGCAGTAACGCGAGCCGTCACTGGTGGGCTGACAGAAATAGCTGGCGGCGCAGTCACCGCTGGAGAAACATGAATCACCTAAGGTGCCGCTGCCGGTGGCCTCGGAAACGCCGGCGCAGCTGTTATTTTCGCAGGCGAGTTGGCCTTCGTATTGGTCATAAGGATTGATGATATTTGGGCAGTCATCAGTATCGCTACAGGCGTAGGTGCTTTCGGGGTAGAGAAAACAGACACCTTTTTGATCATCGAGACTTAAAGTGCGGCTTTGTAGATCGGGTAAAATCGATGGCGCCATGGTTGGCGGTTCGGACATGGATTCGCCGCCAATCACGTGTTGGGCGCCAAAGTAGTGCCCGAGTTCATGGACCGCGACACTTTCGATATCGGTATAGGCCATGCTGCTGCTGGTGGTCGACCAGGGCCCGGCGATATTATAGCCATTAAAAGCGATATCCGCTTCATTGATGGTGCCATAGGAATCGTAGACCGGCATGGTGACGCCAAGCACATAGGAGCCAAAGTCCCAGCTCGAGTCTTCAAGCCAGGTGAAGACGTTCTTGCCATCGGTCATTTGGCTGGTGACCACCGTGCTGCGTGAGGCA